>JAZOTL010000092.1:0-2931 GCA_045657645.1 Eubacteriales bacterium
TTTTCTACCGTACCTGCCTCCTTAGCGCATACAACAACGCCGGAGTCAACCGCAGCCTTGTACTCCATACCTGTACCAACGATAGGAGAGTCGGTAACCATAAGGGGCACTGCCTGCTTCTGCATGTTTGAACCCATGAGCGCACGGGAGTTGTCATCGTTTTCAAGGAAGGGGATCATAGCTGTTGCTACGGAAACCACCATCTTGGGAGATACGTCCATATAGTCGCCTTCGGAAGCATCTATTTCGATGATATCAGCTCTGTGTCTTGCAGTTACCTTTGCGTTAACAAAGCGTCCGTTTTCATCAAGGGGCTCATTTGCCTGAACAACTACATAGTTATCTTCAACGTCTGCAGTCATATAAACTATTTCATTTGTAACAACGCCGGTTTCCTTATCTATCTTGCGGTAAGGAGCTTCGATAAAGCCGTATTCGCTTATCTTTGCGTAGGTAGCAAGGTAGGAGATAAGACCGATGTTAGGACCTTCAGGAGTTTCGATAGGACACATTCTTCCGTAATGAGTGTAGTGAACGACACGAACTTCGAAGGATGCACGGTCTCTGGAAAGACCGCCGGGACCAAGCGCGGAAAGACGGCGCTTGTGTGTAAGCTCTGCCAAGGGGTTGTTCTGGTCCATAAACTGGGAAAGAGGTGATGAACCGAAGAACTCTCTGATAGCGGTAACAACAGGACGGATGTTGATAAGAGCCTCGGGAGTGAGGGTCTCGCTATCCTGAACTGTCATACGCTCCTTAACTATCTTGTCCATACGGGAGAAGCCGATACGGAACTGGTTCTGGAGAAGCTCACCTACAGAACGCAGACGGCGGTTGCCGAGATGGTCGATATCATCAACGGTACCGATATCATATGCAAGGCCGAGAAGATAGTTGATGGAAGCAAAAATATCTTCCTTAGTTATATGCTTGGGGCAAAGCTCTGCCATTCTGTCACGGCAAGCTTCCTTAACTGCAGCTTCATCTGTGCCCACAGATTCTACAATTTCGGAAAGCACACGAGCGTTTACCTTACCCTTAACCTCGATATCACGAAGGTCATATCCAAGTACGGTTTTGGGGCAAACGGTGCCGTTTGAGAAGAGCTTCATTTCGCTATCGTCATGAAGCTTAACGTATACTTCATTTACACCGGCTGTTTCAATTTCCTCAGCCTTTTCACGTGTAACCTCTGTACCGTCTACCTCTGCAAGTATTTCACCTGTAAAGGGATCAACAACAGGACGGGAAAGTACGCAACCCTCCAAACGGGAAGCTATACCCATCTTTTTATCATATTTATATCTGCCCACAGGCGCAAGGTCATAGCGCTTGGGATCAAAGAAGAGGTTGTTTATAAGTATCTGTGCGCTTTCAACCAAGGGGGGCTCGCCGGGACGAAGCTTCTTATATATTTCCTTAAGAGCTTCATCTTCAGCAGAGGTTCCGTTCTTCTCAGCTTCGGAAGGCATGGTGTCCTTCTCAAGTGTAGCCATAATAAGGGGAGATTCACCGAAGAACTGCTTGATCTCTGCATCTGTACCAATACCGAGAGCTCTTATAAGAACGGTTATCGGTATCTTTCTATTTTTATCTATACGTACGTAGAATACGTCGTTGATATCTGTTTCGTATTCAAGCCAAGCACCTCTGTAAGGTATAACTGTAGAGGTGAAAAGCTTTTTACCTGTCTTATCAACTTCGGAAGCGTAGTACATACCGGGTGAACGAACTATCTGGGAAACGATAACACGCTCTGCACCGTTAATAACGAAGGTTCCGTTATCGGTCATCAGAGGGAAATCACCCATAAATATTTCACGTTCCATTACCTCTCCGGTAGCCTTGTTAAGAAGGCGAACGGTAACACGCAGAGGAGCTGCGTAGTTTACGTCTCTGTCCTTACATTCCTCAACAGGGTACTTGGGTTCGGGATCGATAGAAAAGTCCACGAACTCAATGTTAAGGTTGCCGGAATAGTCAACGATGGGGGATACATCGTGAAGTACCTCCATCAGGCCTTTTTCAAGAAACCACTTATATGACTCTTTCTGAACTTCGATGAGGTTGGGCATTTCATACTCTTCACCGATCTTGGAAAAACTCATACGGGTATTCCTGCCGAGCTTTTGCTCTTTTACCATATAAACAATCCTCCTATCAAAAGAATAGACCATACCTAATATCGCAAATTGTCCGGAAGCAGAATTCTCCCTAAAGCCGCTTTCACCCGTATGACATGCTGGTTACAGTCAAATTATAAGCAAAAGACCTGCGATTTAAGTCGAAAACCACCCCGGATATTTTAAAAATATCAAGTATGACCTCGAAATACATTATTAATTTAGATACGTCCGTAGATTTTACCATACATTATAAGAAAAGTCAAGAAAATTTCTTGAATTTACAAAAAATTTATATTTTAACATTTTGTTAATTTGACATACTTTTACTTGCATTCCACCCCACCCTGTGGTATTATATGATAACGAATTGCGGAAAAAATTAATTTTTCAATAAATGCAAACTTTATACAGGAGGATGAACAGTATGCCTAACATCAAGTCAGCTAAGAAGCGTGTTCTCGTTACAGAGTCCAAGACCATGCAGAACAAGTCTTTCAAGACCTCTTACAAAACTGCTACAAAGAAGTTTGAAAACGCTTGTGCAGCAGGAAACAAGGAAGACGCAGAAGCAGCTTACAAGGCAGCTATAAAGAAGGTTGATACCGCTGTTACCAGAGGCATCATCCACAAGAATACTGCTGCAAGAAAGAAATCACGTTACACAAAAATGCTCGCTGCAATGTAATTTCAATAATTAAGCCGACCGATGTCGGCTTTTTTGTTTATTTAAGGATTTTTTTATGAACACGCAAAACAAATCAAGAATAATGCTTATACTCTCCATGGCAATATTCGGCACCGTAGG
>JAZOTL010000093.1:0-11845 GCA_045657645.1 Eubacteriales bacterium
CGACAGCATTTCCGTTCAGAGTCAATTTGTTGCCGCTCGTTAATCTATTTGACTATGACAGTAAACGAGATATGTTATTAAACGTGATTGGAAATGCAGCAATGTTTATTCCGAGTGGAATCGTTTTGCCATTTGTATATAAACGACTTAATTCATTTTGGAAGGTTCTTTTGGCAGGTATCGGTATTTCTCTTTGCATAGAAATTATTCAATTGCCATTTAGCGTGAGGGCGACAGATATAGATGATTTAATCTTGAACACTATCGGTGTAATCGTCGGGTACGGGATTGTTACATTGATAAGATGCTTGAGAAGAACAAAACAATAAATTCCAATTTGTCGGTCGGTTGCATGCTCTTTTTCGGTTGCATTTTAATGCAACTTTGCAACCGCTTGCAACCTGTATCAAAAATTGCGTTATAATTCAACAAAAAAGTCTCCTTTGTCTACCAGACAAAGGACACTTTTTTTGAGTGATGCGTTCCTTCGGAACGAGATGCGCACTCTGTGTGTGATGCAGGCTTCGCCTGTGATGCACGCCTTTGGCGCGTGAAGCGATGCTTTGCATCGTGAAATGCCTGCGGGCGTGAGTGGTACACTTAACTTCGCTTCGTGCGTAGCACGATACTTTACAGCGGCATCGCCGTTGCTTCACTTGGCGCAGCCAAACTTTACAGAATAATTGATTTTACCGCAATTATCTGCTATAATATAAAAAAACAAAGGAGAGCTAAAATGAAGTTGAATTTACAGAAGTCATTTTTTACATATAATAACGAACTGCTTGCACAGCACGGCGGATTTAGGATAGAAGCCTTTAAATATGCTTCGGGCGTGGAAGCATTGAGGGTTGAAAACAAAAAATGCTCCTTTGTATTTACTCCCTTTAAGGGACAGCAGATATGGCATTTTTGCGTAGACGGTCGTGAGATATCTATGCAGACAGACGTAAAAGAACCGAAGGATACTATGGTGTATCTTCAGAATTACGGCGGTTTTCTGTATCATTGCGGTTTAATATCCTTTGGCGCACCTGATGCAGAGCATCCCCATCACGGTGAAATACCAAATGCAATTTATGATAAGGCTTACCTTGTTTGCGGCGAGGATGAGGGCGGAAAATATATCCTGCTTGGCGGTGAGCTTGAGCACAATACCGCTTTTGTGCGCAGATATAAATTCTTGCCCGAGATCAAGCTTTATGAGGACAGCAGTGTATTTAAGATAAATGTGTCTATAGAAAATATGCGTGCATATCCTCTTGAATATATGTATCTTTGTCATATCAACTTCCGTCCCTTTGAGGGCGCGGAGCTTATTGCCAGTACAAAATATGATGCAGAGCATATCAAGCTCTACCGCTCCGAGGGCTCAAAGGAGTTGCTTGAATACTTTGATAAGCTTGAAAAAGACTTTTCCATTATGAACAGGGTAGGGGACAAAGGACAGGTATACGACCCTGAAATATGCTTTGGTGTAAAGTATGAGTGTGACGAAAACAACCGCGCCTATACACTTCAGGATACAGGCAACGGTGCTTGCTATGTGTCCCATCCTGCAGATGTTCTGACAAACGGTGTTCGCTGGATATCCCGTACCAAAAATGAAGATGCAATGGGTATGGTGCTTCCTGCTACAGGTGAACATTTGGGTTATGCAAACGCAAAGGAAAAGGGACAGATACAGACTCTTGAACCTAACGGAAAGCTCAGCTTTGTTATCGAAGCAGGTTTCATAAGTGATGATGAAGCAAGTATGATAAAGGCAAAGATTGCTGATATACTTAAATGAGCGTTGAAAATTTGGTTACGGACGATTAGTTTAACATTATTTTAGTCGTTCTTTCACAACAAAAAGACCACATTTGTCTGGTAGACAAATGTGGTCTGCTTTTTTGCTGTATGATGTTTGCCTTTGGGGAATGATGTTGGATTCGCCTACAGCGATACATGGTTGAAATATGCTAACTTTTATAATATGATTTATAAAAACGAGGCGATTTTGTGAAAGAAAATCATTTTGGGATAACCTTTCAGCATATCTCAAGCCCGTCGGCGTCAGGGAGCGGTTTTGAATCGGCACACGGTGCATCGAGATAGAAATAGACCACAGATGAGATATCAGCCTGAAGCGGGAGATATCTGCCTTCGCTACGCCATCCGAGCGCCTGAATGGTCACACGGAGATCTTCGTCAAAATATACCGGATCGGTGATATGCCAGCGGTACATCGAAAAACGGTTTGCTGCGCGATATAGTCCGTCGGTCTTCCAGCGGTAAAAGCCGGTGTAAGGAGTCGAAAAATCGATATATTTCCCGTCTACGTCAAAGTTGTAGGAGCCACAGAAATAATCCTCGGTGCCTGTCCCGCATATTGTGGGATATTCAGTGTCGCCGTCCATATAGAACTTGATCTCACCCTCACCCCACCATTTGTCGTTAGGGATGCCCCAGAGCATCGATACACCGATATAGCAGCCCTTTCCCTTTACCGTATCGAGGATAGTATAAACTTCTTTGTACGGAAGCGGGTTTTCGCGTCGAAACTGAGCGTGGAAATACAGTGCGTCGTCCGGTATCATGCGTTCCTCGTAGTCAATCTGATACGCAAGACCCTTGTTCTTGTCGTTCAGATTTTCGATAGTTATCCTGCATGAGTTTCTGAACGGCATCTCAAAATAACAGTTATATCCGTTTTTAGGATTGCGGCAGACAAGAAGGGATGATATCTGATTATACTCCACGTTCGGAGAGGCGAAAAAATCCCCTACAGGGCTTTCCACCGCGGCCTTTTCACAGCCGTCGTAATAGATGCGCAGGATAAAGTTCCTGACGTCGTCGAAGTCAAGCGGAACGAGCCATATATGCTTTATCATACCTGAACACTTGATATCGGCGATTGTCTTTTCGGTCTTTGCGGGTATATCCGTAAAGGGGCTAACCTTCCATCCCACGCCGAGATCGCGGGATGCCCACGATCCGCTACCCTCGGTTGCTCTTGCGCCGCCGCCGTGAATACCATTGGGGTTTTCAGCGGAAAGTGAGCGGGTGATGATATTTTGCTTTTTCCAAAGTGTATCCATTTTTCATTCTCCGTTATTGCATAAATTCTTCGTATTCCAATTTAAATCCAAGACAGTCACTGTAAAACACCCTTGTCTTTTCTATGTTTGATAGCGTTAGTTCAGGAATAAATGAGTTGAAAATCAGCTCTAATCATCCTTTTGTATACCCAGGTTTGCTGTGTCAATTGTCTTATGATTTCATAGAACTTGCCGAGGCATCACATAACCTTGCATCAGCCAAATAACAACTCTTTATCCATCGACTAATCATATCACAAACCGGATTTTTTTGTCAAGGGTTAAACTAAAGGGTCGGAACGGGGGCATTTTTGCCGAAAGGTTGTGGCTTTGTATCATTTACGACAGTATCTGCCAGAAAAGAAATCACTCTTTTAAATTTCCGCATCCCTTGATGCCCAGATGGTACAGCTTTTTAAGAGCAGTATAAACTTTTCGGGCAACATAGGCTCTCTTGAATAGAGCCAGCGTTCTACTGCGGAAATAAAGGCGTCGGAATAGAAGCTTACGGTAAAGTCAACTGTAGTCTTATCCGCTTTATCTATAAGGGTGCCCTTTTCAACAACGGAAAAAACAATGCTTCTAAAATGCTCCTTAAAGGAGTTTTGTCCCTCTATTTTCAGTATTTTGGAATAATATTTTCTGTTATCATAAAAATAATAACATACATCCTCAAGTAGGGTCCAGCTTGTAACGTAGGAATGCTTTTTAGCCAGCGCCGTAAACTCGGTATCAAATATCCAGGTAACAAGCTCATACTTATCCCTGAAATGATAATAGAAGCTTTTACGGTTCATCTGGCATACATTGCAGATGTCCTCAATGCTTATCTTGTTAAAGGGTTCTCTTTCCATACATTCCTTTAAGGAAGCTGCAAGAGCGCGTTTGGTAATGGACGAATCAGCCATTTTTAATATCCTCCGAAAAAATTAAGGTGGTTAGTTCTTCGGGTATTGGATATAAAAAAAGCGAGCCCCATCCGCTACCCGGATAAGTCTCGTCATTTAATATGATACCAGGAATTTCTTCCATGTGTTGATATCATCACACGGGGGTGTTGACTACTCCCTTACTTGAGCATATTATAGCAGAAGTTTTTTCACTTTTCAAGAGGCTTGGGCAAAATATTTTGGACAGTTTGGTGGCTTTTGGGTAAAAAGGTTACATAATTTACAAATGTCTAATGAAAATGGAACTTTAATATGATATAATCATCCCAATATAAAACTTTGGAGGAAAATAAATTGGCTGTACACACAAAAGATACCAAACAGCTTTTAGAGGAGTTTTCAAGCCATCCCGAAAAGGGTTTGAGTTCCCAAAAGGCGAAGGAAGCTCTCGAAAAATACGGCGATAATAAATTAAAGGAAAAGAAAAAGAAAAGTAACCTGCAGCGTTTTGCGGATCAGTTTAAGGACGTTATGATCCTTATACTTATAGCGGCGGCGGTGATCTCCTTTGTAATAGCCTGCGTAGAGGGTAATCCGAAGGAATTTTTTGAGCCGGCACTCATACTTATTATAGTTGTGCTCAATGCCGTTATGGGTGTATATCAGGAGGGCAAGGCTGAAAAGGCGTTGGATGCCCTTAAAAATATGTCTGCTCCTCACGCAAGGGTAATTCGTGACGGGGAAGAGAAGATAATTGATGCTTCCCAGCTTGTTCCGGGTGATATTATTCATCTTGAAGCGGGCGATTTTATCCCGGCTGACGCAAGGCTGTTGCGCTCGGCAAGTCTTAAGAGTGAGGAATCTGCTCTTACGGGAGAATCTGTCCCCTCTGAGAAGGATGCCCAGGCGCAGGTAGAGGAAAACGCACCTATCGGTGACCGCGCCAACATGGTGTTTTCCGGATGCAGTATAACCTACGGTACCGCTACCGCCATTGTAACTGCCACGGGTATGGATACCGAAATGGGTAAGATAGCCAATCTCCTTGATTCCGAAGGGGATTCACAAACTCCCCTGCAGAAGAAGCTTGCAGACCTTGGCAAGTATCTTGGTATTATGGCTCTTGTTGCCTGCGCTGTGGTGTTTGTTGTTGGTCTTACAAGCGGAATTCCGGTAATGGAGATATTTATGACCGCAGTTTCTCTTGCGGTTTCTGCAATTCCGGAGGGTCTGCCCGCTATAGTAACAATTGTTCTTTCAATAGGCGTTCAGCGTATGGTAAAGCGCAACGCCCTTATACGCAGACTTCCTGCAGTTGAAACCCTTGGTAGCGCATCTATAATCTGCTCGGATAAAACGGGTACACTCACCCAGAACCGTATGACCCTTGTTAAGGCGTACAGCGACGCTTTAGGCGAGGTTGAAGATATAGGAGAGAATATATCTAACGAGATTAAGGCCATACTTCGTCACGGTGCCCTTTGCTGTGACGGCTCCGTGGTGTTTGACGAGGACGGAGAAAAGCACCTTGGTGACCCCACCGAGACCGCTATAGTCCTTGCGGCCCACAAGGCGGGTATGCCAAAGGATGAGCTTAATAAGTCCTTCCCCCGTGTGGCTGAAATTCCCTTTGATTCTGATAGAAAGCTTATGACTACCGTCAATGCTATAGACGGCAGAAATATAGTTATAGTCAAGGGCGCCTTTGATATGATGAAAACAAGGTGTGTTGCAGGTGACCTTGAAAAGGCAGAAAAAATCACCGAGGATATGAGCAAAAACGCCCTGCGTGTTCTTGCCGTTGCCTATAAGGAGATAGATAGCGTTCCTGCAGAGCCTACCTCCGAGGAGCTTGAAAACGGACTTACCTTCCTGGGTCTTGTAGGTATGATAGACCCCCCGAGACCCGAATGTAAGGTTGCTGTTGCCACCTGCCGCGGGGCAGGTATTAAGCCTGTTATGATAACGGGTGACCACGTGGTTACCGCCGCTGCCATTGCCCGTGAGCTTGGCATTATGCAGGAGGGCGACCGCGCAATAACAGGTGCCGAGCTTGACGCTATGAGCGATCGTGAGCTTGACGAAAACGTTGAAAGCATTTCGGTATACGCCCGTGTTTCCCCCGAAAATAAGATACGCATAGTTAAGGCTTGGCAGCGTAAGGGTCAGGTTGTTTCAATGACAGGTGACGGTGTAAACGACGCCCCTGCTCTTAAAGCGGCAGATATCGGCTGTGCTATGGGTATTACAGGAACCGACGTTGCAAAGGGTGCAGCAGATATGACCTTGACCGACGATAACTTTGCCACCATAGTTGAGGCGGTAAAAGAGGGAAGAGGTATCTATTCAAATATCAAAAAGGTTGTTGGCTTCCTTTTGGGAACCAATATCGGAGAGGTTATAACCGTATTTACCGCAATGCTTCTCTGGCATAAATCCCCCTTCCTTTCTATGCAGCTTTTATGGATAAACCTTGTGACCGACAGCCTTCCCGCTATAGCTTTGGGTATGGAAGATGTGGAAGCTGACGTAATGGATAAAAAGCCCAAGCCCAAGGATGAGGGCATATTTGCAAACGGCCTTGGTGTGCGTATAGTGCTACAGGGTATAATCTTTGCCGTTATCTCTCTTGTTGGCTTCTACCTGGGTGAAAAGCTGGGTGGCAGCATTGAAGCCGGCAGAACAATGGCATTTATTATTCTTGCTATTTCACAAATATTCCAGGCATTTAATATGCGTTCCGACCGTTCTCTCTTTAAGATAGGCCCCTTTGGCAATCGTAAGCTTAACCTTGCAGCCCTTGCCTCCCTTGTTCTTATGGCAATAGTGCTCTTTACACCTGTAAGAATAGCCTTCGGTATAGTTCTTCTCCCTGTAAAGCTCTATGCTATAGCATTGGGACTTATCCTTGTTCCCACAGTCCTTATGGAAATATCAAAGGCTGTAGGACTTATAAAGCATAAGTAAGTTAATAGATAAAATGCTTCCCAAAACAGGCAATGGACCTGTTTTGGGGAGCATTTTGTCTTAGGTATTGACATTAGTATTCGTATATGTTATAATCCCTGCGTAATAATTTCTGCCACCGGGTAGCACTTGATCACATCGTTAGGTCATAGAAGATGTGTATCGGGTGCATTTTTAATTATACAGGAGTTTACAATGAAGTTATCAAATCCTTTTAAGCTTTTATCAAAATTTGAAATACTGCTATGGTTGTTTTCCGTTGTGGTTGTAACACTTTGTTTTATGCTTGTGCCGGATAGGAACTTTCTTAATCTTGCGGCATCCCTTGTGGGGGTAACTGCACTTATATTCGTAGCAAAGGGTGCGGTTATAGGACAGGTATTTATAGTTGTTTTTTCGATATTTTACGGGATTATATCCTTGCACTTTCGCTATTACGGAGAAATGATAACCTATCTTGGTATGAGTGCTCCTGCGGCAGTTCTTGCCGTTATTTCATGGCTAAAGCATCCCTATAAGCAAACATCCCAGGTTAAGGTTGGAAAGCTGAATGCAAGGCGGGTGTTGTTAGGCGTTATACTAACTGTGATTGTAACGGTGGCCTTTTATTTCATACTTGAATTTTTTAATACCGCAAACCTTATATTCAGCACTATTTCGGTAACCACAAGCTTTTTTGCTTCATATCTTACATATCTGCGCAGCCCCTATTACGCACTTGCTTATGCACTAAATGATATCGTACTTATCGTGCTGTGGGTATTGGCTTCCATTGAGGTTATTGCATACCTGCCTATGGTTGCCTGCTTTGGAGTGTTTTTGATAAACGACCTATACGGTTATTTGAGCTGGCAGAGAATGAAAAAATATCAAGAAAAGCATCCCGTGTGATGCTTTTTCTCTTTCGAGTATAAACATTTGACAAATCCTTAATAATATTATATACTTTACTCTGATAAATTTAAGAGGTTAGTAATAAATATGAATTTTATAAACGCTGTGGGCGATTTTTTTCTTTTGATAATTAAATCACTATATTCTGTGCTATGGGGAGATCTTTTTACCATACCCTTGCCGGGTGGAAACTCATTGGGTATCTCTTTGCTTGTGCTGTTACTTATTCCTACGGGAATATATTTTACTGTAAGGACTAAATTCCTTATGGTACGCTTCTTTCCCGAAATGCTTCGCCTCTCGGTTGAAAAGCGCCAGGGTGATAAAAAAAGCGGCTCGCTTTCCGGTTTTCAGGCTCTTATAGTTTCTACCGCTACCCGTGTTGGTATGGGTAATATGGTGGGTGTTGTGGCGGCTATAACAGCAGGCGGCTACGGCGCAATATTCTGGATGTGGATAACCGCACTTATCGGCGCTTCCACAGCCTACGTTGAAGCAACCCTTTCCCAGCTTTACAAAGAAAAGGACCCCTTATACGGCGGATACCGCGGAGGCCCATCTTACTATATTCACAGCTTTTTTGCAAAGGGAAAGAAAAAGAGTATAATTGCTATACTTTTTGCCATATCTGCGCTGATATGCTTTTCCGGTGTAAGCCAGGTAATAGGTAACTCTGTTACAGATTCCTTTAGTAACGCTTTTAACATTCCCCCTATTGTAACAACCGTAGTTATGGTAGGCCTTGCGGCTATAATCGTTTTGCGTAAGAATGCTACCGTAAAGGTGCTTGATGTAATTGTTCCCGTTATGGCGGCTTTTTACTTTATTATTGCCATATACGTTATAATTGCAAACGTTACCCTTTTGCCCGGAATATTCAAGCGTATTTTTGAGGAGGCATTCGGGCTTCGCGCGGCGGCGGGCGGTGTGTTTGGTGCTGTGCTTATGAAGGGTGTGCAGAGAGGACTTTTCTCAAACGAGGCAGGCTCGGGCTCGGCTCCCTGTGCTGCGGCTGCGGCTAACGTTACCCACCCTGCAAAATCCGGACTTTTACAGGCCTTTGGTGTGTTTGTAGATACTATTGTTATCTGTACTTGTACTGCAATGATAATGTTTACAGCTCCCGAAAAGTATCAGTCCCTTGAGGGTATGGAGGCCTTGCAGATGGCAATGCGCTATCATTTTGGAGATATCGGTGTTGTATTTATTGCCGTTACCCTCTTCCTTTTCTGTTTCTCTACTTTCATAGGTGTGCTGTTCTATGCGCGGCCCAACGTTGCTTATCTTTTCGGTGATAATTGGAAGTCCCAAACCGCATACAAGCTGTTTGCTCTTGCAATGCTTTTTGTAGGGGGACTTGCGGCCTATACCTTTGTTTGGGATTTAGGTGATATAGGCATTGCTCTTATGACTGTATTTAATATGATAGCCATTATTCCAATGTCGGGTCAGGCGATACGCTCGCTTAATGAGTATAATGCTATGAGAAAAAGCGAAAGAAAGCAAAAGAAAATAAGCGAATAAAAAAGCGGGTAGCACCCGCAGCAAAATCGGCTCTAAAACTGCAAACACAGAGCCCGAAACTAAGATAATTCCTATATATAAAAAAAGTCCTGTCGGTATCGACAGGACTTTTGCTTATTCGTTTAGGGGTTTAAAACTACTACCTGATTGTAAATATCTTCAGCAGACCAATCGTTGTAATCGCTTACGGTGAGTTCGAATTCAATTTCTGTTACTTCGTCGATGTCATTATCTTCTAAATCTTCGTTA
The DNA here is from genome assembly GCA_045657645.1 of Eubacteriales bacterium. GTDB lineage: Bacteria > Bacillota > Clostridia > Oscillospirales > CAG-272 > RGIG7300. Next base: position 9,608 of record JAZOTL010000093.1, read on the forward strand.
GACCAGTACATTTTATCAAATAGTGTCTTACCGGGGGCAATACTCTTGCCGAAAAAGGGATCAAGCATAAAGCCGTTTACGCTAACGTTATCAGTACCTATCATAATTTCTTTATCTGTTTTGTTAACAAGATAAATATTAACTGTATAACCCCAATCTCCATCGGGATCATAGCCTGTTACTATAAAGGTTACGTCATCGTTATCAACTACAACGGTATCGGTATCTTGTGTTTCTCTTACAAATGTTTCAGCCTTGTCTTCACCATAGGGGTATATGTGAACTGTTTCTTCCGCAACGTTTTCTGCATCCCAATTTTCAGCATCGGAAACGTGGAAGGTAAGCTCGATATCGGTATATTTTTCAATGCCGTTTTCTGCAAGGTAGGTTTCGTCGAAGGTGATTTCTTCATTAGCCTTCTTGCCGGGTTCTATTTCCGCATAGAAGTAAGGATCTACCTCAACATTGTTTATAGAAGCGGTGTATATGTTGTAGCTATAGGTTACGCTGTCTGACTTGTTTTCAAGATAAGCCTTTATCGTGTAACCCCAGTCGTTATCAGGATCAAGCTTGGTTATTTTAATAACGCACTCGTCGTTATCTACAACAACTATTTCTTCAAACTTAATCTTATCCTTCTTATCCTTCTTATCTTCTTTTTCTTCGTCCTCTTCGTCCTCTTCGTCATCGTCCTTCTGCTCGATTTTGTCCTTTGACTTGTCATCGTCATCGTCATCATCTGCATCAGTTGTGCCGCAGGCTACAAGAGCAAGAGCGAGTAAAATTGCGAGTAAAAGTGCAAGTAATTTTTTCATTGTTGTTCTCCTTGTGTTTATTAAGTTTATGGTAACACATTTTTTGTTAAATTACAATACCAAAAATTATTCTTTGTTTAAATCTATCAACACAAGCTCCGGGCGGTTGTTGAAGCGTATGGGAAAAGCACTGTTTCCCAGACCTCTGCTTACCACCATTTGTGTGTATTCTTTTTTATAAAGACCTGAATCGTATTCAGGGAACAATCCTTGCCCCGGTGCTATAATTCCTCCCATAAAGGGAAGTCTTGCCTGACCTCCGTGAGCGTGCCCCGAAAGGACAAGATCTATTCCGCTTTCAACATAGCGTTCAAAATATTCGGGCCTGTGAGAAAGAAGCAGAGTAAAGCCCTCTTTTTGCTTTCCGACATCTCCTATTCTTTTTTCTATATCATCTAAAGAATCATCAAATACGGGATCATCAGTTCCCCATATGGTTATGGCATCATCTCCCGATTTTAGTTCTGCCGAGCAGTTGCGAAGCATAATAACCCCTGTTTTTTCAAGCTCCTCAAATAATATATGCTTGTCCTCAAGATGAACCTCGTGATTTCCCACTATGTAATAACAGGGAGCTATTTCTACCGCTTTTTTTGCAAAGTCTATAGCGATTTGAGTTTCATTATGGTAATGGTCGGCTATATCTCCTGTTATTGCGATAATATCGGGCTCTGCCTTCTTTAACTTGTCAAGCAACTTAATGTTGCCTTCTCCGAATTCTGAATTGTGAAGGTCGGATACCTGTGCTATGCGAAAGCCGTCAAATCCATTACCAAGCTTCGAGCTTGTTACTGTGATTACCGTTGTTTTTATTGTGACATTTGACCATATCATCCAAATGATAAAAACCATAAGCAGTAGTGCTGCCGATGATAATATTATTGTCTTTTTTCTTGTCATTTGTTTATCTCACTATTCCCGTTATAAATATTTCAATGCCTATTGCTATAAGTATAACTCCGCCGAGGATAGACGCCTTGCCTGCAAGCTTTGAACCGAACTTTTTGCCTATTGCTACACCTGCAACACATATAACAAAGGTTACTACTGCTATAACAAGACAGCTTATCAAAGCCATAAGGGGTGTGTAATCGGATATTATAAAGCCTACAGAAAGTGCGTCTATAGAGGTAGCAACGCCCTGTATTAAAAGGTCGGTAAATCCAACGGCTGGTTTTTCCCCTTCACAGCCTTTGCATTTAATGCCCTCCATAAGCATTTTGCCTCCTATAAATGCAAGCAAAATAAGCGCTATCCAGGGAATGAATTTTTCAAAAACACCGAAAAAGCTTGTTACCGTGTGTACGCATATCCAGCCTGTCATAGGCATTGCAAACTGGAAAAAGGCAAAGATGCCTGCTATAAAACAGAGCTTGCGCAGCTTCATTTTAGGTTCGTTCAAGCCGTTGGCAAGGGAAACCGA
>JAZOTL010000094.1:0-2604 GCA_045657645.1 Eubacteriales bacterium
TAACTAATAAAAAACTATTGCCTTTCCCGTAATTTTCGGGAAAGGCATAAAACAATAATTAGGAGTGTATTCCTTTTGAGCGAAAACAAAAGAGATTATTATGAGGTTTTGGGAGTTGAAAAAGGCGCAAGCGATGATGAAATAAAAAAGGCATATCGCAAAGCGGCTAAAAAATATCACCCCGACCTTAACCCCGGTAATAAGGCGGCCGCCGATAAAATGAGCGAAATAAACGCCGCTTACGAGGCCATAAAGAGCGGGACCGCAAATACGCAGCAATCAAGCGGGTATAGCGGCGGATATTCCAATTCCGGGTATGGCGGATATTATGGTGGAGGTTATTATAGTGGCTATAATACCCAACGTTCACCTTATGATGCAGTAAGAGCCTATATCGGTGCAGGATATTATGGTCAGGCATTGACTGTTCTTGCTTCAATTGCAGATAGGGATTCAAAGTGGTATTATTACAGCGCCGTTGCAAATTACGGCGTAGGAAATACCGTAACCGCACTCAATCATATAAAAATAGCCCTTCAGTATGAGCCCGATAATACCGAATATCAACGGGTTCACGACAGAATACAGCAGGGTAGTAGTGTGTATGAGGAGCGTAGACAATCCTACGGTATGCCCATTAATATGAATAAATACTGCCTTGGAATCTGCCTAGCAAATCTTCTTTGCAGATTCTGCAGTTGTTGCTTTAGATAAAATAAGGAGGTATTAAATAGTGAAAAGCTTTTTCCAAAAAATAAAAGACGGACTTATACGTTTTATGTATGGAAGATATGGCGTTGACTCGTTGTATAAATTCCTCATAGGACTCTGGTTTGTTCTCTGGTTTGTCAATCTGTTTGTTGGCAGCTATATTCTTTCCGTACTTATGTTGGCACTTTTCGTGTATACCTTTTTCAGAGTACTCTCAAAGAATCATACAAAGAGAAGAATTGAAAACGATAAATACTGCAAAATAAAATACGACATTGTTGAATGGTTTAAGTATCAGCGTGACCGTATCAAGGATATAAAGGTCAAAAGATACCGTCGTTGCCCCGGCTGTAAGGTTGCTTTAAGACTTCCTATAAAGAAGGGAACTCTCACAGTCGTATGCCCCAGATGCAGAAAAGAATTCAAGGTAAAAATAAGATTTTAATTTTGCAAAAGAATTGACAAAAGCTTTCGGATATGATATAATATGCATAATTATGTATAAAACCAAGGAGAATGATTATGGCAAAAATTTTAATTAGCCCCGGCAAGTACGTTCAGGGCGCAGGAGAGATGAAGAATCTTTCCACCTACGCAAAGGTTTACGGTAAGAAGCCCCTTATTCTTATTACTGCATCCGGTCACAAACGTCTTGGCAGCGTGGTTGAGGATAGCTTCGCTAACAGCGGTGTGGCAATAGTATTTGATTATTTTAACGGTGAGTGCTCCAAGAATGAGATCAACCGTCTTATCGAGGTAATGAAGGCTAACGAGTGCGATTTGGTAATCGGTATCGGCGGCGGCAAGATTCTTGACACAGCCAAGGCTGTAGCTCATCTCTGCCAGACTCCCGTTCTTATCTGCCCCACCATCGCTTCTACTGACGCTCCCTGCAGCGCTCTTTCTGTAATTTATACTGATGACGGTGTGTTTGAAGAATACTTCTTCCTTCCTGCTAACCCCAACATGGTATTGATGGATACCGATATTATCACCAAGTCTCCCGCCCGCCTTACCGTTGCTGGTATGGGTGATGCATTGGCAACCTATTTTGAAGCCAGAGCTGTTGCTACCAAGGATGCCGGCACTTGTGCAGGCGGTAAGGTAACCGGCGCTGCTATGGCCCTTGCAAAGCTCTGCTTTGACACACTTATGGAAGAGGGCGTAAAGGCAAAGTTGGCTCTTGAAGCCGGCGCTTGCACCGAAGCTGTTGAAAAGATCATTGAAGCCAACACCCTTTTGAGTGGTATCGGCTTTGAGAGTGGCGGTCTTGCAGGAGCTCATGCTGTTCACAACGGTCTTACCGTACTTGAAGAGTGTCATCATATGTACCACGGCGAAAAGGTTGCTTTCGGCGTACTTACCCAGCTTGTGTTGGAGAACGTTCCCTCTGATGAACTGGAAGCAATTATCGGATGGTGTATCGAACTTGGTCTCCCCGTAACTCTTGCTGAACTTGGCGTTACCGAGGTTACTGAAGAAAAGCTTATGGCTGTTGCTACCGCTGCTTGCGTACCCGGTGAAACTATCCACAACCTTCCCTTCGAAGTAACTGCAGAAAAGGTTTGCGCTGCTATCAAGGCTGCAGATGCTTACGGCCGTTATTTCTTGGCTGAGTAATAACAGAAAAAGTCGTTTGTATAGCACGATTTTAATTAATATCGTAAAAATATAAAGCACTTATGACAACGAAGAAATTCGCTTATCATAAGTGCTTTTCTTTTTTATGAAACTACATTGCTTTGCTTATGGAATCTGTTTTTTGTTTTCTCTTCTTTATCCGTTCGGTTATGAATACGGGAAGGTACATAACTATCCATACCGCTACAAGAATAACGGGGAAGCCGTATCTGTGGTCGCCCCAGTTTTGTTCAAACCAATACAATGGATTGC
>JAZOTL010000095.1:0-6608 GCA_045657645.1 Eubacteriales bacterium
TAAGACCGCTTGGCCTCCGACTTGCATTATCGATCATTACGTTGAAGTTATCAACAGTTACTGTACAATCTGTAGTGGGAACCTCGGGTTCTTCGCCTGTTGCGGGAACAGACTGTGTTTCCTTTGCTCCGCAGTTACCGCAGGTACGGGTCTCAACACCGTCGGTTGTTGCGGTAGGCTCGGTTGTTACCGCATCACCTGCTATATGATCTACTATTGCAAGTTCAATTACGTTTATAACCTCACCGCAAACGCCGCAAGGTATGGTTTTGCTACCCTTTTCGGTACAGGTTGCAGGTATAATTGAAGGAATTCCTTCAACGTGGCCTGTTGCCTCAATAGCTTCGGTATAAGTATCGCCACATGCAGAACATGTGTATGTTCTTACACCTGCCTCAGTACAGGAAGCTTCCTTTGTAACAGTAGAGGTATAGTTATGCTCGCAAATGCCCTCTCCTGTTGAAGGGATGATTTCGGTTATAGTTTGTGAACAGGTCTTACAGGTACCGCTTCTTTCACCATCGGTGGTAGCGGTTGCTTCTTTAGTAATTGTCCAATTTTCAACTACGTGTCCTGCGTGTGGGAATACCTGCTGTGACATCATACCGCCGCATATCTTACAGTAAACTGTAATTGTACCGTCGGTGGTACAGGTAACGTGGTTTACAACCTCCGCTCCTGCAAGGCAGGTATGCTCTGTGGTAGAAAGGCAGGCTCTGATATAGTTGAATATGCCTTCACCGTCGCAAGTGATGTAGTCAAATACCATAACGCCGCGAACGCCCTGGTTTGTAACAAGCTGACACTTGTATCTTATGGATTCGGGGTCGTCATAGGAAAGGAATCTACCGGTTGACTTGTTATACAGCCAAGGAGCCTTTGCTGTATCATCCCAATAACGTACGAAGCCGTTTTTGTTGATATAGCTTGTAAGAAGCTCACTGTAGTGAATGTTGGATTCCTGTACGGAACCGGACTGATACAAACCGTTATTGGCAGGACCAACGCCTGTCCACTCTCTTGAATACATACCTATACCGGGAACTATCTTGGAATTAGGTATACCGTACGCCTGATAAAGCTCTATATCGCTCCATACGCTACCGCCTGTAGGAATATGTCCGTAGGGGTCCTGGTTATCAAAGGGAGGTGTATGGTGGTGTGTATGTGAGAAGAGTGTACCGCAGTAAAGGTCATAGTTCATTATGTTGAAGTAGTCAACATAAGGAGCAAGACCTACAAGGTCAAATTTGCTGAAGCCCCAAATTGCACAGGGAGGTGCAACTGTAAGCAGATACTGCTTACCTGTAACGGTACCCAACGCATCAAGGCGTGTTCTTAATTCTGCAATAAGAGCAACGAAGGAGGGTCTTAAATGTGCAAGATTATTATCAGAGGGGAACTCATAGTCAAAGTCAAGGCCATCTGCGTTATATGCCTTTACAATATCAACAAGACTGCCTGCAAAGGAAGCGCGAGTGCTTGCGTCCTTAAGCCAGGATTCAAAGGTAAGAATATTCTGGTTGCAGATGGTAATAACCATCTTAACGTTAGGATTCTGTGCCTTTGCCGCCTGTGTTATGGTAGGCAGCTTGTCAAAGAAACTGCTGGAGAAGGGATATGAGCCTGCGCCGTTTTCAACCTTTGCATTAATGTAGTTGATAACGTCGATATTATGATACTCGTTTTTAAGTATGCCGTTGGGATTAAGGTATGCAACTATAAGGGGATCGATGCCCGCGATAGTCATACTTTCCTCGTATCCGCAGAATACACAGGTTCTTACCTTAACGCCATCCTGCTGGAGTGTAGGCTGAACTGTGATAACCCAATCGGACATAACGTGTTCGGTAGGAAGCTCTACTCTTGCTACCTCAAGATTACATACGTCACAAATAGCCACGGTGCTACCCTTTGTTGTACAGGTTGCAGGAGTGTGAACGTTTGTGGTTATATGGCTTGTATGCTCTTCCCAAATAGCGGTATAGGTAATATCGCCTGTGGTTAAGTATGCATCATCAAATACGAGCTGTGAGCCGTTTTCATCCTTCCAGCCCTTAAATACGTATCCGTCTGCCTTAGCTACGGGAGCCTCACCGATAACATCGGAAAGCTTTTGACCGTACTTTACTGTATATGTAGTTTTACCGGCTTTAACAGAGTCAAAGGTAACGGTATAACTGCCTGTATCCTTTACCGGATTGCTCCACTGAGCATACAGGGTAAGAGGATCAGAGGTGTTGTAGCCTGTGATAACAGCACCTGCGTCATAGGCGTCGCCTGTTCCGTCGGGCTTTGTGTTCCAGCCTTCAAAGGTTGCTCCGTCAAGGGCGAAGCTGTTTTGCGCAACAGTGTAATCGTTATAAGTTACAAAACCGCCTGCATAACTCATATATTCGGTAACGTCTGCGCCTGTACCGCCGTTAGCCTTGTAGATAACTGCGGGTTCCCATACAGCGAAGAGCTCAAGAGCACATTCGTTATAGGATGTGGTTACTGTATCATAGTTATTCCATACAAAGCCTTCGGTTGTGACAGTAGGAACGCGAAGGGAGGTGCCGGAATGTTCTACAGAAGAAACTGTACCGTCAGCATTAAGAAGGATCGCCGCTATACTGCCGTCGGGAAGAGTAGCAAGTCTTGCTCCCTCTTTCCAAGGATTGTTCTGTCCCACGGGCATATCAAAGTTGATATACTTACTTCTTGGGTCAAGAGCATTGGGGTCATAGGAGGTAACATATGTTTCAAACATATCGGTACCTGTGTTGGGGAACACACCGCCAACTGCGTTATAAGCTATAGGATAGCCCCATACTGCATAAAGGGTTGCAGACTTGTTCTCGGTATAAACCTCGTGATAAGCCTCACCAATACCCTTACCGTTTACGTCCTGAGCGATATTCCACTCTACGAATACCATTTGGTTAGCAAGCTCGCCGTTTGAACCGGGGAGCATACCGTAGCTAGAGTGAACGGTATCCTTATGGTGAGCAAGCTCAAGATCCTTTCCGGGGAACTTGAAAAGGGGATGCGCTGACTGTCCCCAACCGGTGTTACCGCAGTTAAGGTATACAGGGTAAGCGAATGCCGCATAAAGGTCTACAGACTCGTTGATAACTACGCCTGTAGTGCTCTTAAGATAGGTCATTACGCCGTTATTTGCGTTTTCTTCAGAAAGACACCAACCAACGAAGACCATTCCTTCCTTGACGGGGTCCTTATGTGTAAAATCAATGGTGCTTCCTGCTGTCATTGTTACAGGATCGGGCACGCCCTTACCACCGTTTGCATGGAAGGTAACAGTTACTGTTTCTTCCGCAAATATGGGTCCTGTAAATACCATACAACTCATAAGAGTTGATATCAACAGAACAACCGAAATAAATCTGGTTAACTTAGACATTTCGTCCTCCTTGTGCGTGATATGCGAAAATAAGTGCTCTAAAAGAGCACAATACACCAATATTATAGAACTTTAAGGGGATAAAGTCAACAAGATATTAAAACATTGTGAATACTGCACATTTTTTCTTAATTTTTTTGTAACAAACGCCAAACATAAAATGGAAACCACCAGCTTTTAGCAAAAATCTGGTGGCACAGAAGCGTGACTTAACACGACCCCACACAATAAAATAATCCCGACCGAAATTCGGTCGGGATATATTTATTAACTTAATTAACCAAGTCTTGCTTCAAGAGCAGCAAGCTCGTCGTAGAGCTCTGCAGGAACGCGGTCGCCCACGGTCTTGTAGAATTCCTTAATGTTTTCAACGTCTTCCTTCCAGGAAGCGGTGTCAACTGTAAGAAGCTCTTTTACGGTATCAAGGGAGATATCACGACCTTCGATATTGATATCCTCAGCCTTAGGAACGAAACCGATAGCAGTTTCAACAGCGTCTACCTTGTCTTCGCATCTTGCAAGGATCCACATAAGAACACGCATATTGTCACCGAAGCCGGGCCAAATGAAGTGTCCTTCGTCATCGGTACGGAACCAGTTAACGTGGAATATCTTGGGAGCGTTGGGGATCTTCTTACCCATATCAAGCCAATGCTTGAAGTAGTCACCCATATCGTAACCAACGAAGGGTCTCATAGCCATGGGGTCACGACGAACAACGCCTACTGCGCCTGCAGCAGCTGCAGTTGTTTCGGAAGCCATGATAGAACCAACGAAGGTACCGTGCTGCCAATCCTTGGACTGGTATACCAGGGGAGCAGTCTTTGCACGACGTCCGCCGAATACGATAGCGGAGATCGGAACACCTGCGGTAGAGTCGAACTCGGAAGAAATGCAGGGGCAGTTCTTTGCAAGTGCTGTGAAGCGGGAGTTAGGATGAGCACCCTTATCGCCAGCTTCGCAATCCCACTTTTCGCCCTTCCAGTTAAGAGCGTTCTTGGGAGGATTCTTATCAAGACCTTCCCACCAAACTGTGTTGTTATCAAGGTTATGAACAACGTTGGTGAAGATGGTATCTCTCATTGTTGTAGCAAGAGCGTTGGGGTTGGACTTGTTGTTTGTACCGGGAGCAACGCCGAAGAAGCCGTTTTCGGGGTTAACCGCCCAAAGTCTGCCGTCCTCACCAACTCTAAGCCAAGCAATATCGTCACCTACACACCATACCTTGTAGCCCTTGCTCTTGTAAATTTCCGGAGGAATGAGCATAGCGAGGTTGGTCTTACCGCAAGCGGAGGGGAATGCTGCGGAAATGTACTTGATATCGCCATCGGGAGATTCAATACCGAGGATAAGCATATGCTCTGCCATCCAGCCTTCCTTACGTCCGAGGTAGGATGCGATACGGAGAGCGAAGCACTTCTTACCGAGAAGAACGTTTCCGCCGTAACCGGAGTTAACGGACCAGATTGTGTTGTCTTCAGGGAAGTGGCAGATGTATCTGTTTTCTTCATCAAGGTCTGCTCTTGCGTGGAGACCCTTGATAAAGTCTGCGCTGTCACCAAGAGCTTCGATAACTTCCTTACCTGCTCTGGTCATAATAAGCATATTGGGGACAACGTAGATAGAGTCTGTAAGCTCAACACCGATCTTTGCAAAATCGGAACCTACAACACCCATGGAATAAGGGATAACATACATTGTCTGTCCCTTCATGGAACCGCGATAAAGCTTGGAGAGCTTGTCGTAGCATTCCTTAGGATCCATCCAGTTATTGATGTTACCTGCATCTTCCTTCTTGGAAGTACAGATGAATGTTCTATGCTCTACACGTGCAACGTCGTTAACTGCGGTTCTGTGAAGATAGCAGTTAGGAAGAAGCTCCTGGTTGAGCTTGATTATTTCGCCTGTTTCGAATGCCTGGTCAAGAAGAGCCTGTCTCTGCTCCTCGCTGCCGTCGATCCATACGATATTGTCAGGCTGTGTAAGCGCTGCCATTTCGTCGATCCAACTATTGACATACTTGTTATTTGTCATTTTTTGCACCTCTTTTGAGTAATTATTGTTAAATTTCCAATCACGTTTATTGTATAATAAAACCTGGTAAATTGCAATACAATTTTGATAAATAGTCGCCTTTTTTACAATCTGTTAATTTTTTCACTTATTACGGTGGCAATTTGGTTATATTGCTCTATGCCAAGCTTTTCTCCTCTGATGGAAGGCTCAAAACCAGCTTCCTTTATGATATTTGAAAGCTCTTCCTTTGAAAATTCGGGAAACTCACCCGACATAGAGTTAGAAAGAGTTTTTCTGCGTTTGGCAAAAGCTCCTCTTATAACACGTTTAAGCACCCCTTCATCCTTACAATCCACGGGAGGCTTATCGTAAAGGGTTATCTTCATAACCGCGCTGTCAACGTTTGGGGGCGGAAGGAAGTTTCCTCTTGATACGTCAAACAATCTCTGACACTTGCCGTAATAGGAAAGAGAGGCGGTTATTGCTCCGTAATCCTCATCCCCTGCCTTTGCGCAGAAGCGGTGAGCCACCTCCTTTTGCACCATAACCGTAATGGATTTGAATTTTATCCCCGATTCCAACAGCGCCATAACGATGGGAGTGGTTATATAATAAGGAAGATTGGCGCAAACCGAAATCTCACTGCAATCGGAAAATTCTTCTTTAATAAGTTTTCCCAGATCCACCTTCATTATGTCTTCATTTATGATTTTTATATTATCAAATTCCGAAAGGTTTTCCTTAATCAAAGGTATAAGGGTAGTATCTATCTCCACCGCCACCACTTTTTTGCATCTTTTGCATAACTCGTGGGTAAGAACGCCTATACCGGGGCCAATTTCAAGGGTTCCTTCCGAGGCGTTTTCTGCAATACGTTCTATAACGTTTGGATTGGTGAGAAAGTTCTGCCCGAACTTTTTCTTAAAGAACAGTCCGTGGCGCTCCATCTGCGCTTTTATATATGAAATATCAGTCAGTTTCATAGCTTTGCAGTTCCTTTTTTCTTGACAATGCAAAAATAGTTTGTTATAATCTATCTGTCGTGCTGATGTAGCACAGTCGGTAGTGCAGCTGATTCGTAATCAGCAGGTCGTGCGTTCGAGTCGCATCATCAGCTCCATAGCAGTATGCCTTTGCGGTATACTGCTTTTTTTATTCCCTCCGTTTCGGGTATCTGTATATACGGTTA
>JAZOTL010000096.1:0-6733 GCA_045657645.1 Eubacteriales bacterium
AGCCTTATAAAATAAGGCTTGGCGGGCTTTAACTTGTGTTAAAAACGAGCGCTTTTAACACAAAAATGATGATAATGCACAAAAAGTTTTAAAAAACTATTGACAAACTTGTGCATATATGCTATACTATAGCCAGAAAGAGGAAGACACCTCCAAAACAAAACACTTACATAAATGCCGTGTCCGGTAAAGAATAATAATGAAAAAGACAAGTGTATAGCTGATGGAAAAGGTCGAGACTCTTTTTAGATAAAGTTATAATTTTATCAGAACAAAAAAGGAAAGGTAAGGTGAGTCCCGTGGGCCGTTAGGATCGGCAATCATTAGATGATAAAAGAATAACAGGTACTTTGCTTAAGGTTGTAGGAAGTTAGAGTAACTTTAAATTGTAGGGTAGGAGTACAAAACAGGTTACATCAAAAAAGCAAGAGTGTGTAGTGGTAGTAAGTAAAGTAAAGCAAGGTACAAGATTTCTTCAATAAATTTGATTGCCTTAATGACAAATCACAATTGAATATGAAGAAAACTATTCCAAGGCATCTTTGATATAATAAAATATTAAAGATAAGAAAAAGAAAAGGAGAGCCTGTAATAACAGGCTAAGTAAAACTGAATAATGATTGGAATGTTTTAGCGACCGTTCTTTGATAAAAAATGATGTTCAAACAAGGGTCGCATACTTTTTTTTGCATTGGCACCTTGGCGGTGTCTTTTTTTATAAAAATTTAAAGCGATGAAACTCGATTGTTTCATCGCTTTTATGTTATTTGTAATAAATTTTTTCGGGGTCGTGGGCGTTCCTCTTTTTGTGCTTTGTTTGGTCTGAACAATCCTCTTCTTCTGCGCCGTTTATTGCGGCGTCCACATCATCAATGTTAAGCTTGCTTGTGTGGGGGATAGGCTTCCAGGTTACTTTAACAAAGAGGGCAATATACATACTGTACCTGCCTATTATATCGAATATAGGCCAGGTGAAAGTAAATAACACCTTCTTTAAAAGGGGCATTTTTTTAATGCGCTTATACTCTACTATAAACAGATAAGGTGCCATCCAAATGTTTGTAAGATAAGCTCCAATTCTGTAGGAAATGCGCCACCAGATAGGCCATAAAAGGGCTACCCAGGCGTTTTGATAGCAAGCGTAGAGTATAACCTTAACTATAAACCATCTTAATAAACGGAACAAAGGCTTTGGCGTAAGCTGTACAAGAGTGTCGTAAGAAGCAAAGCGGTGACGGATCTGATCTACAAAGGATTTTGAACGGGTGCGGTCATAGAAGATGTTTGTAAACAGTCCCCAACCGGATTCACAGAACGCCATCAGGTGACCCTTTGCCCAGCGTATACGCTGGCGCATTGCTATTTTAAGGCTTGTGGGCTGTTCATCGTAAAACTCTGCAGCATCGTTATAGGATATACTGTAGCCCTGTACCACAGCGTCTGCCGTAAAGGCTCTGTCTTCTGTAAGGGATGTATAGTTCCAACCGTTACGTACAAGCTCGGAAGCAAAAAGGAAGCCTGTACCCTGTATGTTTGTAGCAAGGCGGAGCAGGGAACGGGTACGGTGGTTCTGCCTTGCGGAGCGTATCCAGTGCAGCGCATAGGTAGAAGCTACCCAGTTTTCATCAAAGTTCTTTGTGTTACGGAATGAGGTGATTATCTTTTCTCCTGCGTCAAAGGAATCGTTCATACGGGAGATGTAATCGTTTTTTAAAAGATTGTCTGCATCGAAGATAAAGTAACCTTCGAAACTCTGTCTGCCGTAATCTTCCTCAATGCGTTCAAAAAGGAACTGCAGGGCATAACCCTTTGTGCGGTGCTCCTTATCAAAACGCTCGTAGCACACAGCACCCTTACTGCGTGCAATTTGTGCGGTTTTATCATCGCAGTTATCAGCTATAACGAATACCTTTAAAAGCTCCGCAGGGTAATCCTGCTTTGCAATACTGTCAAGCAGGTTGCCTATAACCGCTTCTTCATTACGTGCCGCTATACATACAGCGTATTTATGCTGCACCTTGGCGGGTTTAAATTTTCTGGTAAAGAAGGTGCCTATTATCAGATAAAACGTCTGATAAATAAGCATATATTTAACTACATTGCCTATTATTGAATATACATTCAAAGATGTGGGGTACCAACTTCCCATACCCTGAATAATACTATTAAATATTTCGGCTATATCTTTCCAATTCATGTTCGTAGCCTTTCATAAATGTGATAAAAACATACTTAATGCATTATACCATATACCAAATATATTTTCAACCTTTTTTTGTTTTAATACCCCGACCCTATTCTTGACAAATAGGAGTTGTGGTGATATAATTTTTTTCATAGTTATAAGAAAGGAATTCTCCAATGCTTGCTCTTGATAAAATATTCGACGCATCCGTCGTTTTGAAAAATATAATCAGAGAAACCTCTCTCGTTCGTTCTCCGGGCATTGCCCCCGAGTGCGAGCTCTATCTTAAGCCTGAAAACCTACAGAACACAGGATCCTTTAAGTTGAGAGGTTCCGGCTATATGATAGCAACTCTTCCCGAAGAGGAAAAAAGAAAGGGCGTTATTGCTTGTTCTGCAGGTAACCATGCGCAGGGCGTTGCTCTTGCCGCTTCCAAGTGCGGTATAGAATCTCTTATATGCTTGCCTGCCAGTGCTCCTATTTCAAAGGTAGAGGCTACCAAAGGCTACGGTGCAAAGGTTTGTATGGTAGACGGTGTTTATGACGATGCCTACAAAAAGGCCCTTGAGCTCCGTGATGAGCACGGCTACGCATTTGTGCATCCCTTTGATGATGAAAACGTTATAGCAGGTCAGGGAACGATAGCCCTTGAGGTTTTAAATGACCTTGATGATATAGACGCGGTTATAGTGCCAATCGGTGGCGGCGGACTTATATCCGGTATTGCATATGCGATTAAGTCTATGCGCCCTCAAACAAAGGTTTACGGCGTGCAGGCTGCAGGCGCACCGAGCATGTTCAATTCTATACGTAGCGGCAAAATAGAAACTCTTGATAAGGTTTCTACCCTTGCAGACGGTATCGCAGTAAAAACCCCCGGTGTAAATACATTTGAGCTTATAAATAAATACGTTGACGATATTGCCCTTGTGACCGAGGATGAAATATCCTCTGCTATACTTGCTCTTATTGAAAAGCAAAAGATGATAGCTGAGGGTGCAGGTGCTGTTTCTGTAGCGGCTGCAATGTTTGATAAGTTCCCCATAAAGGGTAAAAAGGTTGTAAGTATCGTTTCGGGCGGTAATATAGACGTTAATATACTTTCCCGTGTTATAAAGCGCGGTCTTATAAAAACAGGCCGTTCAAGCAGTTTGCTTATAGAGCTTGTTGACCAGCCCGGTCAGCTCCATCAGGTTGCAAAGATAATTGCAGAGTGCGGTGGTAACGTTACCCACGTTCATCACGAAAGAGCAGGAGAGACCGAGTCTATACACGGTTGCTTCTTGCGTATTACAATGGAAACAAGAAATTACGAGCACGTTCAGCAGATATCTGATGCACTGTGCAAAGCAGGCTTTAAAATAGTTGATTGAGGTAAAAAACATGAGTAATAAGATACATACATCAAACGCCCCCGAGGCAATAGGCCCCTATTCACAGGCGGTAGTTACAGGAAATCTTGTTTTCACATCGGGTCAGATAGCTATAAATCCTGCAACAGGAAACGTTGAAGCAGATACGATAGAAACACAGACCGAACAAGTTTGTAAGAACCTTAGTGCTGTACTTGAGGCGGCAGGCAGCAGCCTTGATAAGGTGGTAAAAACCGTTTGCTTCCTTCGCAATATGGAGGATTTTGCGGCATTTAACGGCGTATACGCTAAGTATTTTACCCAAAAGCCTGCACGCTCCTGCGTTGCGGTAAGGGAGCTTCCCAAAAACGTACTTGTAGAAATAGATACAATAGCAGAAATATAAAAAAACAGCTCTTCGTTTGACGAAGAGCTGTTTTTATCTGCTTGTACATTTTATAATATAGTTTGTGTTACCCGGTATTATCAGCAGTAATTCTCCCGTTTTGGTAGTAAGGGTGTCTATGTTTTCACTTGATTTGTATATGCTGTTTACCGTATAAAGGGTCACGGTGCCTACCGTATCGGTAAAAAGCACGGGGGCGGCGGTTTGTATGGTATAAAGAGGGGCAAATTGGCTCTCTGACGAGCTGCCTACTATAATGGTTCTTTCTTCGTTTCTAAACGTTGGGGCAATGCTGAGTGACACTCCCGAACCATTTGTTGAAACCGGTAGTTGTAATTCAAGAGTAGGGAAGGTAAGGTAACCTCCGTAGCTTTCGTTTTCTATTTTTATAGCTTCAAGGGCATCTTCTCCTTCAGATTTCAGTTCTTTTATTTCGGGGCGTAATTGTGAAAGTATTTCCTCGGTTCTGTTTTCTGCATTTGCTTTGGATTTCGTTATATATATTTTTGATGCAAATACGGATATTACAAGTAATGCTATGGTTATAGTTAATACAATATACTTTTTTCTGTTCATTTTCATCATCCTTTTTCTATATTGTACCTTTACTTAGGTGCATATAAGGGCGAAGTGTGCGGTAAAAAAAGAAAAAAATATCGTGAATTATCTCAAATAATGTTGACAATACAATTAAAGCGTGATATACTAGCAGGGTAAATATCCTATGAAGCTTTCGGGATGTAAAAACCGAGAGTGGAGGAAACTCTGGAGAATCCCTTTTTAGGGTGCCGAAGGGGCAAGGTGTTCAGATACCGAAACTCTCAGGCAAAAGGACAGAGCAATATAACCCTTTTCGGTTTTTATGCTTATATTACCTTTTCTTTAGAGTTGCATTTTGCAATTCTTTTTTTGTTTTAGGAGGACAAAACAAATGGAAACTATTCTTAAAATAGTTGAAACCATCAACAACTACCTTACAGACTACGTTCTTATAGTTCTGCTGATAGGTACAGGACTTCTTTTCAGCATAAGAACAAAGTTTGTACAGATTCGTTGCTTTGGCGAAGGTATGCGTCAGGTATTTGGCAAGCTCACACTTAAGGGCGGTAAAAGTAAAAGCGGTCTCAGTTCATTCCAGGCTCTTACTACCGCTATTGCCGCACAGGTTGGTACCGGTAACATCGTTGGTGCCTGCGGAGCTATTCTTATCGGTGGCCCCGGTGCGATATTCTGGATGTGGGTAATCGCTTTCTTTGGTATGGCAACAATTTATGCCGAGGCTGTTCTTGCACAAAAGACCAGAGTGGTAAATGAAGACGGAACCGTACTTGGTGGTCCTGTTTACTACATTAAAACAGCGTTTAAGGGAACCTTTGGTAAGATACTTGCAGGCTTCTTTGCAGTAGCTACCATACTCGCCCTTGGCTTTATGGGCTCTATGGTTCAGTCCAATTCTATCGGTTCAACTGTTAATGATGCTTTTGGAATACCCACTTGGGTAGTAGGTGCTGTTGTTGCAGTAATAGCTGCCGTTGTTTTCATCGGCGGTGTTCAGCGCCTTGCTGCTGTTACTGAAAAGCTTGTACCCATTATGGCTGTTCTTTATATTGTAGGCGGTTTAGCAGTTCTTTGCATCCGCGCTCGCTACATTCCCGAAACCTTTGGTCTTATATTTAAGTATGCTTTCGTTCCTAACGCTCTTATTGGCGGTGGTATAGGATACGCTCTTAAGCAGGCAATCAGCCAAGGCGCAAAGCGCGGTCTTTTCTCTAACGAAGCTGGTATGGGTTCTACACCTCACGCTCACGCTATGGCTAACGTAGAAGATCCTCATAAGCAGGGTGTTGCCGCTATGATAGGTGTGTTTATAGATACCTTTATCGTTCTTACAATGACTGCACTTGTAGTTATTTCTACCCTTTATGCAGGTGGCGGAAAATATATGGATTACGCTGTGGCATCTGCTGCTAATAAGGCTACACTTGCTCCTGAAGCTTTTGCCGCTGCATTCGGTAACGATAAGGTAGGCAGCATATTTATTGCAGTATGTCTGTTCTTCTTTGCGTTCTCCACCATCCTTGGTTGGAACTTCTTCGGTAAGATAAACGTTGAATACCTCTTTGGTAAAAAGGCAACCGTTGTATATTCAGTTGTTGCAATAGTATTTATCTTCCTTGGTTCTCTTCTTTCCAATGATCTTGTTTGGGGTCTTGCAGATCTCTTCAACTACCTTATGGTGCTTCCTAACGTTGTTGCTCTTGTGGCACTTTCCGGTATGGTTGCTGTTGTGGCAAAAAATAAGAAAAAGTAAAATAAATACTTAAAATGGGTTGTGTTTTAGCACAACCCATTGTTTTTTGCCAAAATATGTAGTAAAATTATAATAAACTAAAAGTAGAGGTAAAAGTTATGAAACGTTTGTTATCAATTCTTTTGATTGTTATTACAATAATAACCCTTGTACCTGCACAGGTATATGCCGCAAAGGGGGATAAGCTTATAGCTTTAACCTTTGATGACGGCCCCTCTACTGCCTATACCTATAGTCTGCTTGCAGGCTTGCGGGAAAGGGGAGTTAAGGTTACCTTCTTTATGCTTGGTAATCGTCTTTCTTCTGGTATGGACATAGTAAAACTTGCCTACGAGGACGGCCACGAGATAGCCTGCCACACCTGGGACCATCCCAATCTTGTAAATATATCAAACAGCAGTATATATTCACAGCTTTCAAGCTGTTACAGTATGATGGACAAGGTGTGCGGCAGCGGCACGGTATATAATTTCAGACCG
>JAZOTL010000097.1:0-12062 GCA_045657645.1 Eubacteriales bacterium
AACGCTCTCATTAAGTTTCTCCATAGTTTTCTCCTCGTTTTTTAGTACATATATACTAAATCCCCATACAAAATAGAACATGCAAAAATTAATTATATTTTTTAAAAAATGTTGAAAATAGACGGATATTGTGTTAACATAAATATATATGTTTTCTTAAGGAGTATAATAATGAAAAGATCAGTATGCGCGGTTTTAGCTCTGTTACTTGTACTATGCAGTATTCCGCTGTTTGTGTTAACAAGTTCAGGTATGCCATTTACCGATGTTTGCGAAGATGATTGGTACTATGACGCAGTTGCCTTTACATACGATAAAGGATTGTTTTCCGGTACCAACAAAGAAGGAACAATTTTTGCACCAACAGTTAAATTAACAAGAGCTATGTTTGTTTCAACTCTTGCTTCCCTTTCCGGCTATGATAAGGAGCTTTACACTGAAAGCGGATATTCTGATGTAGAGAACGGCAAGTGGTATGTTGCTCCTATTATGTGGGCTACAGAAGTTGGAGTTGCAAGCGGTATAGGAAACGGTAAATTTGCCCCCTCCGATACACTTACACGTCAACAGGCTGCGGCTATGCTTTATAACTATGCAGTGAAAGTAGATATGCTTGATACAACCTGCACAGATGAAAAGCTTAATAGCTTTGCAGACAAAGAAGCAATATCATCCTGGGCAATAGATGCAATGCAATGGATTGCACACGCAGGTATCATCAATGGCATAGGCTACACAACAGATGGTCATCCCATCTTTTCACCCAAAATGAGCGCAAGCCGTGCGCAGGGCGCACAGATATTGATGAACTACATCAAATTCACTGAATCTTTAGTTGAGGATACATCCACCTCTGACAGTATCACCGAGGATACAACTGTACCTGATGACACTTCCGATACAGATACAACTGCACCTGATGATACATCTGATACAGAAACTACAATACCCGACGATACTACCGAACCGGACGTTTCTGATAGTGAAACAACAGCTCCCGATGATACTACAACGGATGATACAACCGACGATGATGATGACGGAGCAATCGTTTTACCTCCGGATATATTTGAGGAAATAGGTACAGACAGACAGCTTTTTATCGACGACTACATTGTTGATACTGAACTTACAACTACCCAAAGACTTGCCGCAGCACCTGTAAAGAAAGAAGCGGTTTTTACCTTTGACCAGAGTTTTGAGAGAGAAAATGCCGTTTATTTCAGCATAGTTGATATGCACAACGGCACCTACCGCATGTATTACAAGGCTACAAGCAATCGCCGCCGTATTGCCTACATTGAAACCAAAGACGGAATTAATTGGACAAGGCCCAGGCTTAATAACGGTATAGGCTCAAACCTGGTCACCACTACGTCTGTTAACCCCGACAACCTTTTCGTGTTTTATGATACCAACCCTAACTGCCCTGAAAACCAGCGTTTAAAAGGTATATACGGTCAATGGGGTGACGGGCTTTTCCTTGAGTACACAAGCACAAACGGTGATAACTTCAATTTTTGGCCGGAAGAAGCTAAGATGATGGGTACACCTACCGAAACCAAGGGTTGTTATTTTGACTCACTTAATACAGTATATTACGATAATGCAAAGGGTAAATACGTTGCATTTGTAAGAGGCTTTCACGAGGGTGATAACTATAATCTTACAAAAGAATACGTACAATCACATTCAGCTACTGTAGTTCGTGATATAAGATATGCTGAAAGTGATGACTGCATTAATTGGACGATACCCGTACCTATAAACTATAACGATACAAATGATTGGCAGATGTACACAAACGGCGTTTCGCCATATTCAAGAGCACCCGGCGTATACGTTGGACTGCCAACAAGATTTTATGCCAAAACAAACACCACTGATGCTCTTTTAATGACAAGCCGAGACCTCATTAATTGGAACAGAACTCAAACAGCGTTTATGAATTCTACAAGCGAGGTTAGTTCCCACGGTAACTGTTACCCCAGCGTAGGGTTTATCCAAACAAGCCCCTACGAGCTTTCCTTCTATATGTCTGAAAAATCCAGCGCAAGTGCTGCCCCGGTTTTATATCGTTACACAATAAGAACAGACGGTTTTTACTGTGAAGTTGCAGACAATGAAGGCGATAATCTTGTAACAAAGGAATTCATCTTTGAGGGCTCTTCTCTTGAACTTAATTTTGCAGCAGGCTTAGGTGAAATGAGAGTTATAATGACAGCAAGCGACGGTACTTCAATTTCAACAAATTGGTTCTCCGGTGATAGCACTAATTATACACCCGAATTTACAAACGGAACCGTAGCAGATTTCCAAGGCAAACAAGTTAAGCTTACCTTTGAGATGAAAAACGCTTCCCTGTACGCATTTAAATTCAACTAAAACAAAAGGACTGTATCAAATGATACAGTCCTTTAATATTTAATTACGTTGAAGCGGCAAAACATATATATAACCGTAGGTAGTACCTGATGCTATACCCGATATCTGGTTACCGCCACGTCTTACGCCTGCCGAACGGTTGTAATAGCTTGGCAAGGTTGAGTGCCAGAATTTATCATCCCAGTACGTATCTCCCCAAAATATGCCAAAATGATAGTCACTGTTTTCATCCTTTGTATCCGGTACGAAAATAATAACATCACCTTTTTTCAATAAACCGCTATTAAGCATAGAGCTAACTGAGTAGAAGGTATAATGATAAATACCAACACCGTCTATAGTTCTTTTCCAGTTGGAAGCATTGGCATAATAACCACTTAGGGACGAACTTATCCTGCCAAGATTACCTCCGCACCGTTGAAACACAGAAGCTACAAAGCCCGTGCAATTCATCTGCGGGTCATGGGGGTATTGACCGATATTATGAAGCATATCCCAAGGAGTATTAAGATAATTCATAAAGCTTTCGTACGGTGTGCCTAAATAATCATATGCATTGTTGTAAAGAAAATCAACAATGTCATATGCACCAAGATACTCATCTATGGTAAGCATACCGTCGTAATTAGAATCCCATCCCTCTGTTCTACCCAACGCAGGCTTAATATCACCGTTTTTAACCGAAGAACAACGAGTGCATCGATACTTTGTATATCCGCCCTCCAAACGGGTAGGTCTTATCACCTGAACAACCTTCCAAGTATGCCCAAGGGCAGGAATGGTAACGCTGTATGTGCCCGCGCACGCAAGGCAAGTGAATTTATTTGCGCCGTTATAAATGCAAGTGGGGCGAACACTAACTTTACCGTTATCCCATATATGGTATGCCTTAGTATATACGCGTCTTTGCGCTTTACAGTCTGTACAGGTGAAAAGTGTATTACCATTCACCGTGCAAGTACGCTTTGACACCACTTGTGCTTGCCATTGATGCCCAAATGCCTTATCGTAATTGCATATAATTGCTACGGCCTCCGCGCGCGTTATATAAGCTTTAGGCCGTAGCGTATTATCAGCATAGCCGGAGATAATACCATATTCTACAGCCCATGAAAAAGCATTACGTGCATATTCGGATAATTTATCACAGTCATTAAATTCAGTATAATAACGACCGGAAACATTTTCATCAAGCTCATGCCCAAATGCAATGTAATACTTATGCAGCATAACTACAAAATCCTGACGCGTTACAGCAGCAACCGGATTAAAACGCTGCATACCAACACCTTTGGTAATGCCGTTTTCATATGCCCATTCAACACATGTAAAATACCATTTAGACTTAGGTACATCAAGGAAATTAGCAGAAGTATATTTTTTGTTACTACCGTCAAGAGAATACAAAAATTGAGCAGTCATAGCTCTTGTAAGGTTAGCCTTTGGAGAAAATTCACCTTGGGCAGTGCCTGTTATATACCCGTGTTCAAAGCAATATAGAGCACTTTTTTCGTACCAACTGTTTTTTGGCACATCCCCAAAGGGCCTTATGACTGTTGTTTGAGCAAAGGTATTTAAACAAGCAAACGTTGGTAGCAAACAAATAATCGCTACAAACACAGCAACGCTGCGTAAAAATAACCTTTTATTCATAATATAACTAATTGCAATTTTTATATTAAATATATCTGCTTATTAAATAGAATATCCGTTAGGATTATTCTTCTGCCAATTCCAAGAATCACGGCACATATCTTCAAGTCCGAGTGTAGCTTCCCAACCAAGCACAGTCTTTGCCTTTGATGCATCAGCATAACAAGCGGCTACGTCACCGGGACGGCGGTCAACAATCTTATAATTAACCTCTACGCCGTTAATTTTAGAAAACGCCTTAACAATATCTAGAACGCTGTAGCCGTTACCTGTACCAAGGTTAAACACATCAACGCCTTTATTTTTAAGTGCATAATCAACAGCCTTTAAATGACCGTTAGCCAGGTCAACAACGTGAATGTAATCACGCACACCTGTTCCGTCATGTGTGGGATAATCGCTACCAAAAATACTTAACTGCTGAAGCTTTCCTATAGCTACCTGGGTTATGTAAGGAAGCAGATTGTTAGGAATACCGTTAGGATTCTCACCTATTCTGCCACTCTTGTGGGCACCGATAGGATTAAAATAACGCAGCAATACTACAGACATATTTTCATCTGCATTGGCAATATCGGTAAGTATCTGCTCGTTCATAAGCTTTGTCCAGCCGTAAGGATTTGTACAGCTTGTAGGCATACCTTCAACAAGGGGAACGGTTTTAGGCACACCGTATACGGTAGCAGATGAACTGAAAACAAGTGTGTTGCAACCATATTTGCGCATAACATCTACAACTGCAAGTGTAGAATTGATATTTACATCATAATACTTATCGGGAATCGCAACAGACTCACCAACCGCTTTAAGTCCTGCAAAATGAACAACTGCATCAATTTTATGATTACTGAAAATAGTTTCGAGCTTTGCTTTATCGCAAACGTCTGCTTCATAAAGAGCAACCTTTTTACCTGTAAGCTCTTCAACACGCTTGATCGATTCAGGACTGCTGTTGCTGTAGTTATCTGCAACTACAACATCATAACCCGCTTCAAGAAAAAGCACCGCTGTATGAGAACCGATATAGCCTGCTCCACCTGTTAATAATACTGTTCTTTTTTCCATAATTTTATCTCCTGTGCTTAAAATGCCAATGAACCTGCACAGGGTTTATATACCCTTGCTCCCATAGGCAGTGAATTTTTATCGTAATAATAATCTTTCAAAGACGAAAGAAGTTCGTTTGTATGATCCTTATGTACAAGGATTATAATACAGCCTCCAAGGCCTGCTCCGGAAAGCTCTGCTCCTAAAACTCCAGGCAATGAGGTACAGTAGTCCACCAGATCATCAATCATAGGAATACTGCATGCATAGCCACCCGGTTGTTTATACAGAGGTGCGTTTTCTAAAATAAGCCTGTCAAGATATGCATCAGAGGCAGAATAATCATAAGCTCTTCCCTCTTTAGTAACTCTGTCACCGTTATGGCTAATCGCCATAAGCTCACCTAACGCTTCATAATCGCCATTCTTTAAAAGTTGGGGGCATAATTGTGCCCGCAAGCACTCTGTTATTCCATATAAAACCGTACTTCTTATCTCATAATATTCAGGCGGGTTATGGGTTAAACATATACGCTCTATTTCCCTTTTATATTCCGGCAAAAGTCCCTTTACCTCATCAAGTGTAAGATATTCAGGTACCTTTT
This sequence comes from Eubacteriales bacterium, assembly GCA_045657645.1. GTDB lineage: Bacteria > Bacillota > Clostridia > Oscillospirales > CAG-272 > RGIG7300. Next base: position 5,690 of record JAZOTL010000097.1, read on the forward strand.
TAAGCATTTGGTATATCTGCGAATCGTCAACACCGAGATTATCAGGGGAAATATCTTTTAAATAGTTGAGTTTATTGGCATATTCAGGATTGTACTTTCTAAACAGCCAAAAACCAAACTCATAACAAGCAACCTTCATATTGAATTTATCACGGGCGCCTTCGCTTTTTTTAGCCTCAATATAGCTGTTTGCAACCACAACGTTATATTCAGAGGGAAAAGGTACGCTTTCACCTATTTTAAAGGGACAAAAATCAAGATGAACTATCATATCCCGTTCACTGCATTTCATTGCAGCGTGGTCACCTGCACCGCCTCTTGAGCCAACAAACCATTCTCCCTCGCCGCAAAGATGTATAAAATCTTTTGCCTCAATGTTAAGGGAGTTAAGCTCCGCAAGCGCTTCTGTAGTAGCAACAACTATACTGCTGGAAGAGGATAATCCTGCGGCAATGGGGATATCGCCCGAAAACAACATATCCATACCGCATATCTCGCAGGTTTTAAATTCAAGGGCAAGACGGAGAACTGAAGCCTTTACATAATTTGACCAATCACCTTTAGACTCCATTACAAGACGCAACGTTTCATCACTTTCGATATAAGAAAGCCAATCTGTATTATCACTCACGCCTAAAGTTTCGTATATACGAAATCCCTTTTGCAAATATTTTGAATCGGTATTGGCAAGATTCACCTTATCATCATCACGTTTACCGCAAATGAGGAAGGTTTCTCTATCAATACTCATAACATTAATACTGCCACCACGGTGCTCAATATGCCTGCCAAGAAGATTTACTCGTCCGGGCGAACGCGTTATCACACAAGGCTTATCCCCGTACATTTCATAAAACGTTTCAAGCATAGAAAGTAACGTAAGGCGCTTTTTTCTTATCAAATCAGAATCGGAACCGTATATGTGGTTAAAACGTGAAGCGATTTCCTCCCCCCACTCTTCAAACACAGACTTCCACTCTAATGTGTTAAGTATCATATTTTCATATCCTTTTCCAAGTAATATCTTGAAATTTCTTCGAGTTCAGCTTTTGTTGAAAATGAAAGAAGCTTATCCCTTTCTTCAACTATGTAAATATCAGCACCGCTCTTTAATATAAGTTGGTTTAAAGCGTCTGTAAGATAAATTTCACCCTGTGCATTGTCATCGCCAAGATCGGCAATAGCCTCTGTTATTTCATCAATATCAGCTATATAAAAGGCGGTATTTACATAGGGCATAGCCTCTATATCCTCGTAGGAAAAGCTTTCACCTGCAAAGGTTACATAAGAGGGGAGTTGGCCCATATGTTCAAGGGCGTAGGAAAGAACCTTTTTCTTTTTTCCTTCGTTTAGATTTGTAGTATCAAGCAAGGCTTTATACGCTTCCTCTGTATGCTCCTTTGAAGAACCGAGCAGAAGAAGTGCTGCATCCGTAGCCTCATAAATGCCAAATATCCTGCCATCACGCATAAGAATGCGGCCGCCGCCGGGATTGTTTTCTTTTTTCGTAACAGCAAAGACAGTATTTTTATCACTTTGGATATACTTTTCCAAAAGCTCTGAAACCGTATCGTTAGCTATAACCTTATCGCCCATTGATATTATAACTGAACCGGACACACCCAGTGTTTTCAAAGCACAAAGGCCGCAATAAGCAGCTCCACCGGTTCCGTTCTGTTCCTTTTGATAAGCGTAAGCCACACCATCAAAACATGAAAGTGCATCCATCACGCTCTGGGGCAGATGTCCAAGAACAGCAATAAAACGGTCTATACCGCATGCTGCCATATTTTTAGCAGTACGCTGTACTGCAGGAACACCTGCAACAGGAAAGGTCACTTTGTTGCGGCTTTCATCCTGCATTCGGCTTCCTTTTCCTGCACATAATAGTAAGGCAGTTATATTTTTTATATCCTTCATATCATTCCTCTATAGGATACGCCATAGTTGTCATAAGTGCCAGTTCTCGTCTTGATGTGTCAAGCCTTGAATACTGTACAACAATCGGAACATCAGATTCTATAAGCAAAGCGTAAGGAACGTCGCGGAGCAATAAATAACCTTCAGAGTCCCTTATCTTATCCATACGAATATGGTGGGTACGTCCGGCTGCGCAAAAGGACGTAACGTCCTTTTTGGGCTCCATATTTTCATAAAATAACGTCATATTTATATGAGCATCTTCGTCAGAGGTATTAAGAACACAAACAGCCTCATGACTATTCCAATCGTTTAAGGATTTTGAATTAAGATAATTATCTGCTATGAGCCAAGTCTTTTTCCCGTATGCTTTCATCGAATTCTCCGTTTAAAATTGGCTTATTGTATTTTTTGATGTTAAGCTTAAACACGCGCATAAAAATGCAAAAAGCAAGCAAAATATAGGAATATACCATATTACAACCTGCAATATTATGGTAAAGCTCTAACTGATATTTAAGTAACGAGGTTTTATTTTTAGATAACGAATTTGCGCTTACTCTATAACAGCAAAGAACTTCATTTAAACCAAGACAATACTTTTCCTTTTCCAGTATCTTTATCCACAGCGCAAAATCGTTACGCTTTCTGATATTAGGTATATAGAACTTGCCAATCTTTGAGCAATTATAAATGACTGTAGAATTGCCCATAGGATTTGCCAGCCACAAGGATTTTCTTCTTGACGTTTTCTTGGGGGCTTTCAAAAGTATACCCAGTTCCCTGCCTTCATCGTCAATACGTATGTAGTCTGTACAGCTCAAAGAACAGTTATTGGCTTCCATAAAGGCTATCTGCTTTTCCAGCTTATTCGGCAACCAAAGATCGTCACTATCAAGAAAAGCAATAAAATCGCCTTTTGCAACTTCTATAGCCTTATTACGAGCCATTGCAGCCCCGGAATTTTTCTCAAGACCTATACAAACAATACGCGGGTCTTTTAAAGCGTATTCAGATACAACCCTTACAGTATCATCACTTGAGAGATCATCAACAACAATGAGTTCCCAATTTACATAAGTTTGAGCAATAACCGATTCAATGGATGCACCTATAATATCTGCACAATTATACGCAGGCATTATTACAGAAACAAGCTTGTCCATCATCTTGCACCATCATGCGTAAAAATAACCGAAAAGGTTTTAAACACACATTTAATATCCATTAAAGCAGATTGCTTTTTAATATACTCAATATCGTAGGACACCTTTTCCCACGGGTGCAGGTCATATCCGCCGTTTACCTGGGCATATCCGGTAAGACCGGGCTTAACCATAAGCCTGTAATCAAAGCCATCGATAAACGCTGAATATTTATCGTAATAGAATTTACGTTCGGGTCGAGGGCCTACAAAGCTCATATCACCCATAAGAATATTCCAAAGCTGAGGAAGCTCATCAATTCTTGTTTTGCGTATAAAACGCCCTACCTTTGTAACTCTGTCATCGTTAACATCGGTCTGTCGGGGGCCATGGGCCTCGGCATCAGTACGCATAGAACGGAATTTAACCATCATAAATTCCTTACCGTTTTTGCCCAATCTTTCCTGCCTGTATATAACAGAGCCTTTTGAATCAATGCGTATAACAACTCCTACAACAAGCATTGGTACAATAAGCAACAAAAGCATTATTGCAGAAAGAACAACGTCAAAAGTGCGTTTTATAAAACAGAAAAAAGGATTCTCATTAGCGGTGGGCTTAAAACACTTGTAATAAGATTCTCCGTTTAGTTCATATGTAAAAACGTTTCCAAATTCATCGTTTTGAATATATTCTTGTTGCTTTTCTGCTGCATCGTATAAAATAGTTTGACTCATAATTTCCTTACATTTCCCTGTCTAAAAAATATGTAAAACAAGTGTGAAATATTAACGACATACATATACATTTTAGACTATTAAAACCCAAAAGTCAATAGAAATAAAATATTATATAATGTAAAATAAGGTATAGACAAAAATTATAATTAATGTTATAATTATAATAATTATGCAAACAAGGAAAGAACAATGAAAACAGCCACATTCATTCTCGGAAATATGCAAACTAATTGCTATTTCATAATAGACGAGGAAACGTCAAAATGTGCAGTTGTTGATCCCGGCGATGACTGCGAAATCATACTTGAAAAATTGCAAGCACGAAATTTAAAGCTTGATAAAATTCTTCTTACCCACGGTCACTTTGACCATACGGGCGCATTACAACAGCTCCGAGATGCTACCAAAGCTCCGGTGTATATCCACAAGGAGGATAACGAGCTGCTGCTTGACCATAATAAGAGCCTTATGGCAGTATACGGTTCAAGCAGGCCTATCGATTCAGCCGAGCATTTTGTTGCAGACGGTGATACTATAACCCTGGGCAATGTAGAAATTAAAGTTATGCACACACCGGGCCATACAAAAGGCTCTGTATGTTACATTGCAGGCGAGCATATGTTTTGCGGGGACACGCTGTTCCGTGGAAGTATCGGCCGATACGATTTTTACGGAGGCGATTATAACACCTTAATGAATTCACTTAACAGACTCAAGGAATTATCCACGGATTATAAAATCCACCCCGGCCACGGTGCTTCTTCAAGACTAAGCTACGAAAAAACAAACAACATATATATGAGATGAGGTTAACAATGGATTACAACTATTTAAGCGAGCTTCTTTATCCAAACATAAAAACCACACCGGATGAAATTGAAGCAAGATACCCTAAAAGAGAATTACCCGAAGGTGCAAAGGTAACCAGATTTGCCCCCAGCCCTACAGGCTTTGTTCATTTTGGAAGCCTGTTCCCTACAATGGTTGCAGAACGCCTCGCACATCAAAGCGGCGGTGTATTCTTCCTTCGCATAGAAGACACCGATGCAAAGCGAGAAGTTGAGGGTGCAGATATCGATATCATCAATTCTTACGCAACCTATAACATCAATTTCGATGAGGGTATTTGCATAGGCGGCGAAAAGGGTGACTACGGACCCTACCGTCAGAGCAAGCGTGCTGAAATTTATCAAACCTTTGCTAAAGAGCTTATAAAACAGGGTAAAGCATACCCTTGCTTCTGCACAGCGGACGAACTTTCTGCTATAAGAAGCGAGCAGGAAGAACTTAAGGTAACTCCCGGCTATTACGGAAAATGGGCAAAGTACCGCGATTGCGATATTGAAACCATCGAAACAAAGATCAAGAACGGAGAGCCTTTCGTACTCCGCTTCCGTTCAGAGGGTTCTATTGAAAACAAGATCAAATTTACAGACCTTATAAAGGGCAGTATTGAAATAACAGAAAACGATATAGACCACGTTCTTCTTAAGAGTGACGGTATACCCACATACCACTTTGCACACGCAGTAGACGATCACTTAATGCAAACAACCCACGTTGTAAGAGGTGAAGAATGGTTACCCAGTCTTCCCTTCCACATTCAGCTTTTCCGCGCATTAGGCTTTAAGCTTCCCAAGTACCTCCACATCTCACAGCTTATGAAAATGGAAGGCGGTTCAAAGAAGAAGCTCTCCAAGCGCGACCTTGGTGCAGGCCTGAACTACTATGTTGCCGAAGGATATCCTTCAGCTTCTGTAAAGGAATACGTTATGACCCTTCTCAATTCAAATTTTGAAGAATGGAGAAAGGTTAATCCCGATGCAGATATAAATGACTTCCAGTTCACAATCAAGAAGATGAGCGCATCAGGTTCACTCTTTGATTTTGACAAATTAAACGACGTAAGCAAAAATACAATATCCCGTATGACCGCAGAGTCTGTATATGAACAAGTGCTTGATTGGGCAAAGGAATATGACCAAGAGCTTTACAACCTTTTCAACAATGATAAGGAATACGCAATAAAGATACTTTCAATCGGACGCGGAACAAAGAAACCCAGAAAAGACCTTACAGTTTGGAAGGACGTTAAGCCCTACGTTTCACTTTTCTATGATGAACTTTTCACCATGGAAGCAACCTACCCTGAAGCATTTGCAAAGGATGATATCAAAGCAGCGCTTTCATTGTTTGTTGAAAGATATGACGCAAACGATGATGCAAACGGCTGGTTTGAAAAGGTTAAGGGCATTGCAGAAGAGCTTGGCTTTGCACCCGAAACAAAGCAGTACAAAGCTGAACCCGATAAATACAAAGGTCACGTTGGTGATATAAGTATGTTCATACGTATCGCTCTTACAGGAAAAACAAATTCCCCTGATATGTATGAGGTTATGAAGATAATGGGCAAAGATGCAAGCCTTGCAAGAATAAACAACGCTATTAATGAATTATGAGGTTCCAAATGGAAGAGACAAGATCTAATTTTATTCACGATATTATAGACAAAGACCTGGCTGAGGGTGTAAAGGATACTGTTCATACGCGTTTCCCGCCCGAGCCTAA
>JAZOTL010000098.1:0-9035 GCA_045657645.1 Eubacteriales bacterium
AGCTCTTCTTGTTTTAATGTTTTTAATTACTTCATTCATTGCTGTTTTCTCCTTTAATTATTCTCTAACCATCTTATTGCGGCATAAGCGTACGCTGCCGCACCCTTATAAAGAACGTCCTCATCAAAGACTACCTTTGGATGATGTTGGGGATATTGTTTACCGTCTCTATTTTCCTTACCTGCCGCAAGAGCAAGCATTACGGTTGGTATAGTGTGGCTAAAATATGAAAAATCCTCAGAGCCCGAAGCCCCGCCCGAATTATTTCCCATTTCTTTAGCGGTAAGTGCATAGCTTCCCAAAAGCTCCTTCATATATACACCCATATCACAAGAAAGCTTTTCATCGTTTACAAGTGTGGGACATCCGCTTGTAAAGCGCACCTCGGTGTTGCACCTGAAGGCTGCAGAAAGACCTTTTGATATTTCTGATATTCTCTTTTTTATCTCGCTGCGTACATCTTCATCAAAGGCACGCATAGTTCCACCCAAAACAACCCTGTCGGGAATAACATTTGGGGTATTGGCGCCTTTAAGCTCGCCCACAGTCAAAACAGCACGCTCGCCTATCTTTAGTTCTCGGGCGTGTATTTCCTGCAAGGCTATAAGGATGTGGGCAGCGCAGGAAAGCGGGTCTATACCCTGCACGGGCATAGCTCCGTGACAGCCCTTACCCTTAACCTCTATTTCAAAATAATCTGCCGCAGGAGCGCTTACCCCTGCAGGAGAAACGATAATAGTGCCCGAAGGAATGGGCATACCCGACATTACGTGGAGCATAACACCTGCATCCGCACCGTCTGCAGCGCCCATGTTAACCATTTCCTTTGCGCCCTCAAGAGTTTCTTCCGCAGGCTGAAAAACAAGCCTTACCCTGCCCTTTAGTCTATCCTCAAAACTTTTTAAAATTTCCGCCGCCGAAAGCAGCATTGCCGTATGCATATCATGACCGCAGGCGTGCATATTACCGTTTACCGAAGCAAATTCAAGATCCGAATTTTCTTCTATTGCCAAAGCGTCCATATCAGCGCGCAACAAAAAGGTTTTTCCACTCTTTGCGCCTGTTTGAGCAACAATTCCCCTTCCGCACTCCTGCACTTCGTAACCAAGCTTGCAAAGCTGTTCTTTAACATAAGCTATGGTATTTTTCAGTTCAAAACCCGTTTCGGGGCAAGCGTGCAGGTAACGGCGGTGCTTTATAGTACTATTTTCAATATCCTTTGCTTTTTTTAAAATATCTTCTGCCATCACTTTGTGCGCTGATTATTTGAATATATATCAGCAACCTCACTTATACAAATATAAGCATATTTATCAATTTGGTGAACTATATCCCGCATTTTTGCAACTTGAAAACGGTTAACGATAAAATACACCATGGTCTTTGCATCCTTTGAATAACCGCCGGTTACATCAAATCTGGTAACACCGCTTTCAAACTCCTCGGATAATGCACGGCAAATCTCTTCCGGCTTTACGGTAACTATCATTGCACATTTCGCACGGTCAAAGCCCTCAACGATAAAGTCTACCGTTTTAAGCGCCGCCGCATATGCAACTATAGAATAGAGGGGTAATATCCAGCTTTTTATTACAACACCGCAAATGATATATAATGCCACATTATATATCATAACAAAGGTTCCAACGGATATACCCAGCTTTTTTGCAAATATAACCGACATTACCTCTATACCGTCCATTGCTCCGCCAAAGCGTATGGCAAGACCGCTTCCCACACCTGAGATAAGTCCGCCAAAAAGGGCGCACAGCAAAAGGTCTGTACCTGCAAGGGGTGAGGCAAAGTTAACGTCTACAGGCAGAACGTCGGTTATAAGCCACGCCATAAAGGAATAAATTGCAACCGTATATATTGCATACACGGTAAAAAGCGCTCCCTGCTTTTTTAAGCCGTACAAAAACAAGGGCACGTTAAGTATAAGCAGAAATACAGAAAGTGTAAGTTGTTCAGGCGTTATTTGGGCAAGCAGCATAGACGTGCCCGAAATACCGCTGTCATAAAGCTTTACGGGGTTAAGAAAAAAAACTATACCAAAGGCGTTTATCATACCCGCCACTGTAAGCATTAATATGTTAAAAGGTTTTATCTTTTTAAGCTCTTTTTTTATATTGTTCACAAAGCATCTCCCTTCTTTAATTCTCTATTATTATATCATAAATATATTAACTTTTCCACAAAAAAACGAAGCCTAAGCTTCGTTTTTCCTTGTTGTTCTTTCTTTGTGTATTTTATATAGCTCCTCAGTTGCAAGAGAAAGCTTTGTTACCACGTTCTTTTTTGTGGGATAGCAGTAGAATGAATCATTATTGGTAGAAATATCAATACAATCCTCGGGGCGGATATAGCAATAATCATATTCAATATGCACACCGTACATTCCAAGGGGCTTACGCTGAATTCTGTAAGGAGAATCGTTATAAACTCCCTCCAGCACAAAGCCTTCCTCCATATCGTGAATAAGCTTTGCTTCTCCCAAATGCTCAAATTTCATACATCCGGGCAAGGAGTAAACGTCCACGGTATCTTCAAAGTGGTATGTGCCCGCCTCAAGCTGTGCTCGCACGTTTGCCCTCTGCCACTCGTACCAATCGGGAATGTGAGAAAATTCGGTTTCTCCCTCAAGGGCAAAAAGCTCTCCAAGCTCGTTCATTTCCCAACGCTTACCGCAATGGCGGCAGAATATCTGCGCACCCTCGGAGTCCATCTCACTTTCGGTCATACAGTTAGGACATTGATAAAGGGGCTTATGCAGACCCTGTGCGCGAAAAGGCTCGGTTATGCGTATGTTCTGCTCCTTTTGCCACTTATATTCATCATAGGTAAGAGCATCACGCAGTATTTGATTTATCTCGTCAGCGGATTTTTCCTTTACGTCTTCAGCGGAAAGCACCTTTGTAAGGGTTGTATACAGGGGTACCTTGCGCTTTTTACGGAAATTCCAAAAAGGAGTGTGGAGATAGTTTCCGTGATGCAACAGCACCGCAACGGGAACTTTACTTGATTTTACAAGCATACCTAAAGACTCGGGCAGGATAGCCGTTGTGCCGATAGGGCTGTAACGCGCTTCGGGATACATACAAAGAACGTCACCATTTTTCAGCACCTTTTTTATAGAACGCAACAGGTGCATATCGGTAGTAAACTTACGCTTACATATACAGCCAAGCAGCTCCATTATCCAAGGGCGGCGGTAGTAGCCGTCTATGGTTGCCACGTTGTTCACCCTGTGGGGAAATGTTGCCATAGCGGAAAGCTGAAAATCCACAAAATACATATGATTGGAAAGCAGTATATAGGGTGGCTTTAAGCCCTCCATACCTATCTTTTCTATCTTGTAGGGCACACGGGGCATTGCAATACGGCTTACCAGATACAATAACAGTGTCATAAACCGCGGCTGACGAATGGGATATTTTGAGGTGTTATATGGCTTGACCTTACGGTACTTTACGTCCATTAGCATCTCCTTAAATTATATTTTATCAAGGGCTTGCTTAATATCCTCTATAAGGTCATCTGCAGATTCAAGACCTACCGAAAGACGCACAAGGTCACTGGGTACACCTGCCGCCGCAAGCTCTTCATCATTCATCTGGCGGTGGGTAGAGCTTGCAGGATGCAAGCAACAGGTACGGGCATCCGCCACGTGGGTTTCGATAGCCGCAATGGTAAGGTTTTTCATAAATGCTTCTGCTGCACTTCTTCCGCCCTTTACCCCAAAGCTGACAACACCGCAAGAACCGCAAGGCAGGTATTTGCAGGCTGCTTCATAGTATTTATCACCTTCAAGAGAGGGGTATGTTACCCAGCTTATACGCTCGTCGGATTCAAGATACTTTGCTACCGCAAGAGCATTTTCGCAATGGCGCTTCATACGCACGTGCAGGCTTTCAAGGCCCAGATTGAGCATAAACGCATTTTGAGGAGACTGCATAGGGCCAAGGTCACGCATTAACTGAACTGTAGCCTTTGTTATATAAGCTCCCTTACCGAAGCGCTCGGTATAGGTAACACCGTGATAGCTTTCGTCGGGCGTACAAAGACCGGGGAACTTATCGGGGTAACGGCTCCAATCAAAGTTGCCGGAATCCACTATGCAACCGCCGAGGACCGCGCCGTGACCGTCCATATACTTTGTGGTAGAGTGTGTAACTATATCAGCCCCCCACTCAAAGGGTCGGCAGTTAATGGGGGTAGCAAAGGTATTATCAACTATAAGGGGCACCCCGTTAGCGTGGGCAACCTTTGCAAACTTTTCTATATCAAGTACGGTAAGAGCAGGATTTGCGATAGTTTCACCGAAAACCGCCTTTGTATTAGGCCTGAAAGCAGCGTTAAGCTCCTCCTCGCTGCAATCGGGAGAAACAAAGGTAAAATCAACCCCCATACGCTTCATAGTTACGGCAAAAAGATTGTAGCTGCCGCCGTAAATTGAAGAAGACGATACCACGTGGTCTCCTGCAGATGCAATATTGAATACGGCAAAGAAGGTTGCCGCCTGACCGGAAGAGGTGAGCATAGCAGCAGCGCCACCCTCAAGCTCACAAATTTTAGCCGCTACATGGTCGCAGGTAGGGTTTTGAAGTCTTGAGTAAAAATATCCCTCTGCCTCAAGATCAAAAAGCTTACCCATATCCTCGCTTGTAGCATATTTAAAGGTAGTGCTTTGAATTATCGGTATCTGTCTGGGCTCACCGTTGCCCGGTGTATATCCGCCCTGTACACAGCTTGTTTCTATTCTGCGTTTAGTCATTTTATACTCCTTAATATAACTTACTATTGGTAAACTTACTATTAGTATAATACCTAAAAAAAATCAAGTCAAGTCAAAATTATATAAAAAGGACTATCTTGTGATAGTCCTTTCTAAATCATTTTTCAAAGGAAGCAGATACGTCCCTTTCAAACTGTGCCGCAGTTTCAGCTCCGGAACCGCCGTCATATCTTGAATTTTTAAGATATATAGCAGTAATATTGTTCACAGGGTCTATCCAGAAGTGGGTACCGTAAGCACCACTCCAGCCGTAAGCTCCAACGGGAAGACGCTGATACTCTTCCTCAACGATCACGCGCACGCCAAGTCCCCATCTTTCGCTGTAGGGCATAAGCTCACGGGGAAGCTGAGGTGTAGACATCTTTTCAACCATTTCCTTTGAAAGGATGCGCACGCCGTTATATTCTCCGCCGCAAAGTAACATCTGCGCAAACTTATGATAATCACGCATTGTGGAAGCAAGTCCTGCTCCGCCCATAAAGTAGGTTACGGGCAAGCCCTCAAACATACCGCCGCGGGCAAGCTCACAGGTGCCGGGGGTATCGTTTTCAAAGGTATGCATAGGAATTACACGGGCATATTGCTCGTCGGATACTGTAAAGGTAGTGTCCACCATTCCCAGGGGCTTGAATATTTCCTTTTCTACAAATTCATTATAAGGCATACCCGAAACTATCTCTACAATTCTTGCAAGAACGTCAAATCCGAATATTGCGCTGTAAAACTGACCGGAAAAGGGTTCAAAATCAAGCGCTGAATGACTATAATGCTCTACCGCATATTCAAGAAGGCTGTGCTCCTTTTCACGGCTCATTTTTGAAAGAGCGTAGTTACCAACGTCACCGCTGCCAAGTCCGCTTGAATGGGTTAAAAGATGGAGTACGGTTATCTCCTTTTCGGCATCTCCAACAATTTCAAGCTCACCATTTTCGTTCATACGGCCTATCTGCATTTTGGCAAAGCCGGGTATAAACTTTGATACCTTATCGTCAAGAGCTACAAGTCCGCGGTCAATACATATAAGTGTAGCAACGGAAGTAACAGGCTTAGTCATAGAGGCAAGACGGAAAATAGTTTTTTCGTCCACGTTAACGCCTATGGCTTCATTACCGTAAAAGCCCTCGTAGAGAACCTCTCCGTCCTGTGCCACCATAGCACAACAACCGCCTACCCTACCTGCGCTTATATCTGCAAGTATGCTTTTTTCTATATTTTCCTTTAAAAGTTTTACGTCAAGCTTTTTCATTTTATCAACCTTTATTTATCCTGTGTAAATTTGTTCAAAAGCGCTACAACGGCTATTATTACAAGTGTAACAATGAAAATACCTATCATACCTGTTCCCATTATAGGAAGTGTATTTAAAAACTTTTCAACAGAAAGTGCTATATTCATCCTAATCTACCTCCCACTATTGCAAGTATAAGACCGCCTGCGATTACAGATGCGATCTGACCGGAAACGTTAACACCGATAGAGTGCATAAGCAGGAAGTTCTGGTTATCCTCTTCAAGACCCATCTTGTGAACCACACGGGCAGACATGGGGAACGCAGAGATACCTGCAGCGCCTATCATGGGGTTTACTTTATTCTTTGAGAAGATATTCATAATCTTTGCTATCATAATACCGCCAAAGGTATCTACAACAAAGGCTACAAGGCCAAGACCCATAATAACAAGGGTTTCAAGTCTTAAGAACTCGGATGCAACCATTCTTGAGGAAATAGTAATTCCAAGGAAGATGGTGATAAGGTTAGCAAGAACCTTTTGTGCTGTTTCGGAAAGGGAGTTAAGTACACCGCATTCACGGATAAGGTTACCAAACATAAGGAAGCCGATAAGTGCAACCGCATCAGGTGCTACAAGACCTACTATAACGGTAACAACTATTGGGAAAAGTATCTTTGTAAGCTTGGATACCTTGTTGCCTGTGTATTGCATACGAATAAGGCGTTCCTTTTTAGTGGTACAAAGCTTGATAATGGGGGGCTGAACTATAGGCACAAGAGCCATATAGGAATAAGCCGCTACCATAATTGCAGAAAGATAATTAGAGTTAAGCATATTAGCCACATAAATAGATGTGGGGCCGTCTGCCGCACCGATAATCGCTATTGAAGCGGCATCCTTAAGCTCAAATCCGAAGAGTGATGCCATACAAAGGGTAAAGAATATACCAAATTGGGCAGCAGCACCGAATATCATAAGCTTGGGATTGGTAAGCAGGGGCTCAAAGTCTATCATTGCACCGATACCAATAAAGAGTATAAGGGGCATAAGCTCGCCGTTATCTATACCAATCTCAAAAAGACGGTCGATTACCTCTTTTGCTCCGGAATTGGGCAGGTTAACAAGGATAGCACCAAAGCCCATAGGCAAAAGAAGTGTAGGCTCCATATCCTTGGCTATAGCCAGATATATAAGTATAGCGCCTATAACCCACATAGCTATCTGCTTCCAGTTATCGCCCTGGAACAAAGTTAAAACATTTTCGTATAAAACCTGAAGGTCGTTAAAAATTTCCATAAAAAATTCCTCCTGTCTAGGGAATAATATCACATTTTACGCTCTAATTCAAGTATAATATGCATTTTAATTTGAAAATCTTAAACCGCCTACCCCCTTTTCTTGACACAAGCGCGCTATTCGTGGTACAATTACGTAAATCATTAAAAAGAGGAAAGACAATGAAAAAAGCCATTGCATTATTTATGATAATACTCCTTATTCCCTGCACCTTTATTGGATGTACGGTTAAGGAAACAAAAAAGGAAAACAACACACCCACGCAGCCTGTAGTGGTAGAAGCTCCTGAAAAGACCGTATCCTTAAACGATATAGAGAACTTTACCATTAAGGCAACCGAAACCTGGGTAGGAAGCGAATATACAAGCAATACCACCTACGCCAAAAAAACCGAGGGTAACAGAATAACCTACTATATAAAAATGGTGCTCACAACCGAAACCATAGAAGACCCCGCCGTAGAGGAATACGCCTGCGTTGTAGAGGGCGGCCTTGCCTATGCATACGTTATAGAGGACGGAATATACAAGGCGGATGAGTATTACGCCCTTGAAGCAGACACACCTTATGAATATTTTTCAAGTCGCTTCTCCATTTTCGGCTTCGACTATACCGATTGGTTAGAAACCACAGGCTTTGAGTACGTAGGCGAAGGCAAGAAGGCCGACAGAGATTGCGATATATACAAATTTATATACACCTTTAAGGATAGAGGTATTGAATCCAATTCCGAAATATACGTAGATAAGGAAACGGGCATATGGCTTTCAGAGCATTATAAGGACGAAAGCTCAGAAGGTACCCTTGACGTAAAGGAGCTCGCCTTTGATAGCGAAGTTATCCCCGAATTTAAAACCGAGGAATAATTTGACAATTTATAAAATTGTGATATAATAATTGAGTAACTACTTTTAATTGGGAGAAAACATATGAAATGTCCTAACTGCGGTCATACCGAAAGTAAGGTAATAGACTCAAGACCCACAGAAAATTCAAGTATACGCCGCCGCAGAGAATGCCTTGAATGCGGTAAAAGATTTACTACCTACGAGATAATTGACACTATACCCGTATTTATTGTTAAAAAGGACGGCACAAAGGAAATATACGACCGCAACAAAATGATGTCCGGCATGGTAAAGGCGTGCTATAAGCGCCCCGTAACCGAGGAACAGCTTAACGAAGCGGCAAACGAAATAGAAACCGAAATGCAGAACTCCCTTAAAACAGACTTTACCTCCGAAGAAGTGGGAGAGCTTGTTATGGATAAACTGCGCGGCCTTGATCAGGTATCATACGTGCGCTTTGCTTCGGTATATCGCGAATTCAAGGACGTAGATTCCTTTATGGCAGAATTAAAGGAGCTTATCAAGTCTAACAAGAGGGCAACAAGCACAAAAAAACAACCAAAAAAATAGTAAAAAAAATAGCAAATTAGGTATTGACAAACCAAATCTAGTATGATATAATACTGACTGTTCCAAGTTCGGATGTGCTGGTGTAGCTCAGTTGGTAGAGCAGCTGATTTGTAATCAGCAGGTCGGGGGTTCGAGTCCGTCCACCAGCTCCAGACTTTCTTCGAACACTAATTGAATATGGGGGATTTCCCGAGCGGCCAAAGGGGGCAGACTGTAAATCTGTTGTCACTGACTTCGGTGGTCCGAATCCACCATCCCCCACCAAGCAAAAAGACACCTTAGGGTGTCTTTTTT
>JAZOTL010000099.1:0-10842 GCA_045657645.1 Eubacteriales bacterium
CACAATGATCTGTAAATAGCAAGTTTTTTTAGAAAACATTTCTTTATTATATATAAATACCACCTTTTCTTTCCACTTTATGGTTGATGCTCACTTTAAATACCAGTTAATATCTGCAAATTTATGCTTTTAAAGGAGAAAAAATCTATTTGTAAATTTTTTGTGTACAAGGTAATTTTGTTTTTTATGCTCCCTTCCACTAATTTAAAGTTTTGATTAAACTCCTTTCACGAAAGCAAAAAAAGCCACGGCACCCAGCGCCGTAGCCTTTTATATTCAATTATCAACCTGTGTCAGCTTACCCACAAGAACTGCCCTTGCATCATCAAATTCATAGGTACAAGTAGAAAGGGTAACGATATGGTCGGTGGTGCTCACATCCACATCCCGTGTCCAGGCTGCGTCCGTTATAAGCTTTTCAAGGTGTGCCGCCTTTGTGTTATCATCGGTAAAGTTAAGCTCGTATACGGGGTGATCTGAGCCCACAAGCAGGAAGGCGAAAAACTCTACCTTGAATTCACGGTTTAAGGAATAAATAGTGGCTGTGGGATGGGAATTAAAGAAGTCCTCTTTTCTGAACTTTCTTATATCCTCAAACATACTGCCGTTATTCATCTGGTGGCCGTATATAACGGTATTAAAATCAGAATAATCGTAGTTATTACGGTAGTCCATAAAAATTGAGCCGCCGGAGAGCCACTGGCCGTTAACACCGTGATTTAGATAATAATCATTGTCACTTCCCTGCACTACCATATAGTCCACGTTGGTATCGGGAATGGTTATCCAACCGGAGATATCCTCGTTTTTATATTCCTCTTTTGCCTGTTCAAGAATATAAAGCTCACCGCCGGAGCCGGGCTTATATGTAGAAAGCTCCTCGTTCAGGTCATCTATCTTCTGGTACTCGGTATACGTATCGTAAACCTTGTAACCGCTGTAAAGAAACACCCCTACAGCCGCAAGCAGAATAACAACAAGTATAAGCTTTTTTATCATATATTTTCCGCTTTTTTGTTTTCGTGAATATGAGCAAGGCGCTGATATTCATCAAAATCAACGGTACGAAGCATATTTTCAAGCTCACCGTCACCCATAACGGTATTTCTGCCGTTTTCGTACTCGGCATCAATAAGCTTCTTCATTTCAACTACATAGGGGGCACGCTTATCAACCGCCTCACCTTCACCCTTTAAGCGGAAGAAACCGTTTATCCAATGTGCTATACCCGCAAGGCCGCTGGTCTTATCAACAGCAACTGCAGCAGGGCGGTTAAGGAGCTTTTCGGTATTAAATATGTTATATATCTCCTCGTTTTTGAGAAGTCCGTCTGCGTGGATACCTGCACGGGTAACGTTAAAGTTACGTCCCACAAAGGGTGTTCTGGGGGGGATTTCATAACCCATACGCTCTTCAAAGTACTGGGCAATATCGGTAATGGCGGTAAGGTCCATACCGTCGGTGGTGCCCTTTAACTGGGCGTATTCTATAACCATTGCTTCAACGGGGCAGTTACCTGTACGTTCGCCGATACCCAAAAGTGAGCAGTTAACACCCGAACAGCCGTAGAGCCAAGCGGTGGTAGCGTTAGTAACAACCTTATAAAAGTCATTATGTCCGTGCCACTCTATCATTTCGCTTGGTACGCCTGCATAGTGGTTGAGACCGTAGATAATACCGGGAACGCTTCTGGGAAGTGCGGCACCGGGATAGTTTACGCCGTAGCCCATAGTATCGCAGGCTCTTATCTTAATAGGAATACCGCTTTCGCGTGAAAGCTCCTGAAGTGCAGAAGCAAGGGGTACAACAAAGCCGTAGAAGTCTGCTCTTGTTATATCCTCAAAGTGACATCTGGGACGAATACCCATAGAGAGTATAGACTTAACTATACCAAGGTACTTATCCATTGCCTGTGCACGGGTAAGACCCATCTTTTGATAAATATGATAATCAGAGCAGCTAAGCAGCACGCCTGTTTCCTTTAAGCCTATCTCTTTAACAAGCTCAAAATCCTTTTCATTTGCGCGAATCCAGCTTGTAACCTCGGGGAATTCATAGCCAAGATCCATACAACGGCGTACGGCCTCTCTATCCTTTTCGGTATATACGAAGAATTCGCTCTGGCGGATAAGACCCTTTTCACCGCCAAGACGGTGCATAAGCTTGAAAATATCAACAATCTGCTCTACAGTAAAGGGAGAGGTAGACTGCTGACCGTCACGGAAGGTAGTATCGGTTATCCATATATCATCGGGCATATTAAGAGGAACGTGCCTGTGGTTAAACGCCACCTTGGGCACTGTATCATAGTCAAATATCTCACGGTAAAGCTGGGGAGTTTCCCTATCCTGCAGGGGGAACTTATTAGCCGAAAGCTCTAACAGATTTGTCAGTTCGGAATATTTGAGAGTTTGTTTGTTTTCAAATTGCATTAGCGTTTCCTCATTTAAGTTAATACATCAATTTTAACACACACCAAATTAAATTACAAGCATTTGCCGTTATTTTTATATAAAAGCGCATTTATAACTTGATATTGAAAAAGGAAGATGTTATAATTAGATAATAATGTATTTTAAAATGAGGAACTATTATGTTTAAAGCAGCGATTTTCGACCTTGACGGAACTTTAGCCTTTACCCTTGAAGACCTGCGCACAGGTATGAACCTGATGCTTAAGGAAAAGGGCTATCCCGAAAGAAGCCTTGATGATATACTTTATGCGGTTAACTGCGGCGCACTTGAATTTGTACGCAAATCCTTGCCCGAAGAACACCGTACAAATGAGGAGCTTGTGCACGAGTGCCACGATATATACAGCGCCCATTACGCAAAGCACTATCTTGATAAGACCGTGCTTTACCCCCAGATTGAGGAAACCATAAAGGCTCTTAAAGCGAAAGGCCTTAAGCTGGGCGTGCTTTCAAACAAGGGCGACAAGCATACAAAGGATATTGTAAACCTTTTACTGCCGGACACCTTTGACCACGTGCAGGGTTATATGCCTGAATTCCCCACAAAGCCCGACCCCACCTCTGCCCTTTACATAACCGAAAAGTTTGGTTGCAAGCCAAGTGAGGTGCTCTACGTAGGTGACTCCAACGTTGATATGGAAACTGCCCGCAATGCAGGATTTTTTGCCTGCGGCTGTACCTGGGGCTACAGAGGAAAGGACGTACTTATTGCTTCGGGCGCAAACGTGCTTATAGATAACGCAAAGGAGCTCCTTTTATACGTTTAATATGAATTACATAGTTTTTGATATGGAGTGGAACCAGCCCTCCTCCCCTGCCAAGCTTATAAAGCACCCCGTGAAGCTCCACGGTGAGATAATACAGATTGGCGCGGTAAGGCTGAACTCCGAATTTTGTGAAACAGGCAGAATACTTATAAGTATTGTTCCTAAATACTACACAGAAATCAACCGCTACGTTAAAAAGCTTACGGGTATTGATGAGCACGACCTTGAAAGAGGCGACAGCTTCCCCGAAGCCTTTGAATCATTTATGAAGTGGTGCGGTGAGGACTTCTGCTTTATAACCTGGGGGCCGGACGATATGCCCACCCTGCGCAGTAATATGCAGATGTTTGGAATTCCTACCGATATTCTCCCCAAAAGCTACAATCTGCAGCTAATCTTCAACAAACAAAAAACCGAGGAAAACCGCCAATGGTCCCTTGCCTCTGCTATGGAGCATCTGGGACTTAAGCTTGACGAGCCTGCCCATAACGCCTTAAACGATGCGGTGTTTACCGCCCGTATCTGCGGTGCACTTGATATGGAGGAAGGCATTGCAAGCTACGAGGAGCCTACCCCCAAGCCAAAGCGCGCTCCAAGACCGCGGTATGATTCCTTAAAAGCCCATCTTATAACCTCCCTTCCCTCAGAAAAGGAAAAGGACGGTCATATGTGTCCCCATTGCGGAACGCGGCTTATTTCCAACAAAAGAGTAAGACTTCGCAACAGGGACAAAATTCAACTTTGCACCTGCCCCGACCACGGCGAATTTGTAGTGGTAATGCGCCGCGACAGCCTTTATGGAGAGCCCGTCCAATACACCGTAAACTACTATCCTGCAACGGACGAGCTTATGGGCTTCTTCCACCGTATGTATAACAAAGCAAGAAGACCTTAGGATGACGAGTAATCCAAATCTGCCTTAAAGGAGACAGAATATGATAAATAGCGTAAGTGTAAAAGATTTTGGAGCAATAGGCGACGGGGTTGCAAACGACGGAGCTGCTTTTCAGGCTGCCCTTGACAGCAACAGCGATATTGTTACCATACCCGTAGGTGAATACAAGATTGCCCAAACCCTGTATATAAGTTCCAACACAAAGATTATGGCGCACCCCCGTGCAGTAATAAAGCTTGCGGATAACACCCTTAAAAAGCGTGGTGATTTCCTTATAACAAACAAGCACTATTTGGGCGAAGGGGATGAAAACATTGCCATATACGGTGGCGTATGGGACGGAAACAACAAAACCAACCACAAGCCCCTGGATAGATTTTACGACGATACCGCACCTTCCGGTGCTATAATGAATTTCAAAAGCGTAAAGAACCTTACCCTTTCAGGTCTTACCCTTTCGGATTCAGGCGGATATTACACACGTTTTTGCCGGGTTAACGGATTTTTATTTGAGAACATTACCTTCCGTTCCCTTAATAACTCAAACAACAACGACGGTCTGCACATTGGCGGTTTTTGTGAAAACGGCGTTATCCGTAACATCGTAGCTCACACACCCGGAACCCCCAGCGACGATATGATTGCCCTTAATGCAGACGATATAATCACCCGTTGCGAGGCTCTTGATATTGATAACGGCTATATAAGAAACATTGTGATAGACGGCCTTTATGCAGAGTCTTGTATGTCCTTTGTGCGTATACTCAGCATATACTCCGATATTTCAAATATAACCATTTCAAACGTCAAAGGCGGCTTCTACGGTATGTTTGTAAATATGGATGCGGCTCGTTACTGTATGACCCCTATCGTATCCCCCGATTCACCCGAATACCGCAGAGGTGTAGGCTACGTGCGCAACGTTTCAATAAACCATGCGCAGGTTCATTGCACCAATCCTTGGCCGGACGGATCCTATATGCGCCTTGAAAGCAACATGGAAAACTTCAGCATAAATGATTTCAAGCGTGATACCCACCTTGAAAGAACCCACGGCCCCAAGAGCCTGCGTATACTTAACATTTCTCCTTCAAAAATTCAGGTAACAGGACTTGAAGAAAAAGAAGCAAAGGAATTTGTAAAGGGTGTGGCAAATGCGGAGCTTGCCGAACACACAGACAGATACGGCAACACAAAGACAAGCGCAGATATCACCACCGATTACTATGAAGAATTGGTGCTTGAGCGCGGCGGTTTTGACAGCCTTACAATAAATAAAATTTAAAGACTTGTGCAAACAAGTCTTTATTTTGTTGGAATAATATGATATAATCTTTACAGACATTACAAAACGAGGTCATAATGAAGGCACTTATAATAAGACACGGTGAGACCGACTGGAACAAACAGCACCTTTTACAGGGTACTATAGATATTCCTTTAAACGAAACGGGCATTGCCCAGGCGCAGGCGGCAGCCAAAGCCCTTAAGGACGTACATATTGACGTAGCGGTATGCTCTCCCCTTAAACGAGCCGCTAAGACTGCAGAGGTAATATTAAAAGACAGAAATATACCCATAATATACGAGCCCCGCCTTTGCGAGCGCAACTTTGGTACTGCCGAGGGAGGACGTATGGGAGCGATAAACTTTGACCTTACCTGGAACTTTGGCGAAGAAGCGCCCTACGAGGGTATGGAAAGCGCCGATGCCCTCCTTGCAAGAACAAGTAGTGCCCTCGATGATATATACGAAAAATACCGTGATAAGACCGTACTTATAGTAACCCACGGTTGTGTAAGCATCTGTTGCGGTTATTACTTTATGGGCGAGCCAAAAAGCGGCTCGGTAAACGAATATTTTTGCCAAAACTGCGTTGTTAAAGAATATACCAAAGGAGACGACAAATGACAAGAAACGAAATTCTCGAATTAGTTGAAAAGGTACATAATCTAAATAAAGATAAGGATAGCGCCCTGCCCGATAATTCCTACTTCCTTGAGGAAAACACCGTGCTTTGCTATCCCAGAAAGTTTGGTGATTCCCGTTACCCCTATTACCGTGACGGTTTGGTACTCTTCCCTCACACAAGCGGTTATCTTGACTGTGTAGACGGTATGTTCAACATCTTCCGTTGCGCTAACTACAACGAGGATACCCCCATTGCCTTTTTTGCAGGTGAAAAGAGGAGTGAGGGCTTCTTCCCTATTTCCATTACAGGAGCGGCAAGACAACTTTTTGAAGATAACATTGTTCGATACACGGTGTTTACCCCCGTTTGCGCCTATTATATCGTGGAAGCGCCCGAGGCTGTTTATGCGGTGAGATGCTATGTTGATGAAGATAAGCATATCCGCTTTTCGGTAGGTGCAGTAAATACAGGCAAAAAGAGAGAAATTTATCTTGCTTCCTTTTTTGAGCCTATGCTCCGCTATATAGAGGCAGAGGGCTTCTTTAACCGTATGACAAAGTACGGTGAGCACTTTGAGTGCGGAAGCTACCTTATGATGAGCCTTAACAGAACCTTTGATTGCCTTGCGGTAAACACAAAGGTGGAAGGTAACTCAACTAAAAAACACTTTACAACCTCAAAAAAGACGGTGCTTGGTATAAAAGGCGGTTGCCTTACAAACTCCCTTGCTTTTGCACGCGGCTGCTATGATGCCGAAATACCCAAAACCAACACCACCGATATACCCGTTATATCCGATATGGTTCATTTTGACCTTGAGGAAGGCGGTTTTGCCGCAATAGATTACGATATGCTTGTGACCGATAACAAAGGCAAGGCAGAGGCGTTTATAGGCAAGGATATAGACGTAGCGGAAGCTGATAAAAAGCTTGCCCTGCGTAAAGTTGAAGAAAAAACCTCCTTTGATACCCTTGATATCAACTTTGGTGATTGGTATAAGGATACTCTTTCCCCCAAGGTTATAAACTCCTTTATCAAGTGCGTTCAAAGACAGATAAGCTTCTGCGCTCTTGGCAAAAACTACGCAGGCCCCTTGCTTGGCATACGCGACGTTTTTCAGCAGCTTGAAGCTTCCCTTATATGGCAGAAGGATGAAAGTCGCGCGCAGATAGTAAAGGTTATGAACTATATACTTGAGGACGGACGCGCACCCAGACAGATCTCCTTCCCTACCGAGGAAAACCCTATCCCAGATATGGACCTTCGCCCCTATATAGATCAGGGCTTCTGGATAATTTCCACCTTGCACACCTACCTTGCATATACCGACGATTTCTCCATACTTGACGAGATGTGCGGTTATTATAAAGCAGAAGATACCTTTGGTCCCCTTACAAAGAGTGAAAAGCGTGATACAATACTTGACCATCTTATCCGTATTGCAAACTATCTTGTATCTAATCTGGATGAAAAAACTAATTGCATACACGCCCTGTGGGGTGACTGGAATGATGCCCTTGACGGCCTTGGAAGAACAAAGGATGAAGGCAAGGAGTTTGGTGACGGCGTAAGCGTTATGGCTACCCTCCAGCTCTATCTTGCCCTTGAACAGCTTTGTGATATTTTAGAGTACACAGGCAAAAACACCGAGCTTACAGAAGGATTTAAAGCAGAGCGCAACCGCATTGCAAAGGGCTTTAAGGAAAACGCCGTTGCAGAAGGAAATGAGGGTAAGCGCGTTGTACACGGTTGGGGTGATAAAAAGGCTTATTACGTGGGCAGCTACAATGATTATGATTCAAAGTCCAGATTAAGCCTTACCGCAAACGCATTTTATGCCATTTCAAATATGGTAAACACCTACCCCGAAATTAAAGAGGATATTGCAAAAAACATCCTCTCCCTTGATTCAAAATACGGCCTTATAACCTTTGATAAGCCTTTTGATACCTTTGCCCCCGAGGTTGGCAGACTTTCCACCATTACGCCCGGAACTTATGAAAATTCCTGTGCATACGTTCACGCAAGCACCTTTGGTATAATGGCGCTCTTTATGATGGGATACGCAGAGCAAGCCTGGGAAGAGCTTGAAAAAGCGATGGTAATAAGCCATAACAACGCAACACGCACAACCTTTGTAATGCCAAACTCCTATTGCTATACAGAGGAATATTCCTCCGACGGTGACTCTATGGGCGATTGGTATACAGGTAGCGGAACTGTGCTTGTAAAAGAGCTTATCAAAAACGGCTTTGGTATACAGCCAACAATGGACTCCCTTATAATAGCGCCCCCTGCGTTTATGCCAACAAATACGGCTGAAATATCCCTTAACATCAAGGGCTGCAAGCTTACCCTTTGCTATGAAAACAAGGGAGAAGGCAAGCGTAGTATACTGCTTAACGATACTCCCCTCAACACTATGTACAATGAAATTTCGGCAACAGAGTACGCTGTAATACCTAAAGAAAATTTAGGCAAGGAAGCGGTAATAAAAATTATAGATTAAAAAAACGCAGTCGTAAGACTGCGTTTTCTTTTTTAGTTTTTAAAAAATAGGTGTTTTTTCGTTTATAAGCTTAAACACACCTGTAAGAATATCCGCAAAGCGTGCAAAGGTTTCATCCTTGGGGTGAATACCGTCAACAGTTGCAGTAGGTATATGCAAGGGGCCGTACATCCAGCTTCCGTCAAGGAAGTAAACGTTTTCATCACCCTGCGCCTGTGCATTTGAATAGGTGCGGTAGATAACGTCACGGCGGCGAGGATTGCCTACGGGATCGTTCAAAAGATCGGGCTTAGACATTAAAAGTATAGGCAAGGTAGGATGCTTTTCGCGAACTATCTTGAAAAATCTTTCGTGTCTTTCTTCAAGCTCCTCTGCATTGATTGCATTATGGTCATAGCCTATAACAAGCATACTCATATCAAGAGTTGCTATATATTCTGCCATTTCAACCTCTCCACGGCAACCACCACCAAAGCCAAGGTTGATATAGTCAAAATCAAAAGCTCGGGAAAGGCGTGCAGGGTATGCGTTACCTGCGCTTGCAACTGCTGCACCGTTTGTAATTGAGGAACCGTAGAACACAACGGGGGTCTTTTGCTTATATGCTCTTGGTGCTTCAACTAAAGCTCCCTCCAAAAGACCTATTTCCACGTTTAAAACGTGTGTATACACGGGGAGATTGATGTTTATTTCTGCTCTTCCCTCTGTGTTTTTAAAGCTGAATTCGTATTCCTTAATTCCAAAATCAGCAGGAGCAAAGGTTCCTGTAAAGCTATCGTTGATATATACGTCACAGCCTGTAATACCTGAAAGAGGAAGTGCCCCTATAGGGTCGGCAGTTTCTATAGACATTTTAACGCTTATCTCCGAAGAATCCGTTGCAAATCTTACTCTGCCGCCTGCCGCAAAACGGCTGGTCATTTTAGCACTGTCATTAAGATGCTCGTGCACTTCATCTGGAACCCTGTTAAAATTTCCAAGCAAGCCTGATATAACTATAGGCTCTTCTTTTGCATTTATCCATTTCATAGTTTTTTACCTCGCAAAATGATGGTTGTATAAACAACCATCATTATTCGCCTAAATATGCGCTCTTTATTTTATCGTTGTTCATAAGCTCTTTGGCGTCACCCTCAAGCACTATACTTCCTGTTTCAAGAACGTAAGCTCTATCCGCAATGGAAAGGGCCTTCTTTGCGTTCTGTTCAACAAGCAGTACGGTTGTACCCTCTTTATTTATCTCGCGGATGATATCAAACACCTCGTTAACAAAGAGAGGTGAAAGACCCATAGAGGGCTCGTCAAGCAAGAGAATATCGGGGTGGGACATAAGAGCACGGCCCATAGCAAGCATCTGCTGCTCACCACCGGAAAGGGTTGCAGCTATCTGGTTTTTACGCTCCTCAAGACGGGGGAAACGCTTATAGATATTTGCAATGTCATCCTTAAATCCGGAGTTGTTTTTAAGGCTGTACGCACCCATCATAAGATTTTCGTAAACGGTAAGCTCCTGGAAGATGCGTCTTCCTTCGGGAACCTGGGACATACCAAGTTTTACGTGCTTATGACAAGGGGTTTTGGTAATATCCTTTCCGTCATACACAACGGAACCGCCACGTGTGGGAATAAGGCCTATAATACTTTGAAGGGTGGTAGTCTTACCCGCGCCGTTAGCACCGATAAGTGTTACAATTTCACCCTTATTTACTTCGAAGCTTATACCCTTAAGTGCATTTATAACACCGTAATAGACCTCAAGGTCCTTAACTTCCAACAAAGCCATCTCATCAACCTCCTATGTAAGCCTTAACAACCTCAGGGTCGTTAAGCGCTTCTTTTGTATTGCCCTGAGCAAGAACAGTACCGAAGTTGAGTACGGTCACCTCATCGCAAAGCCCGGAAACGAACTTCATATCGTGCTCGATAAGAAGTATGGTTACGTTAAATTCATCACGGATATGCTTTATAATATCCATAAGCTCTGCAGTTTCGTTAGGGTTCATACCTGCCGCAGGCTCATCGAGCAAAAGGAGCTTGGGATTGGTTGCAAGAGCTCGGGCTATTTCCAGCTTTCTTTGCTTACCGTAAGGAAGATTGCAGGAAAGGTTATTTCTTTCCTCTTCCAATCCTACTACACGAAGAAGTTCTTTTGCGCGATTGCGCATTGCCTTTTCAGCCTTAAAGTGGCGGGGCAGGCGGAACACACTTGTAAAAAAGCCGCACTTAAACTCAGGTTGATTGTGAAGACCAACAAGCACGTTACGGATAACCGTCATATTGTTAAA
>JAZOTL010000100.1:0-16737 GCA_045657645.1 Eubacteriales bacterium
TAGGCTTTATATCCCAGATACGCTGGGCATACTCACCTATACTGCGGTCTGCGGCAAACTTGCCTGCCCCTGCAATATTCATAAGTGCCATTGCGTTCCACTTTTCGCGGTTGCGGTATGTTGCACTCACCTTTTCATGAATGTGCCTGTAGGATTCAAAGTCTGCCATACACATATAGGGGTCGTGAACAAGCAGATACTCGGAAAGATGAGAGAAGGACTGTCCGTTATATCCTGCATTAAGGCTGTTTACTATATATTGCAGTTTTTCATTTGCATTATAGAAATCAGAGCTGTGATAGCCCCTGGAGCGCAGATAATCCGCTTCGGGTGCAGTAAGGCCGAACATAAACATATTCTCTTCCCCTGCTTCACGCGCCATTTCTATATTGGCACCGTCTGCCGTACCAATGGTAAGAGCGCCGTTTATCATAAGCTTCATACAGCCGGTACCGCTTGCTTCCTTACCCGCAAGGGATATCTGCTCGGATATTTCTGCTGCGGGAACAAGTTTTTCTGCAAGTGTAACGTTGTAATCCTCCATAAAGAGAACACGGAGCTTTTCGGAAATACGCTTATCCTTTTTAATTTCCTCACCCAAGCACCAGATAAGCTTGATTATCTCCTTTGCCATTCTGTAGCCGGGGGCAGCCTTTGCGCCGAATATAAAGGTTTGGGGAAGAATATCTGCATTGGGGTTGCTCTTTAATTCTTGATAAAGACCTATAATATGCATAGCATTAAGAAGCTGGCGCTTATATTCGTGCAAGCGTTTTATCTGAACGTCAAACACACTATCAGGGTCTATAAGCTCTCCCGTGCGTTCCTTTACAATATCTGCAAAAGCCTTTTTATTGTTCTTCTTTATCTCTTCAAGGCGGCAAAGCACACTCTTATCATCCTTAAAGGCACGAAGACCGCCTAAAGCCATAGGATCTTTACGGTAGCTATCACCTATACAGTCGGATATAAGTGAAGCAAGTTCGGGATTTGAGTAGCAAAGCCAACGTCTGTGAGCTACGCCGTTTGTAACGTTGTCAAAACGCTCGGGCCACATACGGTAAAAATTCTTAAAGGTTATATTCTTTAAAATATCAGAGTGTATTTCGGCAACACCGTTTATATGGTGTGAAGCGATAATAGCAAGATTAGCCATACGCACCATACCGTCTGAAAGCACCGCCATTTCGGAAATTCTATCCCAATTGCCGGGATACTTTTCCCATACCTCGCGGCAGAAACGCTCGTTTATTTCCTTAACTATCATATGAATTCTGGGCAGGCGAAGAGCAAATATATCCTCGTTCCACGCTTCAAGAGCCTCAGGCATAACTGTATGGTTAGTGTAGGAAACAACCTTTGTTACTATATCCCACGCTTCATCCCAGCCAAGGCAATAATCATCCATCAGTATGCGCATAAGCTCGGGCACACACAGGGCGGGATGGGTATCGTTAATATGAATAGCTACCTTATCCGCAAGTGTTCTTATATTACCGTAAACCGCCATATGGTCACGAATGATACTCTGGCAGGATGCAGAAACCATAAAATACTGCTGGGTAAGACGAAGGAGCTTGCCTTCATAGTGATTATCGGAGGGGTAAAGAACCTTGCATATTATCTCTGCATTTACAGACTGCTCAAGAGCACGGCTGTACTGACCCTCGGCAAAAAGATTCATATTGAAGTTGTCAATATCCTTCGCCTTCCAAAGACGGAGCTGGCTTACGGCATCACTTTCTGCACCGCTCATCATCATATCATAGGGTACTGCATCTATTTCTTCTGCATTTTCATATATTATTTCAAGTCTGCCGTTATCCCAGCTTTCCTTTATATGGCCTCCAAAGCGCACGCGAAAAACTCTGTCTGTACGGGGTACAAGCCAAACGTCTCCGCCGGGGAGCCAGTTATCAGGCAGCTCTACCTGCATACCGTCTATGATCTTCTGCTTAAACAAACCGTATTCATAGCATATGGAAAAGCCTGTAGCAGGATAATCAAGGGAGGAAAGAGAATCCATAAAGCAGGCGGCAAGTCTGCCAAGACCGCCGTTACCCAAGCCTGCATCCGGCTCACAGGTATATAAGTCCTCAAGGCTGTAGCCTGTAGCGGAAAGCGCTTCATCATACACCTGCGCAAGTCCAAGATTGCAAAGATTGTTCTTTAAGGATCTTCCCACTAAGAACTCCATACACATATAATATACGCGCTTGCCACCCGCCTCGTTAACACGGGTCTTAAACGCCTGTCGCTTTTCGGTAAGTATATCACGTACCGTAAGGGCGCAAGCCTTGTAGAGCTGTTCCTTTGAGGCTTCCTTTATGGAACAGCCGAAGCTGCGGGCAAGCTTTGTTTCTATATTTGCTTTTATATCGGTTACCTTTTGGGTGTTTTTCATTTTATCAGACCTTTCAAAAACTAATGAATAATCTATATGATATCACAAATTGAAAATAGTTTCAACACTTTTTTGTTGCAAAGATATTCCTATATAGAAAACGACCTGAACACAGGTCGTTTTCTATTTATATGCCGTTATATAATTCCATATAGCTGCCTGCCGAGGTTCCCCAGGAAAAATCGGTCTTCATAACCTTTTGCTGAAGCTTGCGGAAGGCTTTTTGGTCACAGTACAGCTCGTACGCCGCAGATATACGGTCATAAAGCTCGGTAGAAGAATAGTTTGCAAAGGTAAAGCCGTTACCCTTTATTTCACCATTATCTATCCAATAGCCTTTTATAGAATCCGCCAGTCCACCCGTTTCACGGGTTATGGGCACGGCACCGTAGCGTGAAGCTATCATCTGTGAAAGTCCGCAAGGCTCGCTCTTTGAGGGCATTATAAACAGGTCTGATGCCGCATATATACGCTTTGAAAGCTTGCGGTCGTAGGTTATCATAGCCTTAACCTTATCGGGGAACTGCTTTTCAAGCTCACGGAAATATTCCTCATATTCCCCGTTACCCGTACCAAGCACTACAAGCTGTATATCCTTTTCGCTCATTAAGCGGTAGCCTATCTCACACACAAGGTCGGTTCCTTTGTGGGCAACAAGCCTTGATATAATGGAATACAGGGGTACGTCCTCTCTTTCGGGAAGGCCCAACTCCCTCTGCAGAGCAAGCTTATTTTCGGTTTTACCCTTAAGGCTTCTCCACATATATTTTTTTGATATATCGGGATCATTGTGGGGATCGTTATAGATATAATCTATACCGTTAAGTATACCTGAAAGCTTATAGCTGTGCTCCTGCAACAGCCCTTCAAGGCCGTGGGCGTACTGGGCGCTTTGGATCTCCTTTGCATAGCTCGGGCTTACGGTAGTTACACGGTCTGCACACACAATAGCCGCCTTCATAAGGTTCATTGAGTTATCCCATTCCATAAGACCTGCGTGCTTCCAATCAAGGCCAAATATATCCGCAAGTATAGACATATCGTACTTACCCTGGTATTCAATATTGTGTATGGTAAATATAGTCTTTATATTCTCATATCCCTTTATCTGGCGGTAGCACAGATCAAGATACACAACGCTCATTGCGCTCTGCCAATCGTTTGCGTGGAGAATATCGGGGTAAAAATCTATATGGGAAAGCATTTCAATAACCGCAAGGGAGAAAAAGGCGTATCTTTCCCCATCGTCCATATGACCGTAAAGAGCTCCGCGTTTAAAATAGTATTCGTTATCTATAAAGTAATAGATAACCCCGTCCTTTTCAAGAGAAAGAACGCCGCAATACTGCTTACGCCATCCAAGCTCTACGGTAAATACCGCCTCTGTTTTCATCTCGGCACGCCACTCTTCACTAACCTTATCGTAAAGGGGTATAACACAGCGTACGTCTGCATCCTCACCTGCATAAGCCTTTAAAGCCGCAGGAAGGCTTCCCATAACGTCCCCCAATCCGCCTGTTGCGGCAAAGGGCATACACTCACTGCCTACGTATAATATTTTTTTCATTATATCATCTTCCCCTTTGCAATATAGAAGGGCATACTTTCGTGACCTGAAAGGGTAATGCCGTCACGGATAAATACGTTTTTATCACTTATAACGCAATTAAGGTTAACGTTTTCACCTGCCCAGGTGTCCTGCAGAAGAATAGAATTACGTACCACAGTTCCCTTTTTAACACGCACACCGCGGAAGAGGATAGAATTTTCAACAGTTCCGTCTATAACGCAGCCGTCTGCAATAAGGGAGTTGGAAACCTTTGCATTTTCACCGTATTGGGTAGGCGCCATATTACGCACCTTTGTAAGTATGGGTCTGTCTTTATTGCTGAAAAGCTCATCCCTTATATCCTCATTAAGCATCTGCATATTCGCATAAAAATACTTGGAAAGATCACCTATTTCAGCACAGTAGCCGTCATAACGGTAGATTTTATACACCGCGCCCTCTTGACAGAAAGGTAGTGCCTGGCTGTAAAAGCCCTTAAGGCCATGAGCAATGGCATTATTAAGCAAGGATATAAGGAACGCCTTGTTAATAACAATAGTATTCATACTTACATCACACTTGCCGCGGGTAAGCGCAGTGTTTTCAATAAATTCGCTTATATTACCGTCAGCGTCCGATATAACTACGGTGTTAGTGCCTATCTTTTCATCAGCACCTATATTTTTTTCGCGCACAACCACAGTAACGTCTGCCCCGCTTACCTCGTGTTGGTCTATTACCGAACGAAAATCCATATTGCATACGGTATCACTGTCTGAAAGCAATATAACATCCTCTCTGCAATGGGATATATAATCCATTACACCCATAAGGGCTTCAAGGCGTGTGGAATAAAGCTTATTTGCACTTGGACTGTCAAAGGCGGTTATAAAGGGAGGCAAAATACTAATACCACCGTTACGGCGGGCTAAGTCCCAATCCTTACCCGTGCCTATATGGTCAAGCAAGGAACGGTAATTATTATGGGTAACGATACCTACCTTTGTTATACCGCTGTTTACCATATTGGAAAGGGGGAAATCTACAAGTCTGTATCTGCCGCCAAAGGGGAGGGATGCCATTGTACGCTTAGCGGTCATTTCAGGAATATGTCTATCGTGAATATTAGAAAAAATCAAGCCTGCTGCTTTCATATCTACACCCTCCTTATCGTACGTCGGGAATCATAGTTCCCGCCTCTATCTTTTGTCCGTCTGCAAGAACGGTTTGCGTGCCTATTACGGTAACGCCCTCTTCACAGCCTACCTTGCCGCCCAGCTTAACGCCTGCGCCTACGCGCACGTCGGTATCAAGTATTGCATAGCTTATATCAGAGCCTGCGCCTATATAGCTGCCGCCCATAACAACACTATCCCGTACAACGGCTCCCGGCATTACGGTAACGTCACCGAAAAGTACGGAATTTTCAACAGTACCGTATATCTTACAGCCTTCACTTACTATAGAATTTTTAATTTTTGCGCCGTCACCGATATATTGGGGCGCCAAAGCGCCGTGGCGGGTAAACATTCTCCACTTTTCATCTGCAAGAGAGAATACGGGATTCTCACCCAAAAGATCCATATTTGCTTCCCAAAGGCTTGAAAGGGTTCCAACGTCCTTCCAATAGCCCTCAAAACGGTAAGCAAACATACGCTCCTTTGCGGTAAGCATATTGGGAATTATATTCTTTCCAAAATCGTTTGCAGAAGAAGGATCCTTTGCATCAGCAATAAGATAATCAAACAGTTTGTCCTTATTGAAAATATAAATACCCATAGAAGCAAGTGTAGAATCGGGATTTTTAGGCTTTTCCGAGAACTTAAATATACTTGCATCCTCATTAACAGACATAATGCCAAAACGGCTTGCTTCTTCAAGGGGAACGTCTATAACCGCAATGGTACAGTCAGCTTTGTTCTTTTTATGGAACTTAAGCATCTTTGCATAGTCCATCTTATATATATGGTCGCCCGAAAGTATAAGCACGTACTGCGCATCATACTGCTCAATAAACTTCATATTTTGATATATTGCATTGGCAGTACCCTTGTACCAATCGGCAGAATCCTTACCCTGATAAGGGGGGAGTATCTTAACACCACCGTATGTACGGTCAAGGTCCCAAGGCAGACCGTTTCCTATATAATCATTAAGTACAAGGGGCTGATACTGGGTCAAAACACCAACCGTATCTATACCCGAGTTTGTACAGTTAGACAGCGGAAAATCTATAATACGGTACTTTCCGCCAAAGGGAACCGCAGGCTTTGCCACGTTTTGTGTAAGTGCATATAAACGGCTTCCCTGTCCGCCTGCCAACAGCATAGCCACACACTCTTTCTTTTTGAACATACCGAATCCTCCTTTTGATCAGTATTATATAACGTTCATATGAAAAAATTTTAGTTTATTTTGTCTTACCCTTCGGGTTCTTTCGCTTGCATTTGATTATCAGCGCCCCCATAGGCGGTATATCGCAAACCACAGAATGTGAAAGGCCCTGCCAA
Source organism: Eubacteriales bacterium (assembly GCA_045657645.1). Taxonomy (GTDB): domain Bacteria; phylum Bacillota; class Clostridia; order Oscillospirales; family CAG-272; genus RGIG7300. Next base: position 6,464 of record JAZOTL010000100.1, read on the forward strand.
GGGATATCATCGCTCTTCATAAGAGAGTTTTCTATTCCCGAGCCCCCGTAACAGGCACTGTCACTTGATAAAAGCTCCTCATAAACTCCCCTGTGGGCAACGCCTATGCGGTAACCCTTGCGGTAAACGGGGGTAAAGTTCATTATAACTGTAAGCTCTCTGCCCTTTTTATCAATACGGCGGTAGGAAATAATACTTTCGTCACGGTTATCTGCATCTATCCAGGAAAAGCCCGCCCAACTGTCATCCTGCACCCAAAGGCAGGGGTTTTCAAGATAAAGGTGATTCAGGCGTGCGCAGAAAAGCTGGAAACGCGCGTGCTTTTCGTAGTTCAACATAAACCACTCAACGCTTTCCTTATAAGCCCATTCTCTAAACTGCCCAATCTCATTACCCATAAAGCTAAGCTTTTTCCCCGGCAGGGTCATAAGATAAACCAAGAAAAGCCTTGCGCCGGCAAATTTTGTTTCATAGTCACCGGGCATTTTATCAAGAAATGACTTTTTACCGTGTACCACCTCATCGTGAGAGATAGGCAGTACGTATTTTTCCGAAAAAGCATACATCATTGAAAAGGTAAGCTTTTCGTGCTTATATTTACGGAACAGTGGATCGGTTTCAACATAATTAAGTGTATCGTTCATCCAACCCATATTCCATTTCATCGTAAACCCAAGACCGCCCCTATCAAAGGTGGTCATATCGGGCCAAGAGGTAGACTCCTCTGCTATAGTCATAACGTCGGGATAGAAAGTAGCCATAGCAGAATTGAATTTTTGGAAGAATGCCACCGCCTCAAGACAGCGGTTATCACCGTATACGTTTGGCACCCATTGCCCATCCTCTTTGCAGAAATCAAGGTAAAGCATAGATGCTACCGCATCAACGCGGAGCCCGTCTATATGGTATTTTTGCGCCCAATACATAGCGCTTGATATAAGGAAGGACTGCACCTCCTGCCTGCCCACGTCAAAGCGCCTTGTTCCCCAATCAGCTTGCTCCATACGGTCAGCGCCCTGATATTCATAAAGGTATCCTCCGTCATATTCGCAAAGCCCGTGATCATCCTTTGGAAAATGAGCAGGCACCCAATCAAGGATAACACCTATCCCTGCAGTGTGCATAATATCTACAAATTCCATAAAATCCTTTGGTGTTCCAAAGCGGGAGGTTGGGGCAAAATATCCAGTCACCTGATATCCCCAGGAGCCGTCAAAGGGATATTCGCTTACAGGTAAAAGCTCTATATGGGTATATCCCATCTGTATAAGGTAAGGTGCAAGCTCCTCGGCAAGCTCTTTGTAGGAAAGCAGAGTACCGTCCTCGTGTCGCTTCCAGGATTCAAGATGCACCTCATATATATTTATAGGCTGTTTGTACACGCTTTCACGGGTATATTTTTTCTTGCGCAGCCTCATCCATTCTTTATCCTGCCAATTATATCCCTCAATATCATAAAAGCGGGAGGCAGTTTCGGGTGGGAGCTCGGAATAAAATGCATAGGGGTCTATTTTATATATTTCTCTGCCATTATTTATAAACAGGTATTTGTAATTATAGCCTTGCCCGAATTTTTCGGCAGGGATCTTGCATTCCCACACGCCGGCATCATCCACAGGATACATTGGATCTTGCTTTGACCAGGAATTAAAAAGCCCCGTAACGTATGCCTCCTGGGCATTAGGCGCCCATACGCGGAAAACATACTCCCCATTTACGAAATGTGCGCCGAAGTATTCATATGCAAAATAGTTGGTTCCCTCATGGAAAAGATAGGGGGCAGCATTATTTTTCATTTTTTCCATCGCACACTTCTCCTTTTTTACATTCTATGAATATATTATACTCCTGTTTTTGGTATATTTCAATAGAACTTTGACGTTTTTTGTACAAATTATATGCAATATGTGAATAAAATTAAAAGGGACAGCATAGCTGTCCCTTTAATTTTATTCTTCTGCGCCTGCACCGCAGCACTTCTTATATTTCTTTCCGCTTCCGCAGGGGCAAGGGTCGTTTCTGCCAACCTTTTCAGAAGCCTTTTTTACCACAGGTTTCTTTTTAACTGTTCCGTCGCCTGCGCCTACAAAGCCTTCCCCGGTTACCTTTGCCGCAGCCTCACGCTTTATTTCATCCTCGCGGGGGCGAACAGAAAGCACGGAACGTACGGTTTCATTACGGATAGTAGCTATCATATCATCAAACATATCCGCACTCTGTATACGGTACATTGCAAGGGGATCACGCTGTGCATATGCGTGAAGGCCGATACTGCCCTTAAGGTCATCCATTGCGTCAAGCTGATCCATCCAGTTAACGTCAACACGGCGCAGAAGGATAACGCGCTCAATTTCACGCATCTGCTCCTCACCAAAGAGCGCTTCTTTTTCCTCGTAGAGGGTGTCGGCTCTCTCGTTGAGAAGCGATACTATTTCTTCTCTGTCGATATTCTTAAGCTCTTCTTCGCTGTAGTCAAAATCCTCTTCTGCGCAGAGAAGACCGCGGAACATCTGAAGAACGGGCTCAAAGTTCCAGCTTCCGCCCTCTTCATTGGGATTGGGAGCCGCATCATCAACAACAGCTTCAATAACGTCGGATATCATACGTTTGATACTGTCACGCAGATCGGCACCGTCAAGCACCTCATTACGCTGCTTGTAGATAACCTTTCTCTGCTGATTCATAACGTCATCATAGTTAAGCACGTTCTTACGGCGCTCAAAGTTATTGCCCTCAAGCTGCTTTTGTGCGTTTTCTATAGCCTTGGTAAGCATACCTGCTTCTATAGGCTGGTCATCGGGAAGACCCATACGGTCTATAAGCTCAATGGTTCTTTCGTTACCGAAAAGACGCATAAGATCATCCTGCAAAGAAAGGAAAAATCTTGATTCACCGGGGTCACCCTGTCTACCTGAACGTCCTCTTAACTGGTTGTCTATACGGCGGCTTTCGTGGCGCTCGGTACCTATTATAAACAGGCCTCCCGCCTCACAAACCTGCTTTGCAAGGGGCGCAATTTCTGCCTTATACTTTTCAAAAAGCTCCTTATAAACCTCACGTGCAGCAAGCACTTCATCGGAAACGTTGGTGGATGAACCAACTGCAAGACCAATGATATCCTCCTCATAGCCCTGCTTTCTCATCTCCTGCTTTGCCATAAACTCAGGGTTACCGCCAAGCATAATATCGGTACCACGACCCGCCATGTTTGTAGAAATGGTTACCATGCCAAGCTTACCTGCGCTTGCAACTATCTCCGCTTCCTTTTCGTGATGCTTTGCGTTAAGCACGGTATGCTCTATTCCGCGGCGGCGAAGAAGCTTTGAGATTATTTCGGATTTGTCTATGGAAACGGTACCCACAAGCACGGGCTGTCCCTTTTCGTGGCATGCCTCTATCTGGCGTATTACCGCTTCATACTTTGCATCAACCGTCTTATAGACCACGTCGTTATGGTCTATTCTTATCATAGGCTTGTTTGTGGGAATAGCAACACAGTCAAGGTTATAAATTTCACGGAATTCAATTTCCTCGGTAAGTGCTGTACCCGTCATACCCGAAAGCTTTTTATAAAGACGGAAATAGTTCTGGAATGTTATAGTAGCAAGGGTCTTGTTTTCCTTTTCTATCTTAACGTGTTCCTTTGCCTCTATAGCCTGATGAAGACCGTCGGAATAACGGCGACCGGGCATTATACGGCCTGTAAAGGAGTCAACTATAAGAACGCTTCCGTCCTTTACAACATAGTCTACGTCACGGTGCATTATACCGTGGGCGCGTATTGCCTGATTTATATGGTGGGATATAAGCGAATTTTCGGGGTCGGAAAGGTTTTCAAGATGGAAATATTCTTCTGCCTTTGCTATACCGCTTGCAGTAAGAACTACAGACTTTGCCTTTTCATCAACGATATAGTCTGCATCCACATCATCATTTTCAACCTTAGCATCAAGCTCCTTGATGCGGTACTCTCTTAATCTTGAAACAAGGGTCTCGGTACGATCGTAAAGATCTGTAGATTTTTCACCTTCACCTGAGATAATAAGAGGTGTTCTTGCCTCGTCTATAAGTATGGAGTCTACCTCGTCTACGATAGCAAAAGCATGGGGGCGCTGTACTCTCTGTTTCTTATAAAGCACCATATTATCACGCAGATAATCAAAGCCCAATTCGTTATTGGTACCGTAAGTTATATCACAGTTATACTGCTGTTGCTTTTCTTCCTTTGTTTGACCGTGGCACACTATACCTGTGGTAAGACCCATAAAGGTATAAACCCTGCCCATTTCCTCTGCACCAAGGCGCGCAAGGAATTCGTTTACGGTAACGATGTGAACACCCTCACCTGTAAGAGCATTAAGGTATGCAGGCATAGTAGCAACTATAGTTTTACCCTCACCTGTTTTCATTTCGGCAATTCTGCCCTGGTGAAGAACTATACCGCCCATAAGCTGCACTCTGAAGGGGCGCTTACCAAGCACTCTGTCACAGGCCTCTCTTACCGCCGCAAAAGCATCGGGCAGAATATCGTCAAGAGTTTGTCCCTGCGCAAGCCTTTCCTTAAGTGCAGGTGTTACGGCCTTAAGCTCATCATCGCTCATAGCGCTGTATTTATCTGCAAGACTTTCTATTTTGTTGACCGTAGAAGTCAGTTTTTTTATTTGATGGTCGCTGTAGGTTCCGAAAATCGAACTAAAGATACCCAATTTATTTCTCGCTTTCATTTATACTATTTTTTAATTATACACCATTTATAACCGAAAGTAAACCTTTTTTTCATTATGCTTGAAAAATGCAGGTAGATATGATACCATAGGGTGAGCGGCATAACCCTAATGAAAGAATAACAATCCGAAAGGACACGCTATGAGCGATATCAATATAGTTTTAATTGAACCTGAAATACCCCAGAACACGGGAAATATAGCCCGCACCTGTGCCGCCACAGGCGCCGCGCTGCATCTTGTAGAACCTATGGGATTTACAGTAGACGATAGAAAGCTAAAACGGGCGGGGCTTGACTATTGGCATAGCCTTGATATTACATATTATAAAAATATCGATGATTTTTTTGAAAGAAACAAGGGTGAGGAATTCTTTTATTTTACAACAAAGGCGCCCCACTCCTACCACGAGATAACATATCCCAAAAAAGTTTTCCTTGTTTTCGGCAAGGAAACAAAGGGACTGCCCGAAGACCTGCTTTACAATAACCCGGAGCGTTGTGTGCGCCTTCCCATGCGTGAAGGCCTGCGCAGTCTTAACCTTTCAAACACGGCGGCTATAGCGGTTTATGAAGCTCTGCGACAGAGAGATTTTTCAGGACTTTCACAAACAGGACGGCTTACACAGTATGACTGGTGATTATCTTAAAATACACGCCCACCTTACCCACGATAACAACCAACACGTGTTGGGTAATTCAAAGACTCTTATCAAAGCAAAAGGCATAAACATTGAAGGTATATTCACACAAAATGCAAGTAACGGCTTTTGTTCCCTTATATTTGAGCCAAAGCTTGTAACCACCACGGCAAAGACCCAGTATATACCCGCAAGGGACGTGTTCTTCCACCGTTTATTGCGTGTGCGTGTTGCTCCTAAAGGTGAGCCAAAGGATAACTTTATAACGGATGCCACAATAACCGATATAATGCCCGACCACCGCAATGCATTTGTACGAAGGCTTGACACAAAGATATCCTTTAAAATACGTATCACCCCAAAGGAAAACACACAGCTTTTGTATTTTGACAGCTATAATATAGGAAGTTGTTATACTCCCCTTATTATGATAAGTACAAAAAGTGAGGCAAAGCACCACCCAAATGAGCTGATCTACCTGTGCATTAAGGGCAGGGCTACGGTCAACAAGGCCGAAAACACCATCAACCTTCAGCCGGGTATTCATTATATTACAGCGGTTTTCGGCAATGAACCCGCAAAAATGCTAAAGGACCTAAGCTACCTTTGGGAACAGCCACCTAAACAAAACAACAGAAAAATTCCCAAAGGCACCATTGAACGTGCATTGCCCACCGTGTATGCTGTAAAAGCCCACCTATCTGATACAGGATTAATTTTCCCAAACACGCAGGACTCCGCCTCTTATCCAATGCTACAGCTTGGAGCTATGCACATTTTTGCCCAAACAGAGCAAAGAGAAGAAATAGAGCGTATATTAGCAGCCTATCAAAAGCAATACGGTGCAGATAACTGCCTAAACTGGTCAGAAAGCAAAGCTCCCGCTTTTTGTGAAGGCTCTATCTTGCCTGCCTGCTTTATTATAGGCGTACTGCTTTACGGCAAACGCAGACTTGCAGATACAACCTTTGATATACTCTACCAACTGCAAAACCTGCAAACAAACAGCCTTGTGGGCGGTATGCTCCCCTTTAACGGAAACGAGATAACACCCGAGCTTTACGGGGTAAATTACTCAGACGGTTCTGCAATTGCAACCCTGCTTTACATAAAAAGCACTGAACTTTACTGCAGATATGCAAAGATCCACGATAAACCTTATGTAGAGCATCTGCGTGCGCTTAAACGGGTAAAAAAGCTTTTTAGCCAAAACTTTAGTTTTCAAAACGAGGTTTATATTAATTCCACAAAAAGGACCTTTAAAAAGCCCTATCCCAGATTTATATACGGCAAATGTGCAGTCTGCCGTATAGAAGACGAGAACTGCACCCACAGTTGGCTTGAGCGAACAAACGAGGGATATTATCTTTGCGAAAAGTGCATTTACGAAGGTATAGTACCAAAGGACGAAAAGGACGTGCAATACCCTTCCACGCTCCCTCTTACCCTTGCTTGCACCCTTGATCTTGAATTATTCGACAAAGCCCTTGAAAAACAACTGCTTTTAGAATATACGGCCAACGTTAAAAGTATATACTCAACCCTTGATAAGGCAACTCTGCTAATGGCACTTACAAGGCGGCGTGACCCTCTTGCTCACGAAGTTTATGAGCATTTAACATCACTTGCTCCATCCTCACTTTTATGGGCCCAAGGATATGACAAAAGGGACAAGCCATTAGGCCGCAGTTACGACCTTTACGCAAGCGTCGCCGCTGCTATTGCTATTCTTGATTATAATGAACATATGAAAAAATGAGATACAGCTATATAAGCTGTATCTCATTTTTATTTCAATGTTAAAGTAGGTTCTGTCTTATTTTCGATGACCTCAGCAGTTATGGTAACCTTTGCTACGTCCTTTCTTGAAGGAAGCTCATACATCATAGGAAGCATTATTTCCTCGATTATAGCTCGCAGGCCTCGTGCACCGGTATTACGCTCTATTGCCATATCAGCAACCTTTTCAAGAGCGTCATCGGTAAACTCAAGTTCAAAGTCATCAAGTCCAAAGAGCTTTTTATACTGCTTAACAAGAGAGTTGCGGGGCTCACGAAGGATACGCACAAGCGCATCTCTGTCAAGAGAGTCAAGACCCACAATAAGGGGTAAACGACCCACAAGCTCGGGTATAAGACCGTATTTCATTATATCGTGAGGAGTAACGTTTTTGTAGATAGACGCCTTACGCTTTTCCTCTTTGGTCATTACCTCTCCGCCAAAGCCGAGGGTACGGCTTCCGCGGCGATTTTCGATAATATCCGAAATGCCATCAAATGCTCCACCGCATATAAAGAGAATATTTTCGGTATTTATCTGTATAAATTCCTGATTAGGATGCTTACGACCACCCTGAGGGGGAACGTTTGAAACGGTGCCCTCAAGTATCTTAAGCAGAGCCTGCTGAACGCCCTCACCCGACACGTCACGGGTAATGGAACGGTTTTCGCTTCTGCGTGATATCTTATCTATTTCATCTATATAGATAATTCCCTTTTCGGCCTTTTCTATATCAAAATCTGCCGCTTGTATAAGTCTTAAAAGGATATTTTCTACGTCCTCACCTACGTAGCCTGCCTCGGTCAGGGTGGTAGCGTCGGCTATGGCAAAGGGAACCTTCAGGCTTTTTGCAAGGGTCTGCGCAAGAAAGGTCTTGCCCACACCGGTAGGACCAAGCAAAAGAACGTTGCTCTTTTGAATTTCCACGCCATCATCGTTATCCTTATCCTTTTTTGAAAGAATACGCTTATAGTGATTATATACGGCCACCGAAAGGGCTTTTTTTGCTTCATCCTGACCAATAACGTATTCATCAAGTATCTGCTTTATCTCAATAGGCTTGGGTAAGGTTTCGTAAGAAAGCTCACTTGACTCCTCCTTTGCCTTTTCGGGCATAGGACGGACGTCATCTAAAATATCGTTACAAGCATCAAGACAGTAATCGCAAATATATACGCCCTTTTGGGTAGGTGACGGAATAAGGAATATCACCTGGCTGTCATCCCTTCCGCAGAAGGAACAGCGAGCTTTGGTAGGGGTTTGATTGTTTGACATTAAATAGCTCCTTTGTGATTACGCTCTCTTTTCGTATACACAGTCAATAAGTCCGTATTCCTTTGCCTGTGCTGCTGTAAGGAAGTTATCACGGTCGGTATCGCGCTCAATAACCTCAAGGGGCTTGCCTGTGTTAAGGGCAAGTATTTCATTAAGCTTTGCCTTAGTACGCAAAATATGGTCTGCATGAATCTTAATATCGGATGCCTGACCCTGCATACCGCCTAAAGGCTGGTGTATCATTATTTCGCTGTTGGGAAGTGCGATACGCTTGCCCTTAGCACCGGAGGAAAGCAGGAATGCACCCATACTTGCAGCCATACCGATACATATGGTAGATACGTCACACTTAATGTAATTCATAGTATCGTAGATAGCCATACCTGCGGAAACAGAGCCGCCGGGGCTGTTTATATACATACTGATATCCTTATCAGGGTCCTGAGCTTCAAGGAAAAGAAGCTGTGCCACAACAAGGGATGCGGTAACGTCATTTACTTCATCGGATAAAAAGATAATTCTGTCATTGAGAAGTCTGGAGTATATATCGTATGCTCTTTCTCCTCTGTTTGTCTGCTCAATTACGGTTGGTACTAATGCCATAGTGTTTTCCTCCTTAGGGTGACGATAATAATCCGAACCTGTTTTAAAAAGGCGGATTTCCGTTCACTCTTCGTTAAAATACTCGCCAATACATAAAGTATCGGCTGTGTTTTGTGCCTCGATTAAACAAAAATCCGCACTTTTTAAAATCTTCGACCTCAAAGCGAGTAGATTTCGAGGGATTTTTATTCAATTTAGACGAAGCAATGCATGTGGCATTGCAAGAATAAATTGGGTGAAAAGCGCCGAACGATGCCGCTTTGAGACTGGTTCGGATTATTTTATTCACCCTAAATTACCTATTAGCAACAATCACTTGCAAGACAAGCCTGCAAGTGATCGGTGAATTATTCTTCGGTCTTTTCTTCGGTTTTCTTTGCAGTGGTCTTCTTAGCAGTAGTCTTCTTTGCAGGAGCCTTCTTTTCGGTCTCTGCTTCTGCCTCTGCGCCTTCCTCTGCAGCCTTCTTTGTGGTAGTTCTCTTCTTCTTTGCAGTGATCTTAGCGTTTTCCTTTACAAAGTCAACAGCCTTCTTAACTGCAATATCCTTTGCTACCGCATCAGCCTCAACAAGTGCCTTTACGCGCTCAACTTCCATACCGTAAGCGTCGCCAAGCTTCTTGAATTCTTCTTCAACCTCTTCATCAGTAGCGCCAATACCCTCAAGCTCAACAATCTTTTCAAGAGCAAGTCTTGTTTTAACCTGATTTTCTGCCTGGGGCTTGAACTGCTCGCGAAGGGTTTCGAGGTTCTGACCTGTATACTTGAAGTATGTTGCAAGATCAAGACCCTGCATACGAAGACGGGTATCATAGTCACGAACCATGTTTTCTGCTTCGTTATCATACATAACTTCGGGAATTTCACCGCTGAGGTTTGCAACGAGAGCTTCCATAAGCTTGTTCTCTACCTCAACATCTGCGCTCTTCTCGTTTCTCTCAACGAGTTTTGCCTTAACGTCTGCCTTATATTCAGCAAGAGTATCAAATTCAGAAACATCCTTTGCAAACTCATCATCAAGCTTAGGAAGCTCCTCAAACTTAATAGCGTGAAGCTTGGTCTTAAATACAGCTTCCTTACCCTTGAGTTCTTCTGCGTGGTACTCTTCGGGGAAGGTAACGTTTACGTCAAACTCATCACCGATCTTGTGACCGATTATCTGATCCTCAAAGCCGGGGATAAACTGACCGGAACCGAGCTTAAGGGGATGACCCTCGCCCTTGCCGCCTGCGAAAGCAACACCGTCAACAAAACC
>JAZOTL010000101.1:0-7855 GCA_045657645.1 Eubacteriales bacterium
GAGCTTTTTTACGCTTTTTGAAAAAAGCTTAGCAAAAACTTTTATGCTCGCGTGAAGTTAAATTAAAACTTTTAGTTTGTGGCACGAATATTCAAGCCAGCACAAACCCATTCATAAAAGTTTTGGTTCCGCTTTTTTAAAAGCGGAGGGCAAAAGTCTTGACAAAAAAATTGATTTGTGATAAACTCAAAACAATGGCTATGAAGATATGCATAGTAGGGGTATGTAATTTATAAGAGAGTGCAGGTCATAGGCTGGGAGCCTGCGTAACACTTACATAATCTTGAATTTCTCATATCGGAGCTGCCTGCAGGAAATGGCAGGCCGCCTGTCCCCGTTAAGGATATCAAAGTGGAGAGCTATGCTCTCAATTTGGGTGGTACCGCGATGATCTCGTCCCATGTGACGGGGTCTTTATTTTTTTGTAATAAAATATATCTTAAATAAATCTGGAGGACAAAATGTTAGAAGAAAAGATTGCTGCAATAGAAGCGGATCTTGCAGCGGCTCTTGCGGCTGCCAATGATTCCGAAGCTATTGAAAATATCAGAGTAAGCTTCCTTGGTAAGAAGGGTAGAGTTACCGATCTTATGAAGGATCTTAAGGACGTAGACAACTCCCAAAAGAAGGAATACGGCCAGAAGATAAATCTGGTTAAAAAGGCGGCAGAAGAAAGTATCAAGGCCGCAACAGAGCGCATTAAGCGCGCCGAGGAGCAGAAGCTTATCGATTCTGCCGAAAGCTATGATATAACCCTTCCTACAAGCAAAAAAGAGGGTTCATATCACCCTGTAACTCTTGTTGCCCGTGAGGTTGAAGAGATATTTGCAAGCATGGGCTTTACCATAGAGGATTATTTTGAGGTAGTAGACGATTATAAGTGCTTTGAGGCCCTTAATATTCCCAAGCACCACCCTGCAAGAGATATGCAGGATACCTACTATCTTGATAATGGTCAGCTTTTAAAGACCCACACTTCTGCGGCGCAGAACGCAATTATGCGTAAGTATGGCGCACCCCTGCGCGCAATATTCCCCGGCCGTTGCTTCCGTAACGAGGCAACAGACGCAAGCCACGAAAATACCTTCTTCCAGATGGAAGGTATGATGATAGACGAAAACATCTCTATATCCAACCTTATCTACTTTATGAAGACAATGCTTTCTGAGGTGTTTAAGAGAGATGTAAAGGTAAGACTGCGCCCCGGCTTTTTCCCCTTCGTGGAGCCCGGCTTTGAGCTTGATATAAGCTGTCTTATCTGCGGCGGTGAGGGTTGCCCCTCCTGTAAAAACTCAGGCTGGCTTGAGCTTTGCCCCTGCGGTATGATACACCCCAACGTTTTAAAGGCGGGCGGTATTGATACCGATAAGTACACAGGCTTTGCATTTGGTCTTGGCCTTACAAGACTTGTAATGATGAGATACGGCGTCAAGGATATCCGTGACCTTAACAGCGGAAATCTTAAGGTCCTTGACCAGTTTGGAAATATATAAAAGGGAGGGTGTGAAAAGATGCTTCTTTCAATGAATTGGATAAAAGATTTTGTTGACTTAAGCGGCCTCAATGAAGAGGAGCTTATTCACCGCTTTACCCTTTCTACCGCAGAGGTAGAGGATATATACCATATGGGCTCAAACGTTTCCGGAGTTGTGGTAGCGAAGATACTTTCTGTTGAAGATCACCCCGAATCAAAGAAGCTCCATCTGCTTAAGGTAGATACGGGCGATAAGGTTTGGGACGTTGTTTGCGGTGCTCCCAACGTAAGAGAAGGAATGCTTATTGCCTTTGCAAAGGAAGGCGGTATGGCTGGCGGAATGAAGATGGAAGCCCGCAAGGTTGCAGGCTATATGTCCTACGGTATGTGCTGCTCCGAGGTAGAGCTTGGTATTTCCGCAGATAACTCCGGTATTATGGAGATCACCGACGACGTGGCTCTTGGTACCGATATTAAGGAAATTTACGATATTGACGATATCGTTTTTGAGGTTGATAACAAATCCCTCACAAACCGCCCCGACCTTTGGGGACATTACGGTGTTGCAAGAGAGTTTGCTACTATAGCAGGCAGACCCTTAAAGAAGCCCGAAATGCATCCTACCGCACAGTATGATCACCTTGACGGGGTAGATATTGATATTAAGGATAGTGAAAACTGCTACAGATATTCCTCTATCCAGGTAGAAAATATAAGCGTTACCCGCAGTCCTGTTAATATGCGTATCCGTTTGTTCTACTGCGGTTCAAGAGCAATTAACTTCCTTGCAGACCTTACAAACTACATTATGATAGAGCTGGGACAGCCTATGCACGCTTTTGACAAGCGCATGGTGCCCTGCGTTGAGGTTAAGAGATATACCGAGCCTTTTGACTTTAAAACTCTTGATGATGAGGAAAGAACCATAGATAACTCTATGCTTATGATCTGCTCTAACGATAAGCCTGTGGCTATTGCAGGTATCAAGGGCGGTCTTGAATCCTCAATTTTTGACGATACACATACCCTTACACTTGAATCTGCTTGCTTTTACGGTGTTTGTGTTCGTAAGACCTCCACAAAGCTTGGTCTGCGTACAGACGCAAGTATGCGTTATGAAAAGATGCTTGACCCCGAGCTTACCGTAACCGCTATAGAGCGTTTCCTTGCTATTATGTTTATGGTAGATCCGGGCGCAAAGGTTGTTTCCCGTCTTTCTGATAGCTACCCCTACAAGTATGATACTATTACACTTAACTTTGATAAAAAGTACGTTGATAAGTACACGGGTATTGATATCTCCAATGACAGAATAGTTGAGACCCTCACATCACTTGGCTTTGAGGTTAAGAACGAGGGAGATGACTTTACCGTTACCGTTCCTTCCTGGAGAGCTACAAAGGACGTAACCATCCCTGCTGATATTATTGAAGAGATAACCCGTATCTACGGCTACGATAACTTTAATATTGAAACCACAAAGGCGGCACTTTTCCCCGTGCTCGAAAGCGCAGGAAGAAATAATGATAACCAGACAAAGGATATCCTTGTTAAGAAGTTTGGTCTTCACGAGGTTCATTCTTATATCTGGTGTGACTCCAAAAAGTATGAAGCTCTCGGTATAGAGGTTGAGGATAACGTTAAGCTCCTCAACGCTATGACCGTAGAAAATACCGTGCTTCGTAACTCTATGGTGCCTACCCTTGTATGTATGGCTCACGAGAACAGGGGCTATGCTCCCACCTTTGGTATCTTTGAAATAGGCAGAGTTATAAAGGGCAAGCGTGAGGACGGTACTGCAAACGAGATAAAGACCCTCGGTATACTGCTTATGTCTACCGTGGAAAGCGAAAAGGACCTCTTCTTCAGATTGCGTGATATCCTTGCAGAAATTTCTCTTGATATCAAGCATCGCAGCTTCACCTTTGCGTCAGCCGAGCCTAATCATAACTGGCAGCATCCCAAGAACACCTGCGACGTGCTTCTTGACGGAGTAAAGATAGGTGAAATGGCGGCATCTCACCCCGTTGTAGCTTCAAGAGTTGCAAAGAAGGCGGCTGTGGTATTTGCTGAGGTAGATATGGACGCTTTTGCGGCAGCGCAAAAATCCCAGATAAAGTACAACGAGCCCTCTAAATATCCTTCAATGGATATAGACCTTTCCTTTGTTGTATCCGACAGCGTAAGATATGCTGATATCGAGTCTGCTTGGGCAGGCGCAGATTATCCCTACCTTACCGGCGCAAAGGTTGTTGATATATACGAGGGTGAGGTTAAGAGTATCTCTGTTCGTATATTCTTCTCCTCAAAGGAAAGAACCCTTAAGCGCGAGGATATTCAGCCCACCGTGGATGATATAATAGCAAAGCTCGGCGAAAAGGGAATAGCTCTTAAGAATTAATAAAAAAGAACTGTGACGGTTTGTTTTGTCACAGTTCTTTTTTTAAACCCTTGACTAATGACTAAAAAATGTTTATAATAAATGTTTGTGAATAAATGCAAGGAGTAAAAGTGTGAAAAGAGAGGATTTAAGAAATATCGCCATCATCGCCCACGTTGACCACGGAAAGACAACTCTTGTTGACGAAATGCTGAAGCAGGGCGGTGTATACAGAGATAATCAGGAAACACAGGAGCGAGTAATGGACTCTAACGACCTTGAGCGTGAAAGAGGTATTACCATACTTGCAAAGAATACGGCGGTATACTACAAGGATAAAAAGATAAATATTATAGACACCCCCGGACACGCGGATTTCGGCGGTGAGGTAGAACGTATACTTAAGATGGTAAACGGTGTTATTCTGCTGGTAGACGCGGCAGAAGGCCCTATGCCCCAGACCCGTTTCGTTCTGCAGAAGGCACTTGAATTAAACCATCCCGTTATCGTTGTTGTAAACAAGATAGACAAGCCCGACGCACGCCTTGAAGAGGTGGAAAACGAGGTTCTTGAGCTTCTTTTAGAGCTTGATGCAACCGGCGCACAGCTTGACTGCCCCATGCTTTTCTGTTCGGGCAGAGCGGGTACCGCATCCCTTTCTCCTTATCAGGAGGGCGTGACCCTTGAACCTCTTTTCGATACTATAGTTGAATACATCCCTGCCCCTGAAGGTGATGAAGAGGGTGAGCTTCAGCTTCTTGTTTCCTCTATAGACTATAACGACTATGTGGGAAGAATAGGTATAGGACGTGTTGAGCGCGGTGTGATAAAGCAGAACCAGGAGGTTTATATCTCCAACTATCATACCCCCGATAAGGCTCCCGTTAAAACCAAGATAGTTTCCATATATCAGTTTGACGGTCTTACACGTCAAAGCGTAACAGAAGCAAAGGTGGGAGATATAGTATGCTTTTCCGGTGCAGCCGATATTACTATCGGTGATACGGTAACATCCCTTGCAGATCCTAGCCCCTTGCCCTTTGTTAAGATAAGCGAGCCTACTCTTGAAATGACCTTTGCCGTAAACGACAGCCCCTTTGCAGGCAGAGAGGGTAAGTTTGTTACCTCCCGTCAGATAAGAGCAAGACTTTACAAGGAGCTTTTGCGTGACGTTTCTTTGCGTGTTGAGGACGGCGAAAGCTCGGATTCCTTTAAGGTTTCGGGTAGAGGTGAAATGCACCTTTCCATACTTATTGAAAATATGCGCCGTGAGGGATATGAGCTGAGCGTAAGCTCTCCCAGAGTGCTTATGCGTGAGATAGACGGTGTTACCTGCGAGCCATGTGAGCGCGTTGTAGTAGACGTGCCCGAAATGTATATGGGCGCGGTTATGGAAAAGCTGGGCGCACGCCATGCAGAGCTTGTAGAAATGGCTCCTCAGGGCAACCGTATGCGCCTTGAATACCTTATCCCTTCAAGATTTTTCTTCGGCTACAGAAGCCAGTTCCTTACCGACACCCACGGCGAAGGTATCATAAACTCTGTATTTGACAGCTATAAGCCCAAGCAGGGTGATATACCCCTTCGTTATACAGGCTCCCTTGTGGCAAGCGAAACAGGTGACAGTACCTCTTACGGTCTTTTCAATGCACAGGACAGAGGCTCAATGTTCATCGGCCCCGCTACCCCTGTTTACGAGGGTATGATAGTTGGTGAATCCCCCAAGCAGGGCGATATTGCGGTAAACGTATGTAAGAAAAAGCAGCTTACCGCTATACGTTCGGCAGGTGCAGACGAGGCCCTTCGTCTTGTTACTCCCGTGCGCTTCAGCCTTGAGGAATCTATAGAGTTTATTACTGAGGATGAGCTTATCGAGGTTACTCCTGAAAATATCCGTTTGAGAAAAGCTATACTCAATACAGAGCTTCGATTAAAGGCACAGAGCAAAAAGAATAAAGCTAAATAATAAAAACGACGATAACGTTAGGTTATCGTCGTTTTTTTTAGTAATTTATCTCGCCCTTATCCTTTAAAACTCTTGCAAGTATAACGATTGTTTTCATAGCATCGTTAGTCAGGTTAAGGTCAGATGGGGAAGCTCCCGCAAAATAGCCCGCTTGGTACATTGCCCAAAGGGGAGGGTATGCCCAGGGGGCATTTTCTTTTATATCATCCCAATAACGCCATACGCGGTTAGTAGCTTCAAGGTTTGCTATGCGCATTTCAAGAGCTTTAACGTATGCTTTTTCTGCATCTGTCATAGCATCCACCTCCTTTACTGTATATCTGCCCACAGCATTTGGTATCTGTGTGTAGATAGGTGTATTTATCTCTTTAGTTACAATGTTTGCGGAGTTTCTTACCTCAAGGTGGCAATGGGAGCCAAAGGAGTAGCCTGTATTACCCTCTATGCCTATTTTATCGCCTATCTTAACTCGCTTGCCTTTTTCCACAAGTCGTTGTGAAAGGTGGGCATAGGTTATAAGCTCTCCCGTGTCGGCTTTAAGGGTAACGTAATTTCCCCATTGCCAGGTAAGATCGTTTTTGTTTGTTACAATACGGCTTTGGTATACCGTACCGTCACATATTGAAAGCATAGTTTTGCTTGAAACGCCCACAATGTCTATTCCGTTGTGGCTTTTATATGTAAAAGGCTGGCTTACCCTGAACGCTCCGCCTTCATACGGATTTTTCATCCTATCCCTCCACTTCAGGTAAACCGGCAACGCTTGTCAGCACGGAAAGCACTCCTGCAAGGGCAGATGCTGACAGCACCACAAGCCAGTTTACCTCCGTTATGAGAGCTGTAGTGCCTATAGTAGCCACAGCGGTCTGTGCCACAGTCTTTACGGCTCTCACGGCCGCCGCCTTTAACCAGTTCTTATTCATCCTGTTGCCTCCTTTATTACTTATGATATTCCTCAAGGTCGGAAATTCTATGATTTATGACCTTTATTTCTTCCTCTTCAACCGCGTCCTTCTGTTCAAGCTTGTACACACGTTCTATCACCTTGTTATGAAGGTCAACCTTCTTTTCAAGCTGCTCTATGCGGTAGTTTACAAGCTTGTTTGCGGCAAGTATACCCCCAAAGGAACCGCCAAGGGTACCTATAAGGGCGAGCATTGCAACAATAACTGTATCTGTCACCGCTTATACCTCCGTTTCTTTATTGCTTCACTCGCTATATACAACACCGTATCGGTCAAACAGAGCTTTGACAGCTTCGTTTTTTACTATCTTTTTCTGCTGACCTTGATTAAGTGCATCATACATTGTTTGCAATGCGGTTTTAGTTTCATTTAATACCGCATTTGTTTTGATTTCAAGTTGGTTTTTAGTCATCACTTACACCCAACCTTTCCAACGCTTGAAGATAATCTTCTTCGGTTGCGGCTTCTTCTATTTTTCCCTCGATTGGGAGTTCGTACAATTCCCACTCCAAAGTGTCTGTTAAACGATAATCGTAACCTTCGGGTGCGGTAGGTCTGTTTTTTATAAGCTGAAATATCTCGTTATATTCCGCTTCGGTTATTTTCACACCATCACAATAGTATTTTATAGGTATGGTATTTGTTTTACTTATTGTCATTTCCAAAATCCCTCCGATACAAAATACTTATACTCTACACCTGCACGCCAATAGGTAGAGACACCTAAATAAGTGCAATAAAATTCCGTTTCTGTCGGCAATTTCAAAAGTCCATATGCGGTACTGGTTGCACCTGCCCAACCTGCTGTAGTAGAATTTTGCCCAAGTGTAAAAAGTGCACAGAAAGGATTTACAGCTATGGCTGTAGATGTCAACTTTTGCTTTAACCCCATAAAACTGTCAAACCACGCAAAACCGAGATGGGTCGTTCCTGTTGTATACGGAGGTTCAGTAATACCCGCAAAATCGTCTGTCCATACGATAATCATACGAGGGACTTTGCCCAAATTGTGTGGTACTTTGGTTCGATTGCCCTCCTGTAAGTCGGATCGTAGCCATGTCGTTCTGTGA
>JAZOTL010000102.1:0-6567 GCA_045657645.1 Eubacteriales bacterium
TCAAGACCAACGGTAGGCTCATCAAGTATAATAATTTCAGGGTCTGCAAGCATAGCCTGTGCTATACCTACCCTCTGCTTATAACCCTTTGAAAGGTTTTTGATAAGCTTATTTGCAACCTGGGAAATGGCAGTTGCAACCATAACACGCTCTACGTCCTTTTCAAGAGCATCGCCCGAAAGACCCTTTGCTTCACCTACAAATAAAAGGTATTCATAAGGTGTCATATTAACGTATAACGGGGGTATTTCCGGCAGATATCCCATAAGCTTTTTGGCTTTTACTGACTGCTTATATATATCGTAACCGCCTACGCTTACCTCGCCCGAGGTTGCGGCTACACAGCCTGTTATAATACCCATAGTAGTAGATTTGCCCGCGCCATTGGGACCAAGAAGACCGTATATCTTCCCTTTTTCAATACTAAAGGATACATCTTCTATTGCAGTATTGTTACCGTATATTTTGGTAATTTTGTTAAGTTGTATCAAGATACCACTCCTTTTTTTACGATTCATATAAGTTAAATTATAACGCCATTGTGTGATGAAATTATGAATTTATTGACGAAAGTTGAAAAATATCAAAGTTTACAAATTATTTATTGCAGATAAATCCGCAATTTCAAATTATAAGCTATACTTATATGTTAAAAGGAGGGGTTAAATATGTTTGGATATATAAAGCCAAAGCATACCGAGCTTAAAGTGTGCGAATATGAGCTTTATAAAAGTGTATATTGCGGTTTATGCCACACTATGGGAAAACGCATTTGCAACGCCCACAGAATAACCTTAAACTACGATATAGTTCTTTTAGCCCTTGTAAGATGCGCCCTTACCAATGATGATTTTACAATAGAACACAAACGCTGTATTACCCATCCTGTAAAAAAGAGAAACGTGGCCCGTATACCCGCAACCCTTGATTATTGCGCCGATGCCGCGGCATTATTAACTTTAGGAAAACTTAAAGATGACATTGCGGATTCTAAAGGTTTAAAACGTACGTCAAAAAAAGCCTTATTACCCTTTGCAAAATTGTTTTATAAAAAGGCAGGCAATAAAGAACTGTATTATATAGTGCACCAAAAGTTGGAGGCTCTTGCAAAGCTTGAAAGTGAGGGCGGAACAATAGATGCCAATGCAGATCTTTTTGGCGAGCTTTTGGCAGAGATATTCAAGCACGGCTTAACCGATACCAAGGCCAAGCGTATAGCTTACGAGATAGGCTATCATACGGGTAGATTTATATATATTATAGACGCTTGCGATGACTACGAAAAAGATAAAAATAGCGGCGAGTACAATCCCCTTTCAAACTACGAAAGCCTTCCTCGCGAAGAATTAATGGTCGCCTGCACGATGGAACAAATGGCCGCTAAAAGAGCCTTTGATTTGATAGAATACGAAAATATACCTGTAATGAATATAATAAACAACATCCTTACCCTCGGTATGAGTGAAGCCGTTGATAAGGTGTTCAAGGAGAAAAAAGATGAAAGATCCTTATAAGGTTCTCGGTGTTACAAGAGATGCAACCGACGAACAGATAAAAGATGCATACAGGGCCCTTGCAAAAAAATATCATCCCGATGCTTATGCAAACGACCCTTTAAAAGACCTTGTTGAAGAAAAAATGAAGGAAATAAACGAAGCCTACGACCAGATCCAAAAGGAACGCAAAGCTCAAGGCTCCTACTCCTCACAAAACGGCGGAGGATATTCATACTCATCTTCCTCTTCATCCTTTATCCATGTGCGTGAGCTTATCAATGCAGGAAGAATCAACGAAGCTGAATCAATTCTTACTTCCACAAACACTTCCGACCAAGGCGCAGAATGGAACTTCCTTATGGGCTGTGTGAAAGCCTCAAGAGGCTGGTATTTTGACGCACAGAATTATTTCCAAAGAGCCTGCGTAATGGATCCGCAAAATATGGAATACAGACGCGCCCTTAACAACGTGCAGAGTGCGGCAAGAGGATTCCGCACAGGCGGATACAACACTTCCCCACAAGCACCATCTACAGGTTGTGATATTTGTTCTGCCCTTATTTGCGCTGACTGTTGTTGCGACTGTATGGGCGGAGACCTTATAGCTTGCTGCTGATATGAAAAATAACAAGACACGTCGCACAGCATTGTGCGCTCTGCTTTGCGCCCTTTGTGTTGTAATACTGTTTGTAGGCTCGGTAATAGAAGTTCTGGATATAAGCGTTGCCGCTATAGGCTCTATGATTATCACACTTGTGGTTTTAGAGATAAGCGCCGGGGCAGCATTTATGGTGTATTTGGGAGCAACTATACTTTCCCTGCTACTTTTACCAAACAAATTCGGTGCTGTTGTGTTTGCGCTTTTTTGCGGCTTTTACCCTATCTTAAAAAGATATTTTGAGGCAAATTACAAAGGCGTTTTCTGCTGGATTTTCAAATTTATTACCCTCAATATCTCCCTTGCCGTAATACTGTACGCATCCCTATATATTATCGGCATAAATACATCCGAAATCCCTCTTATCCCCTTAATGATAATCTTGTGCAATATCGCCTTTCTGTTATATGATATTGCCCTTACAAGGCTTATTACTTATTACGTATATAAGCTACGTCACAGATTTAAGTTTTTTAAATAAAAAAATGAACTGCTATTGCAGTTCATTTTTTATTTAAATAGTATTTCTCTTAATTGATCGATATTGTTGACAATATATGTGGGTTCAGCAATTCCCGAATTTTCGTGTTTTTTAGGGTTAAACCAAACACAGTCAAGCCCGCTGTTGTTTGCCCCCTTGATATCAGAGGTAAGGGAATCACCGATAACAACTATCTTTTCCTTATCCTTTTCCGCAATATTTGCAAGAACGTGGTCAAAATATTCTTTTGCAGGCTTATTTATACCTATTTCGCCCGATATAAAGATATGTGCAACGATCTTATCAATACCCGCAATTGCAAGCCTTGAACGTTGAACCTTTGGAATACCGTTTGTTATAATATCAACCTCGCCGTATTCACTGAGTTCCTTTATAAATTCAATCATGCCCTCTACGGGATATGCATAATTTGCAAGGGTTTCGCGGTAATCCAAATTCAAGGCAGAACCATCCACGTCACCTCTGCCAAGCTCCTCTAAAAGAGTGGTAAAACGCTTGGTGGTAAGCTCGTCTACCGTTATTTCCCCGCGTTCCGATAACTTCCAATAACGGTCATTTATTATACTGTAACGCTGTATTGTTGCGTCATCGTATGCAACCCCGTTACGCTTAAATACCTCGCGCACGGCTTCCCATTCACATTTTTTAAAATCAAGAATGGTATCGTCATTATCAAACAAAAATGTAGTATATTTCATAATTAAGCCTTCAACATAGCACCAAGAAACTCACGCAGACGCTCTGTTTTGGGATTACAAAACAGTTCATCGGGCTCACCTTCTTCGGCAATAACTCCGTTATCCATAAATATTACTTTATCGGAAACCTCTTTTGCAAAGCCCATTTCGTGGGTAACAATAAGCATTGTTCTTCCCTCTTTAGCAAGCTCGCCGATTACTCTCAAAACCTCACCTGTAATTTCAGGGTCAAGTGCAGATGTAGGCTCGTCAAAGCAAAGCACCTTGGGAGAAAGTATCAAGGCTCTTGCTATAGCCACACGCTGTTGCTGACCACCCGAAAGCTGACAGGGATAGGAATTCATTTTTTCCGAAAGACCAACGCTTGCTATAATACTTTTTGCTTCCTGCTCTATTGCACTAAAAGCCTCGGCTTTTTCAGCATGTGAAGCCTTTTTCTTTTTAAGCTCCTCTTTAACTATAAGCTCCTTTGCAAGAGTAACGTTTTTCAATACCGTATATTGAGGAAACAGATTAAAGGATTGGAACACAAGGCCTGTTGCAAGCTGATTTTCACGCTTTTGAGCACGGCTGAGTTTTTCCTTTGAAGAAGCATCAAATATAACCTTGCCACCAACACTGATAACACCCGTATCTGCGGTTTCAAGCCCTGTAATACATCTTAACAAAGTGGTTTTACCGCTTCCGGAAGAACCGATAATAGATATAACCTTACCTTCTTCAAGCTCAAAATCTATTCCTTTAAGTACCTTTACAGCACCAAAATTTTTATGTATATTTTTAACATCAAGTACTGCCATAATTAACCTCTGAAATAATCAAGTTTCTTTTCAAGACGGTTGAAGAGTATGGTGAGAACACCGCTGAAAATAAGATAATAAACACCTGTAAAGAACAGCGGCCATATCTGACCTGATATACCCTGTGACCCCTTCATAAACGCCTGACCTGCCCAGATGATCTCCTGCAGAGCAATTATACGGGCAAGAGAGGTATCCTTAACAAGGGTAATTATTTCATTAGACATAGGGGGTACTATACGCTTTATCATTTGCAGCAGGGTAACACGGAAGAAAACCTGTGATTTAGACATACCAAGCACCTGACCTGCTTCTTGCTGTCCGCGAGGAACACCCTGTATACCGCCACGGTAAATTTCTGCAAAATAGCAGGCGTAATTTAATATAAAGCTTACCGCCGCCGCAAGAAATCTGCCGCTTTCACCGCTTCCCCAGATAGGATTTTTAAGCACCAATCCCGGGAAATAATAAATGATTAGCAGCTGAATCATAAGGGGAGTACCGCGTATTATCCATATCAAAAGCTTTGTTAAAAGTGCCAGGGGTTTAAAGCTTGACATACTGCCGAAGGAAATTATAAGTCCCAGGGGTATTGCGCCGATAAGTGTTACGGCAAAAAGCTTAAGAGTTTGCAAAAAACCTACGTTTAATGACTGAAAAACTATAGGAAATTGTTCTATGATATTAGAAAGATTCATTATATAATCCTTTGCACGCCGAAACAGAGAGTGCCCTGCACCCTCTGTTTCCTATAATAGTAATATTATATTTAAGTTATTTTACAAGAGCTGCCTGTACGCCGTACTTTTCAGCAACCTTTTCCATTGAGCCATCCTCAAGAGATGCCTTGAAGAACTCGTTAAGCTTTTCGGTAAGGTCGGAATCCTTACGGAAACCAACACCGTATTCTTCGGAGTTAAGAGCAACTGTATATGTAAGATCTTCATAACCTGTGCCGGGGCCTACCATAGCAGCTGCCATAAGAGAGTCGATTATAGCGGCATCGCAAGTACCAGCCGCAACTTCCATAAGTGCAGTAGCCTGGTCCTTAACTGCTGTGAAGTTGAAATCATTTGCCTCAGCCATATCCTCACCTGCAGAACCTGCCTCTACAGCAAACTGAAGTTCCTTGCAATCAGCTGCGGTCTTGTAATTTTCAGCAACGTCAATAGAAACTATAACAACCTGTGCATTGTTGCAGTAGGGATTGGATGTAGACATAGCCGCCTTAACCTCATCGGTAAGGGTCATACCGTTCCATACACAGTCAATGCTCTTGCCGTCAAGCTCCATTATCTTGTTGTCCCAATCAATTTCAACAAACTCTACGTCAACACCAAGGCTCTCTGCAAATGCTTTTGCCATATCAGCATCAAAGCCGATCCATTCGCCGTTTGCATCTTCAAAATCCATAGGTGCAAAGTCGGTAATACCAACTACAAGTTTTCCGTTATCCTTAACGTACTCAAGGTCGGACTGTTCCTTCTTTTCACAGCCTGCAAAAACGCATACAAGCATCATACAAGCAAGTACAAGTGCTAAAATCTTCTTCATTGTTATTTCTCCTTAAATATTTTATCGTTTTATCACTTTACTTTGTTAAAGTATGGGTGTATTGTATCACTCTTTTAGAAGTTTGTCAAGGGGGTTTATGATTATTATTGCAATAATATTTACATAAACTATATTTCGTGATAGAATATAGAAAAGCGGGTAGCACCCGCGGGCAAAATCGAGCCTTATACAACTGTAAACACAGGGCCCGAACCTAAGAAAGATTTTATATTAAAAAGGAGAACCACAATGAAAATAGAAAGAACACAAAAGATAATGGAAAAGCGATTTGGAGGTAAGGGGCATCTTATTTCCAACTCAATACTTACAGCAAACGAAATGGGTGAAGGCATAAAAATGTTTTCGGAAATAACCCTTGAAAAGGATTGCAGTCTTGGCTATCATACCCACGAGGGAGAAAGCGAAACCTATTTTATAATATCCGGTAAGGGTATCTATACAGATAATAACGATAAGTACGAGGTTTGCGCAGGAGATGTTGTATACTGCCCCGAAGGATCCGGGCACGCCCTTGAAAACATAGGAGAGCAAGACCTTAAATTTGTAGCCATAATTATTAATGCTTGACAAAAGAAAAATATAGGTGTATAATGCACTTGAAAACGGGGAGCTGTTTGGCTGAGATCGAACTATGTTCGGGACCCATAACCTGATCCGGATAATGCCGGCGTAGGGAAATAGGTATTTGCTATTTCAAGGGAATTTCCGTTTTCGGAAGTTCCCTTTTTTAGTTTTGGTGCCTTGCTTTCTTGTTTTCAAAAGGTACCTTTAAAATAAAAACACAAAGGAGAGATGATATGCAGCTCACAAGTGCGGCAATTCAGATATTGCCTATGAC
>JAZOTL010000103.1:0-9047 GCA_045657645.1 Eubacteriales bacterium
GGCTCACAGAACGACATGGCTACGATCCGACTTTAAAGGCTTGTCATTCATATCGGTTTCAACAACTGCAATTTCATCTACCGTTTCCATACCTGCAATAACACGGCCAAAGGCTGCGTAGCTGCCGTTAAGATGGGGAGAATCCTTATGGCAGATAAAGAACTGGGAGGATGCGCTGTTGGGATCGTTTGATCGCGCCATAGAGATAACTCCTCTATCGTGGGAAATATCGTTTTGAATTCCGTTTGCGGCAAATTCACCTATGATCTCTTTATCCGAGCCGCCTGTGCCGTTGCCCTCGGGGTCTCCGCCCTGTATCATAAAGTTTTCTATAACACGGTGGAAGATAAGGCCGTCATAGAAGTTTTCTTCAACAAGGGAGTTGAAATTTGTAACGGTTATTGGTGCTGTGTTGCCGTAAAGCTCCAAAGCTATTGTATTGCCGTTTTTCAGTTCAATTACGGCAATATGGGTGGCTTCCTCGCTTGCCATATCAAGATATTCGGCAGGGTCTGCCCCTTGCGCTACCTTTTCATCCTTGCAGGCTGCAAAGGAAAAAAGCATAATAGCACAAAGTAAAAATGCAGTAAGCTTTTTCATAGTGTTTCCTTTCTTTTTGGTGAATTAATATATGTGTATGTATATATAATACAATAGAGAGGCGGTGATAAAATGGAGTTTCTTCCAAGTCAGAAGTGGGCAAAAATACTGGTTATTACCTGTTATGCCCTTATTGGCGCCCTTTTGGTATGGGTGTTCTTTTCAAAGCTCTTTTCTGTGTTGCTGCCCTTTTTTGCCGCTTGGATTACCGCTTTTTTGTTGCAGGGCCCCATAAAACAGCTTGGTGAGCGGGTGGGGCGTTTTCACCGTGTTCTCAGTTTTCTTGTTACCTTTACGGTGCTTGCCGTGTTTCTTGCTCTTATTATAATGGTAATTAACCGCCTTATATACGAAGCGGCAAACATAGTTGATACCTTGGGCAAAAGCAGCGAAAAGGTCATTGAAGCAATGTCCGGTCTGCTTGAAGACTGGAAAAAGCGTTTTCCCACCCTTGGTAAATACACCGATGAAAATTCGGTTTTTGAGGTTGTAAAGGGCTTTTTGGGGAACCTGACCTCTTATATTGCAGGCTTTATTGCTTCTTTGCTTGCTGTTTTCCCCGATGTGGGGCTTTTTTGCATAGTGTACGTTATTGCAACCTTTTACTTTGCAATGGATTTTAAAAATATAAACCGCGCCGCCCTGTCACATCTCCCCGATAAATTGGGCAACCGTATAAGGAAAATGTTTGTAGGGGTGAAAAGGTCTGCCGCCGACTATTTTAAGGCATATATGACCATTATGCTTGTAACCACTGCCGAGCTTTTTTGCGGTTTTCTTGTACTGCGTGTAGAGTATGCCTTTGTGCTCTCCCTTGTTATTGCCTTTCTTGATATGCTCCCCGTTATAGGTACGGGGCTTGTGCTTGTGCCCTGGGGAGTAATAGAGATACTCATCGGCAATAATTCTCTGGGCACAGGTCTGCTTGTGCTTTTTGGAGTTATAAGCATTATAAGGGAGATAATAGAGCCGCGGATAGTGGGTAAGTGTATAGGCTTGCACCCGCTTTTGACCCTTTTTTCAATGTATTTCGGTTACCGACTTTTCGGAGTTTTGGGGATGCTTGTTATGCCTCCCCTTGCTATGCTTACAAAAAATCTTATTCGATATAATAATACCACAAACAGGGCATAAACTTGCTAACAAATTGAAAATTTTAACCCGAAAAAAGAGGTAATTGTTAACAAAATATTAATTTTAAAAATTTCCTCATATTACCTGAAAAATCCTGTTGACAAATGGCAAAAACCCCTATATAATAGTTTACGGTATTGAACAGTCCACAATATATTGTGGTTTTGGAATATCACTTTTTATTTTGGAATTCCGTTTGTTTGCGCATCAGGCGCAGGCGAGGTCAAAGCGGAAGCGCAAAAGTGAAAGTACATAGGCATTGCCTGTATTAATTTCAAAAAAACAGCATCACAAGGAGAAGGGAAGCTCTTTGTGGTGCTGTTTTTTTCTCCGCTTTTTCAAAAAGCGGGGTCGCGGAAGATTGCAATTTCAGGTGTTAAAAAGGTGAATATCACAAACAATATTCCTATAAGGCAGAGGAAGGCAAAAGCGAGGACGGGCATTTTACAACGATAGGGATCTTTTTTAAAAAGTTTTGCTTCAAGTATGAAGGCAGCGGCGCAGGAAACAAAAAATATAGTAATATTGACCCAATCGGGGGATGGGCCGATCACACCGTTATAGGTGTAAAAAAGGAGTGGTATAAGGGCAAGTCCTGCAAGTGTTCCCTTTAGCTTTATACACCAAAAGCCCTTGTATTCCCTGAAAAATCTTCTCTGTACAAGAGCAAATATAAACAGGGGAAAATAGAGCAACTTCATATGCTCCCAGGTTGATTCGTTTACGCCGGAAAAGGGAGCAATAAAAATGCTTTGGTTGCTCCAATCGTACAAAAAATGTAACAGCGTGCCCCCAAGCGAGGTCAGGGCAAAGCCTGCAAACTGCCAGAGGAAAAAATTTCGTTTCATAATATACCGCCTATAAAATGTGTTGTTAAAATGGTATGTATTATGTCGCAACTTTATACGGAAATTTAGGTTGTGTTACGTTTATTTGTATGATATAATAAATTAGCATCCCATAATTACAAACGATGACCCTGCCCTATTCACAAAAAATGGTATAAAAGGAGAATTATTATGCTTAAAATAGGCGATCGCGCCCCGGATTTTACTTTAAAGGATAAAAACGGAGAAGAAATTTCTCTCTCCAACTTTTTGGGCAAAAAGGTAGTACTTTATTTTTACCCCAAGGACAACACTCCCGGCTGTACAAGACAGGCCTGTGCCTTTGCGGGACTTTACGGGGAGTTCCAAAACAGGAATATAGAGGTAATAGGTATCAGCAAGGACAGCGTTGCTTCCCATATTAAATTTGCCGAAAAGCACTCTCTGCCCTTTGTTCTGCTTTCCGACCCCGAGCTTACTGCCATAAAGGCTTATGACGTGTGGCAGGAAAAGAAGATGTGCGGCAAGGTGAGTATGGGGGTTGTGCGTACCACCTTCATTATTGATGAACAGGGCAATATTGAAAATATTATGCCCAAGGTTAAGCCCGATACAAACGCAGCGCAAATCCTTGAAGCTATTCAATAATAAAAAGGCTTCCTTCTCGGGAAGCCTTTTTTGTACTTTAAATTGAAATTCATTACATATTTATTATTATACGTTTGGTACTTGATAAAAACTTAAAAATATGATAAAATGTTAAAAAAATCACGATATAAATTAAAATGAGGCATTTTGCGGCAAAAACAGCGCAAAAAGTCCAAATAAGAAAGGAAATTTCTATGAAAATCACAGTATGCATCGGTAGTTCTTGCCACATCAAAGGTTCCCGCCAGGTAGTTGAACAGCTCCAGACCCTTATTAACGAAAATTCTATCGCAGACAAGGTTGAGCTTGGCGGCACATTTTGCCTGGGCCAGTGCCAGCAGGGCGTATGCGTAAACGTAGATGACGCTTTCCATTCTGTTTCCCCCGATACAGTTAAGGAATTTTTTGAAAAAGAAGTTTTAGCAAAGGTGTAATAAGCGATGATCATTCAGATTTGCGTGGGCAGCTCCTGCCACATAAAGGGCTCCCCCGAAATTGTGGAACTGCTTACAAAAGCCATAAGCGAGCACAAGCTTGAAGAAGAAATAACCCTTGCAGGTTGTTTTTGTACAGGAAAATGCAACCGCGTTGGTGTAACCGTTCAGGTAGACGATGAAGTTCACACAGGCGTTACCCGCGAAAATTTTAATGAGTTTTTCAAGGATAAGGTACTGGCGGTAATAGAAAATGAGAGGTAGTAAATAGTATGCCAAACTGCTTAACATTAAAAAAATCAAACTGCAAAAACTGTTATAAATGTATTCGTCACTGCCCCGTTAAGTCTATCCGTTTTTCGGGCAATCAGGCACATATTATAGGAAACGAATGTATCCTGTGCGGACAGTGCTTTGTTGTATGCCCCCAGAACGCAAAGCAGACCGTTGACGAAACCGAAAAGGTAAAGGTACTTTTACAAAGCGGCAACCCCGTTGTTGTAAGTATGGCCCCTTCCTTTGTGGCAAACTACGAGGGAGTTGGTATCAATTCCTTACGCGAGGCCCTTAAAAAGCTGGGCTTTTTCGACGTTGAGGAAACTGCCATAGGTGCCACTATGGTTAAAAACGAATACGAAAGAATGCTGCGCGAGGACGATCACGATATTATCATTTCCTCCTGCTGTCATTCAATAAATCTGCTTATACAGAAATATTTCCCCGCAGAGCTTGAATATCTTGCTCCCGTTATGTCCCCCATGCAGGCCCATTGTCAGGATATCAAAAAGCGAATACCCGATGCAAAGACGGTATTTATAGGTCCCTGTGTTGCAAAAAAGGACGAGGCGGAATATTACGAGGGCATAGTTGATGCCGTTCTTACCTTTGAGGAGCTTACACGCTGGTTAAAGGAAGAAAATATCGAGCTTGAAAAAGATATAGACGCAAACGAAAACAGCCGCGCAAGATTTTTCCCCACCACGGGAGGAGTTCTTAAAACAATGGCACAGGATGCCCCCGGCTATACCTACATAGCGCTGGACGGCGTGGAAAACTGCATTAATGCCTTAAAGGATATTGAAAGCGGAAAGATACACAAGTGCTTTATTGAAATGTCGGCTTGTACGGGCAGCTGTATAGGCGGCCCCGTTATGGAAAAGTACCACAAGTCTGCCCCTATAAAGGACTTTATAACCATATCCAACTACGCAGGCACAAAGGACTTTGAGGTTCAGCAGCCCGCAATAGACGATCTGCAGAAGCAGTTCTCTTACATAGAGCACAAGCTGCAGCCCCCCTCTGAAATTGAAATTTGCAGCGTGCTGCGCCAGATGGGTAAGTTTAAGCCTGCAGACGAGTTGAACTGCGGTTCTTGCGGATACAACACCTGCCGCGAAAAGGCTATTGCCATCTGCCAAGGCAAGGCAGAAATATCTATGTGCTTGCCCTTCCTTAAAGACAAGGCAGAAAGCTTCTCCGATACTATAGTTAAAAACACCCCCAACGGCCTTATAGTTCTCAACGAGGAGCTTGAGGTTCAGCAAATAAACGAAGCCGCAAGGAATATAATGAACATCCGCGCAAGCAGCGACGTGCTTGGTGATTTGGTAGTGCGCATTATGGACCCAAGCGACTTTATGGAGGTTAAAACCACGGGTATGCCCATCAAAAACAAAAAGGTATACCTTGCGGAATATAAGCGTTATATAGACCAATCGGTTATATACGATAAGGATTCTCACCTGATTATAGGCATTATGCGTGATATTACCAACGAGCAGGCAGAGCGCGAAAAGAAGGAAAGCATTTCAAGACAAACCGTTGAGGTTGCCGATAAGGTTGTTGACAAGCAGATGCGTATAGTTCAGGAGATAGCCTCCCTGCTTGGCGAAACCGCGGCAGAAACCAAAATTGCTCTTGCAAAGCTGAAGGAGTCGATACAGGATGAATGATTTGTGTGCCGATATCGGCTGGAAAAGCATTAACCATTACGGTGAACAGCTCTGCGGTGACCACGTAGATATAATCGAGCAGAGCGAGGATTCAACGGTTATCGTTCTGGCAGACGGCCTTGGTAGCGGTGTTAAGGCAAGCATCCTTTCCACCCTTACCTCAAAGATAATTTCCACAATGATGGCTTCGGGTCTTCCTATTGAAGAGTGTGTATCCACCATTGCGGCAACCCTGCCCGTTTGCTCCCTGCGCGGTGTTGCATATTCAACCTTTACCATTATGCACATTATCAACAACGAAACCGCGGAAATTATCCAATACGATAATCCCCAGGTGATCGTGCTTCGTGATAATATAAACTACGATTACCCCAAAACCGAAATGAACATTGAGGGCAAAAAGATATACAAATCCACCATTCGTTTGCAGGAAGGCGATATCTTCATTGCAATGAGTGACGGTTGCCCCCATGCAGGTATCGGAATGGCGTATAACTTTGGCTGGAAGCGTGAAGAGATAATAGATTTTATGGAAACTATGTCTGTAACGGGGCTTACCGCCAAAAATCTTTCCACCATTCTGATAGATGAATGTGATAAGCTTTACGGCTACAAGCCTGGGGACGATGCCACGGCCTGTATTGTAAAGATAAGAAAAAGAGAGCCTATGAACATACTCTTTGGCCCTCCCTCCAAGCGTGATGACTGCGACAGAATGATGTCCCTGTTCTTCTCAAAGGAAGGCAAGCATATCATCTGCGGCGGTACCACCTCCTCCATTGCGGCAAAGTATTTAGGAAAGCCCCTTCAGGCAACCCTTAGCTTTGAGCAATCGGATATCCCCCCTATAGCAAAGCTGGAGGGTGTTGATCTGGTTACCGAAGGTGTTATCACGGTAAACAGAGTTTTAGAGTACGCAAAGGACTATCTTGGAGATAACCTGCTGTACGCCCACTGGAACTACAAGCAGGACGGAGCCTCCTTAATATGCAGACTGCTGTTTGAGGAAGCAACCGATATAAACTTCTACGTAGGACGTGCCATAAACCCCGCGCACCAGAACCCCGACCTACCCATAAACTTCAGCATTAAAATGAATTTGGTTGAAGAGCTTTCAAAGTGCCTTAGGCAGATGGGTAAAAGAATAAAAGTAAGTTATTTTTAAGGAGAAACGTTATGAAAACAAAGGTTACTATAATCGGAGCCGGCTCCGTAGGTGCTACCACCGCATACTCCCTGCTTGCACGGGATGCCGCTTCCGAGGTTGTGCTTATAGACGTAAATACAGATAAAGCATTGGGGGAAGCCCTTGATATCAAGCAGGCAACACCCTTCTTGGAAAACTGCAACGTTTATGCAGGTGATTACAGAGATGCCGAAGGCTCTGATTTTGTAATTATTACAAGCGGTGTGGGCAGAAAGCCCGGGCAAACAAGATTAGACCTTGTTCAAACAAACGTTGCTATAATCAAGAGCATTGCGGATAAAATAACCAAGTATGCTCCCAACGCCCTGTACTTACTTGTTGCAAACCCCGTTGACATTTTGACCTACGCATTCCTTAAATATACAGGCCTGCCCAAGAGCCGGGTATTTGGTTCGGGTACCGTGCTTGATACCATAAGATTAAGAACCCGCCTTGCTGAAATTTACAACGTAAATAAAAAGCAGGTTCACGCAAACGTGCTTGGTGAGCACGGCGAAAGCTCCTTTATTGCCTGGTCTACCGCAACCATCGCAGGCGTGCCTCTTGACGAGTACAGAGGCGCCCTTGCAAACGAATACTGCCTTAACAACGAATACACCCACGAGGAAGTTGAAACCTACGTTAAGAAGTCCGGCGGTAAGATCATAGAGCGTAAGGGCTGTACCGTATACGGTGTTGCAACCTCCTGTATGCATATTGTAAAAACCATAAGCGGTGATGCAGGAAGCCTTTTGACCGTTTCAAGCCTCCACGATGGCGAATACGGCTTGAAGGACGTTTGCTTAAGCTCCCTTGCGGTGGTCGACTCCACAGGTGTTAAGTCTATAGTTACTCAAAAGCTTTCCGATGATGAAATGAGAAGACTTTACGCTTCCTCCGAGGCGCTGAAGGAAATTATCAGAAGCTCGGGACTTTAATTACAAGGTGATAATAAATGAAAGTATTTGATACAAAAGTACAGCACCTTAAATACAAGGTGTTACGGGAGGTTGCAAGGCTTGCGTGGAAGGACGCTCTGCTTGAAAACGTTCTTGACATTCCCAAGACCATAATCCCCGGAAAAACCCCCACAATGCGTTGCTGCGTATACAAGGAACGTGCAATACTTGCAGAACGTGTAAAGCTGGCTATGGGTGGGGATCCCGAAAACAAAAACGTTATTCAGGTAATAGATATTGCCTGTGATGACTGCCCCGCCGCAGGCTACGAGGTAACAACCTCCTGCAGAGGATGCCTTGCTCACAGATGCGAAGCGGTGTGCAAAAGAGGAGCTATCTCCTTTGACCAAAACCACGTGGCACACATAGATAAATCAAAATGTGTGGAATGCGGCCAGTGCGCAAAGGTTTGCCCCTATGCGGCAATAGTAAACCGCAAGCGCCCCTGCCAGAACGCTTGTAAAATAAAGGCTATTTCCTTTAACGATACCCACGCCGCAGTTATAGATAACGAAAAATGCACAAGCTGTGGCGCCTGCGTATATCAGTGTCCCTTCGGCGCTATTATGGATAAGTCCTTTATCCTTGACGCCGTAGACCTTATAAAGAAGAGCGAAGGAAACAAAAACTACAAGGTTTACGCTCTTGTTGCGCCCTCTATTTCCAGCCAGTTTACCTATGCAAAGCTGGGTCAGGTTATAACCGGACTTAAGGAGCTCGGCTTCTACACCGTAATTGAAGCGGCTCTGGGTGCAGATATGGTAGCACAGGCAGAGTCAAGAGAGCTTGCCGAAAAGGGATTTTTAACAAGCTCCTGCTGTCCTGCATTCGTAAGCTACGTTAAATCCGCATTCCCCGACCTTGTTAAGTACATATCCCACAACCTTTCCCCTATGGCTACCCTTGCAAAGTACATTAAGGATACCGATAAGAACGCAAAAATAGTGTTCTTTGGCCCCTGTACCGCAAAGAAGGCAGAAGCTCAGCTTGATGAGGTTAAGGATTACGTGGATGCCGTCCTGACCTTTGAGGAACTGCAAGCCCTTTACGACAGTAAGGATATAGATATAACCGCACTTGCAGAGGACGTTTTGGATAACGCTTCCTACTTTGGCAGAATATTTGCCCGTTCGGGCGGTTTGTCCGATGCGGTGGCTCAGGGCTTGAAGGAACAAAATATCGATTTTGACCTTAAGGCTATCCCCTGCGACGGTATAGAAGCCTGCAAGATGGCTCTTCTCAAAAAGAGCAAAAACGTTCTCGACGCCAACTTTATTGAGGGTATGGCGTGTGTGGGCGGCTGTATC
>JAZOTL010000104.1:0-2929 GCA_045657645.1 Eubacteriales bacterium
AGCTTAATGCTCTTCTGCACGATTATGCAGAATTTATCATCGGCAGGATGGGAATACCCTACAGGGAAAAGAAGGTTAATATTATAAGTATCGCAATAGATGCTCCCCAGGATACTATTGCCACCCTTACCGGTAAAATAGGAAGGATAGACGGGATAAGCGTTAAAACCGCCTATTCCAATATGATAACAAATGGATAAAAGATTTTTATATTTAATTGATAAGCTGGAAGGTAGTCACACTCTTGACATTGCAGAATACAAAGAGCTTATAGAGCTTTATAGTCCTGAAAATGCTGAATGTGCCGCAGGGCGGGCTGTGTGCCTTAGAAAAAGCATATACGGCAATGCGGTATATAAAAGAGGACTTATCGAGATAAGTAATATATGTAAAAACGATTGCTTGTATTGCGGTATAAGGCGCAGTAATACAAGCTGTGACAGATATAGGCTCACAAAGGAAGATATCCTTTCGGCGGCAAAGGAAGGGTACAGCCTTGGCTTTCGCACCTTTGTTTTGCAGGGCGGAGAGGATCCCTATTACACAGATGAAGTATTGTGTGAAATTGTAAGAAGTATTAAAAAACTTTATCCCGATGCGGCAGTCACACTCTCTATGGGAGAGCGCAGTTATGAAAGCTACAAAAGCCTTCGGCAGGCGGGGGCGGATAGATACCTTTTGCGACACGAAACGGCGGATAAGGAGCACTATGAAAAGCTCCATCCCGAAGAAATGTCTTATAACAAGCGTTTTGAGTGTTTAAAAAGCTTAAGGACGCTTGGCTTTCAGGTAGGATGCGGCTTTATGGTTGGCTCGCCTTACCAAACAAATGATTGCCTTGCAAAGGATTTAAAATTTATCGAAGAATTTAGGCCCGATATGTGCGGTATAGGCCCATTTATACCCCACAATCAAACGCCCTTTGCCGAATACAGCGCGGGCAGTGTTGAGCTTACCTGCTATCTGTTGTCAATAATAAGGCTCATTTGCCCTACCGTGCTTTTGCCTGCAACAACCGCTCTTGGCACCCTTGATGATAAGGGTAGGGAAAAGGGAATACTTGCGGGGGCAAACGTGGTGATGCCCAACCTTTCGCCTGTGGCGGTACGCAAAAAATACGAGCTTTACGACAACAAAATATGCACAGGTGAGGAATCAGCCCAATGTAACGAGTGCCTTGCTGCCCGCATTAAAAGTATCGGGTACGAGCTTGTAGTTGCAAGAGGCGATATTATTAAAGAAAATAATATATAACGGAATAGAGGAAACAGTTATGGCAAAATTTGATCCTAAATCATTAAAAGCAGAAGAATTTATCAATGACGCAGAAATTCTTGATACCCTTAAATATGCAGAAGAAAATAAGAATAATATAGAGCTTATTGATGCTATCCTTGAAAAAGCAAGACCTAAAAAGACGGGTAACGGTACGGTATGCAGCGGTCTTACCCATCGTGAGGCTTCTGTTCTGCTTGCCTGCGAAATTCCCGAAAAGGTAGAGGAGATTTGCAGAATAGCCGAAGAGATAAAGCTTGCGTTTTACGGTAACAGAATAGTTATGTTTGCGCCTCTCTATCTTTCAAACTACTGTGTTAACGGCTGTGTATACTGCCCCTACCATTTAAAGAATAAGCATATAGCAAGAAAAAAGCTTACACAGGAAGAGGTGCGCAACGAGGTAATCGCGCTCCAGGATATGGGTCACAAGCGCCTTGCAATAGAGGCGGGTGAAGACCCTATAAACAACCCCATAGAGTATATTCTTGAGTGTATAGACACTATTTACAAGGTAAACCACAAAAACGGTGCAATACGCCGTGTTAACGTAAACATTGCTGCAACTACCGTGGAAAACTACCGCAAGCTTAAGGATGCAGGTATAGGTACTTATATACTCTTCCAGGAAACCTATCATAAGGAAAGCTATGAAAAGCTTCATCCCACAGGCCCCAAGCATAACTATGCTTATCATACAGAGGCAATGGACAGAGCTATGGAAGGCGGCATAGATGACGTAGGACTTGGTGTACTCTTTGGACTTGAGCTTTATAAGTACGAGTTTGCAGGCCTTATTATGCACGCCGAGCACCTTGAGGCAGTTCACGGTGTTGGCCCCCATACCATAAGCGTGCCCCGTATTAAGCGCGCCGATGATATTGATCCCAATGTTTTTGATAATTCTATACCCGATGAAACCTTCCTTAAAATAATTGCTTGTATCAGACTTGCAGTTCCGTATACAGGTATGATAATTTCAACCCGTGAATCCGAGGAGGTAAGAGGAAAGGCGCTCAATATGGGTATTTCCCAGATAAGCGGTGCTTCCCGTACCTCTGTGGGCGGTTATACCGAGGAGGAAAGACCTCATGATTCCGAGCAGTTTGACGTATCCGATCAGCGTACTCTTGATGAGGTGGTAGCTTGGCTTATGCAGACGGGGCATATTCCTTCCTTCTGTACAGCCTGCTACCGCGAGGGAAGAACGGGAGACCGTTTTATGAGCCTTTGCAAAAATATGCAGATTCTAAATTGTTGTCACCCAAATGCACTGATGACACTGAAAGAATATTTAGAAGACTACGCAAGTGTTGAAACAAAAGAACTTGGTGCCAAATTAATCGAGGAGGAACTTCATAAAGTTACCAATCCGAAAGTGAAGCAAATTGCAACAGAATACATAGAACATATTAAGGAAGGAAAACGAGATTTTCGTTTTTAAAAATGAGGATGTGATATGAGTTTACAACAAACTCCAAGTGCAGATAGACTGCATATAGGTATATTTGGAAAAGTAAATAGTGGGAAATCGTCCTTTATTAATGCCTTTACCGGGCAGAATGTTTCAATTGTGTCAGAGGTTGCAGGTACAACGACTGATTTTGTAACGAAAGCCATGGAAGTACCGTCTATTGGTCCGTGTGTGTTTATT
>JAZOTL010000105.1:0-2904 GCA_045657645.1 Eubacteriales bacterium
AAAAGGATTTGCTTGACGAGATTTTCCTTCACACTTTTTCAGTGCTTTGTACTTCTCTTTGTTGTTCAATTTTCAAGGACCGCTTCCGCACACTCTCGTGCGCAGCTTTGTTAGTATATCACATCTCTTTTTGTTTGTCAAGAGTTTTTTCAAACTTTTTTGAAGTTTTTTTCAACTTCTTTTCGAAACCTGTATGCGACACACGCAACGGGTATTATTATATACAAACACGCCGCATTTGTCAACATCTTTTTTCGATTTTTTTCGCTTTTGTGACAATTGTCTATAACCCACCCTAACACAGCCAACCGATTGTGCAAATAGCACTCATACGGCTCTTTGGTACAAGAAAAGGAGCCGTTTGGCTCCTTTTAATGATCGTGATGATGTGAACAGGAATCGCAGCAACCATCGCAATGAGCGTGCAGATTGTGTTCGATACCCATTTTATCGTAGTAGTTAGCAATAGCCTTCTTAACAGCTTCTTCAGCAAGAACACTACAGTGCACCTTTTGAGGAGGAAGACCGTCAAGAGCTTCAACTACTGCTTTATTGGTAAGCTGAAGAGCCTCTT
This sequence comes from Eubacteriales bacterium, assembly GCA_045657645.1. Classification (GTDB taxonomy): domain Bacteria; phylum Bacillota; class Clostridia; order Oscillospirales; family CAG-272; genus RGIG7300. Next base: position 575 of record JAZOTL010000105.1, read on the forward strand.
CCACTGTTTTCCCCTTTATAAGTTCGGTTGCCATAGATGACGTTGCTATAGCCGCGCCGCAACCGAAGGTTTTAAACTTAACGTCGGTAATAACGTTATTATCAATCTTAAGGTACATTCTCATTATATCGCCGCAGGTTGCGTTACCAACCTCGCCTACCGCATCCGCGTTTTCCATTTCGCCAACGTTTCTGGGATTAGCAAAATGATCCATAACCTTTTCGCTATACATATTATCTCCTTTCTGCCGCGTCGTAAAGCGGACTCATCATTCTAAGTCTTTCTATAATAGAAGGAAGTTTTTCAAGAATATAATCAACGTCCTCCTCTGTATTATCATGAGAGAGAGAAAATCTAAGTGAACCGTGAGCTATCTCTACAGGAAGACCAATAGAGAGAAGCACGTGAGAAGGTTCAAGTGAGGTGGAAGAACAAGCAGAGCCTGTTGAAGCGCTGATACCCGCCATATCGAGCAACAGGAGCAAGCTTTCACCTTCGACAAATTCAAAAGCCGCGTTAACGGTACCGGGAAGCTTTGAGGAACTTGTGCCGTTTATTACTGAATAAGGAATGTTTTTCAACCCCTCTGTCAATCTGTCACGCATCGCCGCAAGCCTATCGTTATCGCCAAACTTCGCAACCGCCAATTCCAGCGCTTTTGCCATTCCTATAATATAAGGAAGATTTTCGGTTCCACCGCGCTTGTTACGCTCCTGTCCGCCACCGTCAAGGAAATTATCAACTATAGTTCCCTTTTTGATATAAAGGCCGCCTACGCCCTTAGGTGCGTTAAACTTATGGCCTGAGAAAGAAAGCATATCAACGCCGAGTTCTGAAACGTTTACAGGAATATGACCAACAGCCTGAACGCCATCAGTAAAGAAAGTTATCTTATGCTTCTTTGCAACCTCTGCAATCTCCTTAATAGGATTAACCGTTCCTATCTCATTGTTTGCATACATTACATTAATAAGGATAGTTTCGGGGGTGATCGCCTCCTCGATTGCTTCGGGAGTAATAACACCCTCTGGAGTGGGCTTTACGTAGGTTATCTCAAAGCCTTCCTTTTTAAGAGCCTTAAGTGTATGTGTAACAGCGTGGTGCTCGTAAGCAGAGGTAACGATATGATTACCCTTTTTACGCCTTGCGTGAGCAACACCCTTAATCGCCCAGTTATCAGACTCTGAACCGCAGGAGGTAAAGTAGATCTCCTTGGCTTCACAGCCCAAGATACCCGCAATCCTGTTTCTTGCATCCTCAAGAGCAGCTTTAGCCTCCCTACCCTTAGAATAAAGGCTGGAGGGGTTGCCCCAGGTTTCCTTAAAATAAGGAAGCATCGCATCTATTACTTCGGGCGCTACAGGTGTAGTCGCCGCATTATCTGCATAAACTTTTCTATCCATTAATAGTCCTCATTTAAAATTAATTACCCAATATAGTATTGTACACCAAAGAAATTATATTTTCAATATTTTTGGAAAATCTTTTGAAAAAATTATACAAATTTATCTAAAAAACAGAAAAAAACCGATACACGGTTTTTTTACTGATACTTTTGACTTTCGGCAACAGCCAACTCATCACAGCGTTCATTATAAGGATGACCTGCGTGGCCTTTGACCCAAACGAACTCCACTTGATGCACTTCAAGCAGCTCCAAGAGAACCTGCCAAAGATCGGCGTTCAGAGCGGGCTTTTTATCAGGCTTTTTCCAACCGCGTGCGCGCCAGCCAACCGCCCAGCCCTTGGTGATAGCATCAACAAGATATTTGGAGTCACTCGTAAGTGTTACCTTGCAGGGCTCTTTTAACGCCTTGAGGGCTTCTATAGCTCCCGAAAGCTCCATACGATTGTTTGTGGTTTGCGCTTCCCCGCCGGAAAGTTCCTTTTCATGTCCGTTATATACAATAATACTTCCCCATCCACCGGGGCCGGGGTTACCTTTACAGGCACCGTCGGAATATATCATTACGTGCTTCATATTATCACCTACCGAAGTGAGTATAGCACAAAGCGACGCAATTATCAAGAGATATATTAGAAAGTTGACATTTTAAAGCGTATGTAGTATACTTTAACTAACAAATTTATGTAGAGGAAATTATGGAAAAGATAACTATACGAGGCGTCCCTTTTGACAACGTTGATATGAACGAGGCTATTGAAAAGTGCATTACCTTCTTAAATAGAGACGACGGCGCAAAGATAATACATACCCCAAACGCTGAGATAACACAGCTTTGCGTTGAGGACGAAAAGGCAAAAGAAATTGTTTGCGGGGCAGACCTTATTATACCCGACGGTGCAGGCGTTATACTTGCAGGCAAGAT
>JAZOTL010000106.1:0-9278 GCA_045657645.1 Eubacteriales bacterium
AAAGATTGAAGAAGTGGTTGATACCCCAATCGAGGAAGAAGCTTCTGAAAATAAGGCACAAAAGCCTAAGAGAACAAGAAAAACAAAGAAGGCTGTTGAAGAAACTGCCGAAGCAGGCGAGGCTAAAGCAGAAACAACTGCCGAAAAGCCTGAAAAGAAGCACGACGTAAACGACCTTATCGAAAAGGGTAGGGAGAAGGGCTTCATCGCAAATTCCGATATTATAGCGCTTGTTAACGAGTGTGACTATGATATTGAACAGATGGAAAAAATCTATGAGCAGATAGAGGCTTCCGGTGTTGAAATTAAGGGCTATCTTGATAACGGTGATGAGTTTGAAGAGATAGAAAATGAGGTAGAGCGTTACGAGAGCGCTGAGGATATGGAGCAGATGCTTGCTCAGGACGGTCTTGCAATTGATGACCCCGTACGTATGTACCTCAAGGAAATAGGCAAGGTGCCCCTGCTTGAAACAGAGAAGGAGCTTGAGCTTGCCCGCCGTATGACCGAGGGTGATGAAAGAGCAAAAACCGAGCTTGTGGAAGCAAACCTCCGTCTTGTTGTAAGTATTGCAAAGCGTTACGTAGGTAAAGGTATGTTCTTCCTTGACCTTATACAGGAAGGAAACCTTGGCCTTATGAAGGCGGTTGAAAAGTTTGACTACCGCAAGGGCTACAAGTTCTCCACTTATGCTACATGGTGGATACGCCAGGCAATAACACGTTCTATAGCAGACCAGGCAAGAACAATCCGTATACCCGTTCATATGGTAGAAACCATACATAAGGTTTCCCGTATATCCCGCCAGCTTTTACAGGAGCTTGGCAGAGAAGCTACTGCAGAAGAAATTGCAGAGGTTATGGAAGTTAGCGCCGATAAGGTACGCGAAATAATGAAGATAGCGCAGGATCCCGTTTCCCTTGAAACTCCTATAGGTGAGGAAGAGGATAGCCACCTTGGTGACTTTATCCCCGATGATGATTCTCCCGCTCCTGCCGAGGCTGCATCCTATACACTTCTGCGTGAGCAGCTTTGCGAGGTTCTTCGTACCCTTTCACCCCGTGAGGAACAGGTGCTTAAGCTTCGTTTTGGCCTTGAAGACGGTCGTACCCGTACTCTTGAAGAGGTTGGTAAAGAATTCAATATAACCCGTGAGCGTATCAGACAGATAGAGGCCAAGGCTTTGCGTAAGCTTCGCCACCCCAGCCGTTCCAAGCGCCTTAGGGATTATCTTGATTAAAACAGTATTGTTTACAAATTTGCCTTGACTAATTTAAGAAAATACTGTAAACTAAAAATAGTTATGTATTAGGGGGACCTTTATCATTATGAAGAAAAGAATTTTAAGCGTTATTCTTGCACTTGTTATGGTGCTTCCCGTAAGCCTGCTTACCGGATGTAATAACGATGATCCCAGAGTGTTGCCTAAAAGTGATATAACACCCGTTACCATCACTCTCTATACCATCACCGATGAGGAAACTACAGAAGAGGCTCGCCAGGCTGTTGAGGATGAGCTTAACAGAATAACCGAGCACGATTTTAACACCCACGTTATTCTTAGAACGTTTACAGCTGATGAATACGATGAGGTTCTTGCAAAAGACCTTGCGGCAGCCGCTGAAAACTATGTTCCTGAAGAAGAAGTTGTTGAAACCGATGAAAACGGCGAAACAGTAACTACAAAGGAAAAGATAACTACAAACGGTGAAACTCTTGAAACCACCAAGCCTAAGGTAGAAACCGATAAAAACGGTGAAACCAAGAAGGTTGTAGTTGTGCAGCAGCAGGAGGTTTATCCTGCAGAAAACGGCACACAGGTAGATATCTTCCTTGTAAATAACGTTGATAACTTTAACAAATTCAAGGCAGAGGGTGCTATCGCGCCTATCACTACCGAGCTTGCAGGTAACAGCAAGATAATAACAAAGTACCTTAATCCCTTACTGCTTAATTCCGGTAAAGTATTTGATTTTACCGCAAACGTAGAAATACCTTACGGTGTTGCAAACAACCACTACATAGCAGAGCATGAATACGTTCTTCTCAGAAAGGATCTTGTTGATGCAAAGGGCGTTGATGCAGCTACCATTAACAATCTCCAGAAGGTTCGTGATTTTGCTGCAGGAGCAACAGTTGTTGATACCTATGGCGTTGAACCTAATGCTATAACACTTTTCGGTGAAGATTCACTCTACGGTTCTTCTATAGACAGCACCCTTGAGCAGAATCACCGTAAGATTCCCGGTAACCTTCTTACAGACAGCACCTACCAGAAGGAATATGCTGCTCTCAAAACTATGAAGAGCAACGGAAGCTTAGTAGAAGGAACTGTGGATAACCTTAACAATGCGGCTTGTGCATTTGTTCGCGGTAGCAGTGCTACTGTTGAAAAGTATGCCGATAACTACTACAGCGCAGTATACAGAAGACCTATCGCTACAAACGAAAACGTTTATAACGGTATGTTCTGTGTAAGCCAGTACACTCAGAGCCTTACAAGAACCATGGAGGTTCTTACATACCTTCAGACAAACACCGAGTTCGTTAACATTCTCCGCTACGGCGTTGAGGGTGAGCATTACGAGTGGGCTGCAGTTGAAGAAGGCGAAGAAAAATATATCAACATTATCAGTGATGAATATGTAATGGATTCTATCCATTGCGGAAACCAGTTCCTTACATATCCCAACGATAAGATGAGTGCAGAAGAGCGTGCTCTTGCGGCAGATAACTGGGCTCTTGCAAAGGAAATGAACAAGAATGCCATAGCAAGTCCTTACCTTGGCTTCTCTGCTCTCTACAGCGAGGTTGTATTTACCGAAGAAAAGCGCGAAGGCAAGCTTGAGCTTGTTGATGCTATAGAGGATGTTGTAGAACTTTCCGAAGAGTATACCGAGCTTCTTGAGGCCTATAGCGGTTCTGGCGATGCAATTATCTCATATATGGACGAAATAGGCGATGAGCTTTCTGATGAAAGAGCAATGGACCATATGGAGTCTAACTACGAAAACTCTCCCAGACCCAGATTTACCACATGGCATGATGCCAAGTTCGCTGAAGAAGAAGCGGCTGCATAAGAATTAATTTAACAGACCGCGCAAGCGGTCTGTTTTGATTATTTTAAGGAGTATAATATGAATATTAATTTTTATATGCCCACAAAGGTTATTAGCGGAGAAAATTGCATAATCGAAAACAAAGAACTTCTTTATTTGGGTAAGCGTTGCATAATAGTTACAGGAGCGTCCTCTGCCGTTAAGTGCGGTGCCCTTGATGACGTTATAGATGCCCTTTCTGATATGAAGATAGATTATATCATATACGATAAGGTAAAGGAAAATCCCCTTTTAAGCTGTGCTTATGACGGTGGTATTGCTGCAGCAGCTTTTGACGCGGAGTTTGTAATAGGTATCGGCGGTGGCTCTCCTATGGATTGCGCAAAGGCTATAGCCGCTTTTGCTGCAAATTCCACTATATCTCCCGAAAAGCTTTTTGATGTGGCAAGCCTTGCACCCTCGCTTCCTTTGGTGTTGGTGCCTACTACATCGGGCACAGGCAGTGAGGCCAATCCCTATTCTGTACTCTCCCTTGATGGTGAGGATAAAAAACAGACCTTCAATTCTCCTTATTCTTACCCCAAATATGCATTTCTTGACCCCAAATATACCTATTCGCTTTCTCCGTATTACACTATGAGCACTGCTCTTGACGCTTTCTGCCATTGCTTTGAAAGCTTTATGTCACCCAAATCTACAGAGGTGTCAAGGTTATTTGCACTTGCGGGAGCAAAGGATATATGGAACTCTTTTGATGAAATTGAAGGGGGCGAGGTTTCTTTTGATGCCCGCGCAAAGCTTATGTATGCATCCTTCTTTGGCGGTGTTGCCATAAACACCACAGGTACTGCTTTTCCGCATCCGTTAGGGTATAATCTTACCTTCAATAACGATATAGCCCACGGCAGAGCCTGCGGAGCTTTTATCGGCGAATATATAGAGTATCAAAAAAAGGATAGCATAGGAAGCAAATTGTTAGCTGAATTTGCCGCTTGTCTTGAGTGTGATATTGATACGATTGCTTGCCGTATACCGGCCCTTTCAAAGGTGGATATCCGTTTAAGTGATGATGAAATAGAAATGTTTACCGAAAAGATAAAGAGCGCCGGCAACCACGCAAATGCTCCTTATAAAATAAGCACAGAGGAAATAAAAGAAATATACAAAAAACTCTTTAAGTAAAATAAGTAAAAAGGCAGAATAATATCTGCCTTTTTGTTTTCAAAATATGTCTATTTTATTGACAAAACCATAAAATGGAGATATAATATCTGTATATATATTTTTTAGGTTTAATGGTCATATTCTAATTAATAAGGAGGTCAAACAAATTGAAAAAAATCAAGAGAATTTTATCTCTCGCGCTCATTGTTGTTATGGTTATGCCCATGATGGTAATGGAACTTCCTGTTTCGGCAGACGTTTATAATACCAATAATGGCGTTATTATGAGCGGTTCTATGAGTGGAAATCCTCTTCTTGTAAGCGTGCAAACTACACAGACACAGGGAGAGTGGAATGTTTCCACATATGCCGAATATAATGCAAATCTTTATGCAGAAAGCTATACCTCAGGTATAAATAAATTCGGCACCTATTTTGACGTGTCTTCAGGTTCTATTACAGGCGGTCTTTGTGATCCGTACTATAATAACGATGGAGATGCCGGCAACGGTTTTATTGCAAATTGTCTTTCTACATTACCCCAGAACTACCGTACACTTATTTCAAATACTGCGGATAAAACCTACATAGACGGTTTTTCTATCCGTACTGAGAATTCTACGGTGCAGGCCTATATTCCTACCCCCGGAAATCTTTTTTCCAACGGTACTATGGCTGTAGGTTCCGGTTACGTTGCTTATACGTTTTCAAGCAATCCTATTACAGGACAGGTAAACTATAATAACTTCTCTGTAGCACAGGGTAAGGCATACGGACCTGCCGTTACAGGCGGCCTTATGAGCGAAGGCTTGGTTGTTGGTTTTGCTAACGGTAACTGTTTCTCCGAGTCTACCAAGTTCCCGGATTCATATTGTCCCGCTTCCGGTGACTACAGCAACAGATATAATCTTTACGACTATATCGGTGTTTACTACATAAGCAATAATACACTCCAAAAAGTATACGATTGGAGATTTGGTGCTACTCTCGGCAATATTCCCCTTGCCATACCCGAATATTACAGCGGATATGACACCTACATGGACGTTACATTCAGATTTGATGATAACAGATATTTGGAGGCTTGCGTAAGTTACTTTGACCCTGCAACTCTCACCCGTGAGGAAAAGGTTATCACAACTGAATTTGATATTACCAAGACCACCCTTTCAAGAGGTAAGGATTATTACGTTTCTGTTGGTACGGGAAGTAACATCCATTGCGATGCAACGGGTAATATGTACCTCTACAGTCCCAGAAATGCAGCAGTTGCAGACCCTGCTACCGACTATTCCTACTTTACCTCTCCCAACCTTAAAATTCTTGAGATAGGTACTCGTGCAAACGAGCAAGGTGAGGACTATAAGGATAAGTCACCCGAATCCGATTACGATGCTGAATCAAATTGGGAACGCGGCGGCAAAAACGGAACCTATAACTCTTCAGATAATCTTAAAAATTACAACGGTTATTTCTGTATAAACCATTGGGCGAAGAGAATGGATGATGGTTTTGACGAATCAGAGCATCACCTTCCCAATGAGGACCTCTTCTACGAGCCCGTGGAGCTTGACGGTGTTGTTTATGCTCCCAATCCCGATAAGAACGGTGTTTCATGGCTCCTTTGTCCATACTGTTCAAAGACTACACCTAACGTTAATGTTGAAGATACCAAGGTGTATGATTCAATAGACGATATAACAGGTACCCAAAGAAACACTCCTCTTGACGGCTGGAAGCTTGAGGATAATACCCACCTCTTTGAAATCAAGGATTCCTCGGTTGCTAAGGTTGGTATAAGAGGTGCGCAGCTCCGTCTTGAAAATGACCTCACTCTTAGAGTAGCGGTTGAAAAGAAGGCCTTTGATGCTGCGGAAAGCCAGTATGGTAAATATACAACCAGTAAGAAGGTAACAAAGGCTAACGAGCCCTATATGACCTTCAAGGTAGGGTCGGGTGCAGAAATAAAGGTTACACCTATTACCTATGAACAGGATTCTACCCTTGACCACACCACCTTCTACTATTTTGATCTTAAGGATATTGCTCCCTACCAGATAGGTGAAACTATAACAATGTCCCTTTACGCATATTTTAAGTCCAATTATACCTCAGCCGATAATAAGTACTACCATATGCAGACAATATCCTACGGTGTTGAGGATTACTGCATCAATATGCTTACAAAGATGGCGGCAGGTACAACCTTTGCCGCAAACAATGAGTTTAGAACACTCCTTGTGGACGTTCTTAACTACGGTGTAGCGGCGGAAGGCTATGTAAGCTCTTATACAGGTGATAAGATAGATACTGCGGCGTACGCAAATTGGGCTTCTTATGCTAACACAGGTGATCTTAGCCTTAAATCCTACAGTGCTACCGTAAAGAATATAGATGCTCCTGCGGCTACTATGGATTCTGCATCTCTGGTGCTTGACAATGCGGTAAATATTAAGGTGAACTTCTCTGCAAGTGCCAATGTTACAGGCTGGAAGGTAATAGTTACAGACTGTGACGGTGTTGCTACCGAATGTGCAGTTACAGGCAGTAACGGAAGCTACAGCGCTATCTTTGAGGGCGTTTGGGCAGGCTGTATGCGCGAGTGGTTTGAGATAAAGGTTGTTGATGCAAACGGTGTTGAGGTAAGTAACACAGTTCGCTACAGCGCCGAAAGCTACGCTGCAAATAAGATAAATTCAGGTGACGCAGCTCTTGCAGAGCTCTGCGATAAGATGATGCGTTACGGAGATTCCGCATATAACTACTATGTAGCAAAAGCTACACAAACTGCGTAAATAAGGGAGGTAAATGAAATGATAAAGAATAAATTCTTAACCCCCGAAGCGGATGTAATAGAGTTTAAGAGATTTGATATCGTAACTATATCTACCAACCCGGGTCACGCAAATGGCGACTTGGAGTTTGATGATTTTTACGCTGTAAATCCCGGTCAGGATATCAACCTTAACGGTATCCCCGACGATCTTGAGTACGAATAAAATAAAAAAGAACTCTTTCCAAAAGGAAAGAGTTCTTTTTTGTTTTACCATACAAAGGGTATAAGACGGAATTTTACTTTTTGCTTGTATTCACGGTAGCCGACAAGCTCTTTTTCAAGAAATTCCTCTTCGTTTTTAATTCGTTTTGCTATGATAAAAGGATAGGCAAGGAAAATAACAAAGGCATACACAGAGCCGAGCACAAGGGGTATTGATAAAAATAAAAGCAGTGTAGCGGTGTACATTGGGTGCCTTACTATTCCATACAATCCCGTATCAATAACCTTTTGGTTTTCTTGCACTTCAATGGTGCGGCTAAGGTATCTGTTTTGTTTGAGCACCATAGCGTAAAGGATATAGCCGCAAATAAAAATGAGTGCCGCAATTATTACAACCACCCCGGGTAATGTGTACCAGCCGAAGCGATAACCAAGACCTGCTATTATAAAACCGCCTGAAAACATAAGACCGCTTTATTTTACAACTATTTGTTGTTCAACTTCTTTTTCTTTTGCGCAAAGCCGCTTTTTCAATAGCTCAGGGTCTTTTGTCATCATTACTATCCCAGCAATAAACATCGGTATAAACAAAATGCCCATAAGCAACCAACCGTTAAAAAAGCTAAAGGTACCCGCAGGCCAAAATATCATCAATCCAACGAGAATTACTCCTAATAAAAATTTTGTTATGGCTTGTAGAAATAATTTTATTGTCATAGAAGTTCTCCTTATAGCGAAGCTGCGCCAAGGTGCATAGATTTTGTTGCTAACTTGTTTTCAAATATATAAGTATAATATATCACAAATCCGTTTGATTTTCAATGTTAAGTGAAGTTTGGCCGCAAAGTGAAGTTAAGTATGCCACATATTGTGCCGAAGGCACACTTCACGTTCCGCGAATAGAAACATTTAGTTGAAAAGGAACACCCTTTGTCTACCGATAAAGGGTGTTCCTTTTCTGCTAAAGAGCAGTATAACGGTGCGTAAATGGGGCAAAGAAATGCGAAAAGGTGCTTATAATGTCCCGTCTTTATGGTGTAGACAGATTAAACTCCGCCTGTCGTTGCTACAAAAACCATTAACGCTACTAAGAAACATACAATGTAAACCACAGGTGAAAGTATCGTCCATATTATCCAACCTTTACGGGGCATACCGTCCAATCGTCTTTTGCGCAGTGCACAAAAATTCAGTATCGTTCCAATCAACATTGCCGGCAACACAAATAGAACACCTGTAAAATCAAGCACAAAATACGCCAATGTACGTCCTATAGAACTGTCATAGTTGCTCCGATAAACGAGGCAAAGAACAATGTCAATCAAACAAAGAATGCTGTATATGCTCTGTATAATCAGTGATGAAATTTCGAGCCTTTTGTTCTTCATAATGGCCACCTCCATTAACATTATACCATTAACTATATTGGAAGTAAATATAAAAACCTCTCTTGTCTTGGTAGACAAAAGAGGTTTCTTTGTTGCGAAAGAGCGACTAAAAGGTGTGTAAATTGGGGTAAAAACGACCAAAAGTAGTAAGATCAGTATTTATACACATAAAAATTCCACACACAATTGCTTCTTTCCCCTGCAGCAAATTCATATTGCATACCATTGATTTTCACCGCATATACCGGAACATCGTAAGATAAATCACTTACCTGAATTCGTTTTTTAGTGTCCACCCAGTCATAATCGAAAATGTTCACACCAAACAGATGCGTATTACCATCCACTCCGGTTGTTTCTAACTGCCAACTTTTGCTTTTCCACATTTTCATTTTGCATTCTCCTTTGCGGTGCGGCAGGAGGCAATCAGCATTGCTCTTAAGGAGGTGCATTTTGAAGAAAGAGCTTTGAAAGTTTGCTCATCAATATATTTCGTTCTGTACAAGAGTTCAAACCAATATCCGGTTACACTTGCTTCTTTCAAGGCGATTTCAAGCTTGGAAATAAAATCCTTTTTGCCTTGTGCATACTGCGCTTCGTGGATATTGGCACCGATACTTGTACCGCTTCTTCCAATTTGATTGGAGATGATGGATTCTTTGGTAGATT
>JAZOTL010000107.1:0-3035 GCA_045657645.1 Eubacteriales bacterium
TATGACAAATATCGGTTGGTAGCCCGCACCTGTCACAAGGGGCTGAAAAGACATACACCATGCTGAGCGTCAGTGTGATTAGAGGCGCTCTGTTCGTGACTTTTCCCTTTACCTCTACAGGCTTTTTGAGCGGATATTCACCCATATATTCGGTCTCGGAAAAATCAACAGTATGGTCAATGGGAACAGTATAATTCTCGGTTATAAACAGCTTTTTTAAATCAAGAATCACACATAGTCCTCCCATCGTTACTAGAGTATTATATCCAATGTGTTATAATTTGTCAATACCTTTTTAAGATAAATAAAATCAAAAATTTCGAAACAACCGACATTTCACAAACAAGCAAAACAGAGCCTTGTTTTTAAGTCAACAAAAATAATTGCCAACATTATTCTTTTATGCTATAATACTCATAAGAGGTGGTAATTTTATGAATATGAAAATGTCTTTCCGTTGGTACGGAGAAAGCGACCCCATATCCCTTAAATATATTTCACAGATTCCCGGTATGCGCTCTGTTGTTTCTGCTGTATACGATGTTGCACCCGGACAGGTATGGCCCGAGGAAAGCCTTGCAAAGCTTAAAGAGCAGTGCGAAGAAAACGGACTTGTTTTTGATGTTGTAGAATCAATTCCTGTTCACGAGGATATTAAGCTTGGCAAAGAAAATGCAGATGCTCTTATAGATGTGTACTGCGAAAATATCCGCAGATGTGCAAAATACGGTGTAAAATGTGTTACCTATAACTTTATGCCTGTTTTCGACTGGACAAGAACACAGCTTGACAAAGAGGCAAAGGACGGCTCCACCAGTCTTGTTATGTATATGGACCAGCTTAAAGGTCTTAATCCCTTAACCGATGATATTGACCTTCCCGGTTGGGATGCAAGTTACAGTAAGGATGAAATCCGCGACCTTATTTCTGCCTACGGTAAGCTTGGCGAGGAAGGACTCTGGAAAAATCTTGAGAAATTCCTTAAGAAAACCATTCCCGTTGCAGAGCAGTGCGGAGTAAGAATGGCTATTCATCCAGACGATCCCCCATATTCAATTTTCGGTATACCGAGAATTATTACCTGTGAAGAAAATCTTGACAGAATGCTTTCTATTGTGGATAGCCCTGCAAACTCCCTTTGCCTTTGTACAGGCAGTCTTGGCTGTGCCTCCTTCAATAACATCCCTGCTCTTGTGGAAAAATATGCTAAAAAAGACAGAATCGGCTTTATGCATATAAGAAATGTACTTCTTATGGAGGACGGCTCCTTTGAGGAAACCGCCCATCTTTCCTCCTGCGGTTCTCTTGATATTGCCCATATTGTAAAGATTTTAGCCGAAAACGGCTTTGACGGTTATGTGCGTCCCGACCACGGCAGAATGATTTGGGGCGAAACAGGCAAACTCGGTTACGGACTTTTTGACAGAGCCTTGGGTGCTGCATATATTAACGGTCTTTTTGAAGCATACGAAAAGGAAGGTACAAAATAATGATAAAAAATGTTCTTGATACAAATTTAAGTGGTAAGGTTTGTGTTGTAACAGGTGCAGGCGGTGTTCTTTGCAGTCATTTTGCAAAGGTTCTTGCCCGAGCCGGCGCAAAGGTTGCCCTTCTTGACCTTAATGAAGAGGCTGCCAAAACCTACGCTGATGAAATAAATGCAGAGGGCTTAGTTGCAAAGGCTTATGCCTGTAATGTACTTGATAAAGGTATTTGCAGTGATGTAGCAGAAAAAGTAAAAGCAGAGCTTGGCCCCTGTAATATTCTTATAAACGGTGCAGGAGGAAACAACCCAAAAGCAACCACCGACAAGGAATATTATGAAGCAGGCGACATTGACGCTGATACAAAAAGCTTCTTTGACCTTGACAGCGAGGGTGTTGGCTTTGTGTTCAACCTTAATTTCCTCGGCACCCTTATCCCTACCCAGTGCTTTGCTGCACAGATGCTCGGCAGGAAGGGTTGCAGCATTCTTAATATTTCCTCTATGAATGCCTATACTCCCCTTACCAAAATCCCTGCTTATTCCGGTGCTAAGGCTGCTATTTCCAACTTCACACAGTGGTTGGCTGTTCATTTTTCCAGAGAAGGAATAAGAGTAAACGCTATTGCCCCCGGATTTTTCTCTACAAAGCAGAATGCAAAGTTGCTCTTTAACGACGACGGCACACCTACCGCCAGAACAGGTAAAATTCTCGCCGCTACTCCTATGGGTAGATTTGGTGAAACAGCCGAGCTTGAAGGCGGACTGCTATTCCTTGTAAACGAAAAAGCCGCAGGCTTTATTACAGGTGTTGTGCTTCCTGTTGACGGTGGCTTCTCTGCCTACAGCGGTGTATAATTCCATATTAAAAGTTTAAGGAGCTGTCTCACTAATAAAGTGAGACAGCCCGTTTTTATCATTGACAAAACTCTATGTATATATTAAAATATGTAAGGTTAAATTTTCAAAATATTGTTAAGGAGTGAATTTTTTTGGATTTTATTCAAAATACCTTTGGTTTTCTTTGGGAATTCGCCTCTCAGATAACCTGGCAGCAACTTGTTATGTGGCTTATTGGCGGAACTCTTATTTTTCTTGCTATTAAGAAAGAAATGGAGCCTACCCTGCTGCTTCCTATGGGATTTGGTACAATTCTCGTTAACTTCCCATTTTCTGCAGCTATCGGAGATGCTCACGAACCCGGCTTTTTAACCACACTGTTTAATGCCGGTATTTCCAATGAGCTTTTCCCCCTTCTTCTCTTTATTGGTATCGGTGCAATGATTGACTTCGGCCCTGTGCTTTCCAATCCGAAATTAATGGTTTTCGGTGCGGCTGCGCAGTTCGGTATATTCTTCACCCTTTGTCTTGCAAGTGTATTCTTCGCTGAAAACGATGCCGCTTCCATAGCCATTATCGGTGCGGCTGACGGTCCTACCTCTATAGTTGTTTCACAGAAGCTCAATTCCAACTATCAAGGTGCAATAATGGTTGCCGCTTATTCATATATGGCGCTTGTTCCCATTATTCAGCCTCCTGTTATCAAGGCTCT
>JAZOTL010000108.1:0-8849 GCA_045657645.1 Eubacteriales bacterium
CAGAGCTTTCCGCAGTTCCTGCATTTGAACCCAGATACGTTGGCTTTGACCGCAGTCTTATTGCAGCATATGGCCACGATGACAGAGTATGTGCCTACCCTGCCCTTACAGCCCTTATGGAGAACGCAACCCCCGTTCACACTCTTATGGCAATACTTGCAGATAAGGAAGAGATCGGCTCCTGCGGTACTACAGGTATGAAGTGCGAAGCGTTCACCGATATCATCCGCGAGATCTCCACCTCTCTTGGTGCAAATTATTCAAAGGTTAAGGAGAACTCCAAGTGCCTTTCTGCAGACGTAAACTCTGCATATGACCCCAACTTTGCGGAAGTATACGAAAAGAAGAACTCCAGCCACGTTAATCACGGCGTTGTAATGACAAAGTATACCGGTGCAAGAGGTAAATCCGGCAGTTCAGATGCAAGCGCAGAGTACGTTTCATTTGTTCGCTCTATATTTGATAAATACGACGTTATTTGGCAGACAGGCGAGCTTGGTAAGGTAGACCAGGGTGGCGGCGGAACCGTTGCTGCTTACATTGCAGAAAAGAACATTGATACTGTTGACCTTGGCGTTGCTGTTATCTCTATGCACGCACCTTACGAGGTAATTTCCAAAGCTGACCTTTATATGGCTCACAAGGCATTCTCTGCATTCAACAAATAAGGTGCTGTATGTTTGAACTTGAAATTAAACAGATAATAGCAGAACAGTTGGGTATTGAGATAGAACGTATAGATGATGAAGCTGATATAATGGATGACCTTGATGCTGATTCCCTTGACGTTGTAGAGCTTACAATGTGTTTTGAAGAGCACTTCAACATCGAAGTAAGCGACGAGGAGATCCTCAAAAACAGAACCGTTCGCTCTGTTATCGATTATATTATCGAAAAAACCACTAATAAGTAATATTAAAAAAGCTCTGTTGCGATGCAACAGAGCTTTTTTACGCATATAACACTCGTCTTTCTCTAATACGAACCAGCATTAATATCATAGCGAAATTCAACAACAAAGATAATAGCGTAGTCAATTCAAACCAGGAGATAATTTGAAAGAATAGCATAATATTTTCAATTAAAAACAACACAGTAAGTACGATAGAAGCAAAACCACAACCACGTTTGTTGACCGCCAACAATACAACAGAACCTATCACAAATACATTATGAACAATGATAAGAACAAAACCGATTATCGGTTCTACACTCCATAGAACCATTACAAATGGATAACAAAAGGTAATCCACATAAAACTAAATATAATATGCGGCATTAAATCCATCAAAGGGATGAAGCAAAGCACAGGTAACAACGTTTTTAATAAAGTTATTATAAAAACTATCCAAATAGCTTTTTTAGCGTCAGAATAAGTATTCATATACCACAATTCCTTTCTATAATATTTTCATATAATAAACGCAATCAATTGAAGCACCACAAGATGCGCCGGATAAAAGATGTAGAAAAAATATTTCATATTCACCCTTCCCCGTTTACCTGAATAAAAAAGCAACGGCACAAGGGAAAGAAAAGCATAATATTGTATATTCTTTTCTTTTGCCATAGCAAGTATAACAAAGCCCATTGCAAGTAATTGAAACGGAAGGTGGTCCACAATCTTGAACAATTTGCTACTAACACCCTTCGGAGCATGCAATAATGCCGCAGATACAGGCATAATACATCCGTAAAATCTATAATCCATTACAATTACTTTATTTAATAAATATACTCCTAAAAGAGCTATAAAAAACAATGCGGTAACCGAGATTTTTTGAAAAACAGAAGCACCATCTGAAAGTAGTGTTACTTTTAAAGCCTGTAAAATATATATAAGCAAAATAGAAACCGAAAAGGTAATAAAAATACTCATATACGTTTGCTTTGCAAAAAGAAAGTAAACTATTTGAATTACTACACCAAATAAAAATACCGTTAAAAAATATCTTAACTTATTTTTTGTATATCTGCACCCCTCGGCGATCATAAAGGAGAATATAGGCATAGCCAATCTGCCTATGATACGAAAAGCTATGATATGAGGAAACAGCATTAATCCCATATGATCAAAAAGCATAGCAACTGCCGCTATAATTTTAAGCATATTGCCGCTTAAAAATCCTACCTTGTTTGTTAAATGCATACTCTTCCCTCCTTTGCCTTATTATTGTATCATATAATGCAAAAAAGAGCAAACCGAAGTTTGCTCTTTTTATCAACCTAAAGAATCCTTTTTGTTTGTTACAACGGTAACGTCATAGCAAGAAAACTTATCATTAACATTTGCAGGCAATGTTTTTTGTGTAAACAAGCTGACAATAGGAACAAGGATAAGTCCGCCTAACATTGCAAACACGCCGGAATAGAGAGAATTAGCGAATACAAATCCGAGCACACCTCCATTAACACTTATCCAACCCACGCTTATACAAAGCTGGATAATCTCAAGACCTGTACCAAAGATAAAGCTTGTTACAACCGCCGCTTTTGTTGTCTTTTTCCAATATAGACCGTACATAAAAGGAGCAAGGAAAGCACCTGCAAGTGCGCCCCAGGAAACGCCCATCATCTGTGCAATAAACACGGAATCTGCCCATATGGTATCCTTAAGAATAGCGATCACTGCGGAAATTGCAATAAAGAATACGATAAATATTCTCATTATAAATACGCTCTTCTTCTCACTTACGTCCTTTTTCTTGGAAATCGCAGGATTAACAACGTCAAGAGTAAGTGTGGAAGCGGAGGTAAGAACAAGAGAAGAAAGTGTAGACATAGACGCTGCAAGCACCAAAACTATAACAAGGGCAACTATAACAGGTGCAAGCTCACCAAGCATTGTAGGAATAACCTTATCAAAAAGAACGCCATTATCAGTTATGTATCCGGCTTCGGTCATATGCTTTGAATAAAGCCTACCAAAACCTCCGAGGAAATAACAGCCCCCGGCAACAACTATGGCAAATAACGTTGAAATAATAGTTCCTTTTTTAATTGCCGCTTCATCCTTTATAGAATAGAACTTACCAACCATTTGAGGAAGGCCCCATGTACCAAGGGAGGTGAGAATTACAACAAAAAACAGGAAGATGGGATCTGGGCCGAACATTGAAATGTATTTGGTGCCTGCCTGAACACCCAGGGCATCTACTGCAGCGTTAAAGCCACCGTTTTGAACAAGAACAGAAGCAATTACGGCAATAATACCACCAAGCATAATAATGCCCTGTATAAAGTCATTTATAGCTGTAGCCATATATCCGCCAAATATAACGTATACACCTGTAAGCACAGCCATTATTATAACAACTGCCGCATAAGGAATAGAAAATACATTATTGAAAAGAGAGGAAAGACCGTTATAAAGTGAAGCGGTATAGGGGATAAGGAAAACAAAAACGATAAAAGAAGCAATAACCTTAAGTTTTTGGGAATCATATCGTTTTTCAAAAAAGTCGGGCATTGTTTTTGAACCAAGGTGCTGTGTCATTACACGGGTACGTCTGCCAAGCACGCTCCAAGCAAGCAATGAACCGATAAAAGCATTACCAAGACCAATCCATGTTGAAGCAAGGCCGAAATCCCAGCCAAACTGCCCTGCATAACCAACAAAAATTACTGCGGAAAAATATGAAGTACCAAACGCAAATGCGGTAAGCCACGCGCCAACCGATCTTCCGCCCAAAACAAAGCTGTCAACATTGGTAGCATGCTTGCGACAAGATAATCCAACGCCTATCATAAGCGCAAAAAAGCACATCAACATTGGAACAGCTATCCAAGCGGTTGTATTTGAACTGCCTGCGGCAGCTAAAAACGTAAAGTTGTTCATTTAAATTCATCGACCTTTCTAAACATGATTTGCGCGCACACTTTATCATAGTAAAGTGTTCATTGAATACTTTATCACAATAAAGTGTTCTTGTCAAGACTTTATCGCAATAAAGTGTAATATATTTAATAAAAATGGATAAATTCCCTTATAATTCGCCATTTATGTTGACTTTTCCATAGTAAAGTGTTATAATATTCTAAATATTTTCTAACGAGTTTTAAGGAATAAAATTATGACAATAGTACATCTTTTGGAAAGAAATGCACGGGAGTACGGTAATGAAACAGCTCTTGTTGAGATAAACCCCGAGCAGCCCGAAACCCGAAAGCTTACCTGGCACGAATACGAGCTTGTTGAGCCTACGGCAAAGGTGCGTACATATCGCCGCGAAATAACCTGGGGCGTTTTTAACGAAAAGGCAAACCGCCTTGCAAATATGCTCCAGCAAAACGGTATCGGCAAAGGCAAAAAGGTTGCAATACTTTTAATGAACTGTATTGATTGGCTTCCTATATATTTTGGTATTCTTAAAGCAGGAGCGCTTGCAGTACCCCTTAACTTTAGATACTCACCTTCCGAAATTGATTATTGTCTTGACCTTGCAGAGGCAGACGTACTGATTTTCGGTCCTGAATTTATCGGCCGTGTAGAAGCGGTTGCCGATAAGATAAGCAAAAAATGCACCCTTATATATCTTGGTGCAGGCTGCCCTGTTTTCGCAGATGATTACAAGGATCTTATCTCCGAGTGTTCTTCAACATATCCCGAATGTACCCTTACCGAGGAGGATGATGCAGCAATATACTTCTCTTCAGGTACAACAGGCTTCCCAAAAGCTATTCTTCATAACCACGAAAGCCTTATACATTCCTGCCGTGTTGAGCAAAACCACCATGGGCAAACCCGTGACGACTGCTTCTTATGCATACCACCCCTTTACCATACAGGTGCAAAAATGCATTGGTTTGGAAGCTTGCTTTCAGGCTCAAAAGCAGTAATACTTAAAGGCACACAGGCACGCAACGTTTTAAGCGCGGTAAGTGAGGAAAGATGCACAATAGTATGGCTTTTGGTGCCGTGGGCGCAGGATATACTTAACGCCCTTGACAGCGGAGAAATAAAGCTTGAGGAATTCAATCTTAAGCAGTGGCGCCTTATGCATATAGGTGCGCAGCCCGTTCCCCAAAGCCTTATCAAGCGTTGGCTTGAATACTTCCCTGACCACCAGTATGATACAAACTACGGACTTTCCGAATCTATCGGCCCCGGTGCGGTACACCTTGGTGTTGAAAACGTACACAAGGTAGGCGCTATCGGCATTCCCGGATACGGATGGGATGTTAAAATAGTTGACCCCGAAGGCAACGAGGTTGAACAGGGCTCTGTTGGTGAGCTTATCCTTAAAGGCCCCGGCGTTATGACCTGCTATTACAGAGATGAAAAGGCAACGGCTGATTCCATTAAGGACGGCTGGTTATACTCGGGAGATATGGCTATGAAGGACGATGACGGATTTATCTACCTTGTTGACCGTAAAAAGGACGTTATCATCACAGGCGGTGAAAACCTTTACCCCGTGCAGATAGAAAACTTCCTTGCGGCACATTCAAAGATAAAGGACGTTGCGGTTATCGGTCTTCCCGACCCTCGCCTTGGAGAAATTGCAACTGCAATAATCGAGTTAAAGCAGGGCGTTGAATGTACCGAAGAAGAGATAAACAACTTCTGCCTTGATATGCCCAGATACAAGCGTCCCCGCAAAATTATATTTGCAGACGTACCCCGTAATCCTACAGGTAAAATAGAAAAGCCTAAGTTGAGAAAGATGTACGGCGCCGAAGGACTTGTAGATTCACAGAACAAATCATAATATAAATCCAAAAGAAACTTTTGAGAGGATATACATAATGAAGAAATTAATGATAGGAAACCAGGCGGTAGCCGCAGGTCTTTATGACGGTGGCTTGGGTGTTGTTTCAAGCTACCCCGGCACACCTTCAACCGAAATAACAGAATTTTTAGCTGAATATAACGATATACACAGCGAATGGGCACCTAACGAAAAGGTTGCCGCAGAGGTTGCTTTTGGTGCAAGCCTTGCGGGAGCACGTTCCGCTTGCGCTATGAAGCACGTTGGATTAAACGTTGCGGCTGACCCTTTGTTTACCCTTTCTTACACAGGTGTAAACGGCGGTATGGTTATCTGTGTTGCAGATGACCCTGCGATGCATTCTTCACAGAACGAACAGGATTCCCGCCACTATGCAATCGCTTCAAAGGTTCCAATGCTTGAACCCTCTGACTCACAGGAAGCGTATAGCTTTGCAAAATCCGCTTTTGAGCTTTCCGAAAAGTACGATACCCCCGTGCTTTTGCGTATGTGCACCCGTATCGCTCACAGCCAGTCTGTTGTTGAAACAGGCGAGAAGGAGCCTGCTGTATTAAAGGATTACGTAAAGGATCCTGCAAAATACATAATGATGCCGGGTAATGCGATAAAGCGCCATCCCTTTGTTGAAGAACGTACCGCAAAGCTTACAGAGCTTGCAGAGGATTGCGTTTACAACACCGTTGAAATGAATTCGGATGAAATTGGTATTATCACCTCCGGTTGCTCATATCTCTACGTTAAAGAGGTTATGGGAGATAAAGCAAGCATCTTAAAGATAGGTATGCCTAATCCCCTGCCTGTTAAGACAATAAAAGAATTTGCCGCAAAGGTAAAGAAGCTTTATGTTATTGAAGAGCTTGATCCCATTATAGAAAACCACGTACGCGCTCTTGGAATTGAAGTTACAGGCAAAGAGCTTTTCTCTATACTTGGTGAGTTTTCACAGCAGACCATTGCAAAGGCATTTGATATGCAGGCAAACGAGAGCGTTTCTGCCGATTCTGAAATTCCTGCACGTCCTCCTATGATGTGCGCAGGATGCCCCCACAGAGGAATCTTCTACACTCTCTCAAAGAACAAAATTAATGCTATGGGTGATATCGGTTGTTACACCCTTGGTGCGGTTGCTCCCCTTAACGCGCTTGATTCCACACTTTGTATGGGCGCTTCAATATCAGGACTCCATGGCTTTAACGCTGCTCGCGGAGCAGATGCTGAAAAGAAGTCAGTTGCAGTTATCGGTGATTCAACCTTTATGCACTCAGGTCTTACAGGTCTTGTGAACGTGGCATACAATGCAACAAATTCAACCGTTATTATCCTTGATAATTCTATCACAGGTATGACAGGACACCAGCAGAACCCCACAACAGGTTATAACATTAAGGGTGACCCAGCTGCAAAGGTAGACCTTGAAGCTGTTTGTAAAGCACTTGGCATCAACCGTGTACGCGTAGTTGATCCTTACGATTTAAAGGCCTGTGATACAGCTATAAAAGAAGAGCTTATGGCCGAGGAACCCTCAGTTATCATCTCTCGCCGTCCTTGCGTTCTTTTAAAGAGCGTTAAACACAAGGCACCCCTTACAGTCAATAATGATAAGTGTAAGTCCTGTAAGCGTTGTATGCAGCTTGGCTGCCCTGCAATCAGCTTTAAGGATAACAAAGCTTGCATAGATACCACTCTTTGCGTAGGTTGCGGCGTTTGCCAGCAGATGTGCGCATTTGATGCAATAGTTTAAGGAGGTAATAAGAATGAAAACAACAAGTGTAATGATCGTCGGTGTAGGCGGTCAGGGCAGTCTTCTTGCCTCCAAGCTGCTCGGACGTTTGCTTATGGATGAAGGCTATGACGTAAAGGTAAGCGAGGTTCACGGTATGAGCCAGCGCGGAGGTTCTGTAGTTACATACGTTCGCTTTGGCGAAAAGGTATATTCCCCTATCGTTACTGAAGGAGAAGCAGATATTATTATAGCATTTGAAAAGCTTGAAGCAGCGCGCTACGCTAAGTATTTAAAGAAAGACGGTCTTATAGTAGTTAACACACAGCAGATCGATCCTATGCCCGTTATTATAGGTAAGGCCACCTATCCTGTTGATGTACTTGATGAACTGACATCCAAGGGCCTTTGCGTTGAAGCCCTTGATGCACTTAAGCTTGCAGAAGAAGCAGGCTCTTCAAAAGCAGTTAACATCGTTCTTATGGGTAAAGCTGCAAAGAGATTTAATATCCCCTACGAAAGCTGGATAAAGGCCATTGAAAACACAGTTAAGCCTAAGTTTATAGAAATGAACAAAAAGGCTTTTGACCTTGGTTATAACGCTTAAAACAACTAACAAATATTCCTGCAAGAGATATATAAAAGAAAGGCGATGATAGTTAATGGCAGAACAATACTATCAAAAAGAAATTGAAACCATGCCTGTGGAGGAGCGTAAAAAACTCCAATCCAAAAAGCTGGTCAAGCAAGTAAAACACGTATATGAAAACGTGCCCTATTACCGCAATCTTATGGATAAAAAGGGTGTTAAACCCGAGGATATTCACGGTATAGAAGACCTTCACAAGCTTCCCTTCCTTGAAAAATCCGACTTAAGAGATGCTTACCCTTACGGGCTTTTAGCAAAACCCCTTAAGGATTGCGTACGTATACACTCCACCTCAGGTACTACAGGCCGCCGTGTTGTAGCATTCTACACACAAAAGGATATAGACCTTTGGGAGGATTGCTGTGCACGTGCTATAGTTGCCGCAGGAGGCACCAATGAAGATGTATGCCAGGTGGCATACGGCTACGGTCTTTTCACAGGGGGCTTTGGCCTTAACGGCGGCTCTCAAAAAGTAGGATGTCTTACCCTTCCTATGTCTTCCGGCTTTACTGACAGACAGATTCAATTTATGATGGATCTTAATGCCACCATACTGTGCTGTACCCCATCCTACGCTGCATACATCGGCGAGGCTCTTGCAGAAAAGGGTTACAAGCCTGAGGATATTCCCCTTAAAGCAGGTATATTCGGCGCAGAGCCTTGGACAGAGGAAATGAGAAGAAGCATCGAAGCTACTCTCGGTATAAAGGCATATGATATATACGGCCTTACCGAAACAACAGGCCC
>JAZOTL010000109.1:0-22579 GCA_045657645.1 Eubacteriales bacterium
TTTTGCACATAGGGAACTAAACATAAAGTTTATACCGAACAAAATAATACTTTATTTAAATCTATTGTAAATTTAGTTACTGCTAATTTCACATTTTGGTTGCGAACGTACAAAACCTCCCATCCGCTTTTTGAAAAAAGCCGCGCAAAAACATTTATAAATGAGATTGCACTAACTTTAATATTCGTGCTACAGACTCAAAGTTTAAACTAAGCTTCACGCGATGATAGCCCCACCGCAGGTGGCCTTTAGGCAAGGAGGGCGTTAGGTTTGTGCAAACTTTATCTTTCGTGCACAAATTTGAGTTTAATTTAAACTTTACGCCCTACTGCTCGTCTTCGGCGGTTTCTTCTTCGGTTTCTTCTTCTGTAGTTTCAGTGCGCACGTACTCGCCGTTTTCGAACTGACCTTCAAGTACTCTGCCGGAGGGCCAGGAGTATTTACCCCAGCCTGTCATTGTGCCGCCTGTGAACTGACCCGAATAGGCCTCGCCGGAAGCGAAGGTGTAGGTGCCCTGACCGTTTGGCAGGTCGTTTTCGAAGTTGCCCTCGTACTTATCACCTTGTGCATTTATCATAACGCCGTGGCCGGATTTTATATCGTTTACAAAATTACCTTCAAAGCTGCCGCCTGCGGCAAAGGTGATTTTGCCCTGTCCGTTTTTCTTATTATCGGTAAAGGTGCCGCTGAAAACGTCGCCGTTTGCGTAGGTGTAAGCTCCTGCGCCGTTGAAAAGTCCGTTTTCAATACCGCCTTCATAAACGTCGCCGTTTTTGTAGGTGAATTTACCCTGGCCTGTTTTAATGCCGTTTGTGAACTGACCCTCGTAGCTGTCGCCGTCTGCTTCTTTTAAAACGCCTGTACCGTTGGGAAATCCGTTTGCGCTTTCCCCTGTGTAAACGTCGCCGTTTGCGTAGGTAATGGTCTTTTTATCCCCTGCTACCTTTGCCGTACCTTCGGCCTTGCCCGAAAAATACAGAGTACCCTTGTGGGGGTTGCCGTTATCGTCTACCCAGCCGAAGAACTTTGCGGTAATCCCTTCGGGATTGGTGTACTTTTTGTAGCGCAGGCCGGACATACTAAGCCCTATGATAACAACAAGGAGGGCGATAAGTGCAAGCACGGCGCTACGCTTTAAAAGCGCTTTAATATTGGTTTTTTTCACCTTTTGAGGTTGTTTTTTTGCATTAGTATGGCCCTTGGCCGGTTTTCTTTCAGGAGTGCGGGACATTGTTTGTTCCTCCTAAATTGGAATATTCTTCCACAATATAGGGGAAGAAGCGCAGACAAAGAGCAACTGCCACAAGCATTAAGAGTATACCGATTATAACGGTAAGCAGGTTTGTATGCTTTGTTTTGTAGCGCAGCTGCGCTCTTTCCTTCTGATGTTCGGGAATATAGAAGCCTACCGTTGCAAAATCTGCCCTATTAAGCACCCCTTTATCGCTTGTGCAATATATGAGCTTGCGCAGGGTGGAGCTCTTTTTTGAAAGTGCTCTTCTTATAAGGGGTTTATCAAGGCCAAGCTGTGCAAGGGTATATGAATTCTCTGCTTTGTAGGCTCTTCTCTTGCACAGGGCGCGGATAGGCTTGCCTAAATAGTTTATATTGTACCAAGTGAGCAGTATGGCAACTACTACTCCTGCAAACAGAGCCCAGATGACCTTCTCTAAAGTGCTGTCTGTGATACTCCAGAGAGTGGCGGGTCCCCAGACCATTACTTTATACCCTTGGGAGTGATTACTTCGCAACCGAGGTACTTCTGGAGCACTTCGGGAACCTTTACGCTGCCGTCCTTTAACTGGTTCTGCTCAACAACTGCAGGCAGGATACGGCTTGTTGCCAAGCCCGAGCCGTTAAGTGTATGAACGTATTCGGTCTTGCCTGTCTGCTCGTTGCGGTAACGCATATTACCTCTGCGTGCCTGATAGTCACGAGCGTTGGAAACGCTGGAAACCTCTTTGTAGCCGTTCATAGAGGGAATGTGAATTTCGATATCGTAGGTTCTTGCCATAGATGCGGAGCAGTCTGCCGCCGCAAGCTTAACTGTTCTGAAGTGGAAGCCAAGACCCTTTACAAGAGCCTCTGCCTTGCCAACAAGCTCTTCAAACGCCTCGTCGGAGTTATCGGGACGGGTGTACTGAACCATTTCTACCTTGTTGAACTGATGGCCTCTTACCATGCCGCGCTCGTCTGCACGGTAGCTACCTGCCTCGCGGCGGAAGCAAGGTGTGTAGGAGATATACTTACGGGGCAGGTCTGCCTCTGTAAGAATTTCATCTCTGTGAAGGCTTACAAGGGCGGTTTCTGCTGTGGGAAGCATAAATCTCTTCTGTGCATCTTCAGCGGTATCAAGCCAGTATACGTCGTTTGCAAACTTGGGGAACTGACCTGCGGTAAGACCGCATTCGTAGGAAAGCATATGGGGTACAAGCACAAGCTCGTAGCCGTCTGCCAAGTGTGTATCTATAAAGTAGTTGAGCAGGGCCCATTCAAGGCGCGCGCCCATTCCTCTGTATACCCAGAAGCCGCTGCCCGAAAGCTTTGTTCCGCGGGGATAGTCGATAAGACCGAGATCTGTACAAAGGTCAACGTGGTTCTTGGGCTCAAAATCAAATACGTGGGGATCGCCGAAGAAGCGAACAGGCTCGTTGTTTTCCTTTCCGCCGGGCTTTAAGTCCTCGTCGGGAAGGTTGGGAAGTGAGAGCATAAGGGTGCGGTACTCCTCTTCAACCTCTTTGAGCTTTGCATCGTTTGTTTTAATTGTTTCGGAAAGCTTTTTCATATTGGCAAAGACCTCGGTTGTGTCCTCGCCTGCCTTTTTCATCATAGGAATCTGCTTTGAAACCTTGTTCTGCTCTGCCTTAAGAGCCTCTGTTTCGCCGATAAGCTCACGGCGCTTGGTGTCAAGCTCTAATATCTTGTCTATTTCGGCGGATGCTTCGTATTCCTTTGCAGCTAAAAGTGCTTTAACTTTTTCGGGGTTTTCTTTGATAAGCTTAATATCTAACATTGTTTTTCTCCTAAATTCTACATTATATTATATATCTGCATCGAATATTTCCTGACCGCAGACAAGTGTTATAAGTTTTTCAAGGTCTTTGTTATCTTCGTACTCTATTATGAGCTTCTTTGCCTTTCCCTTATCGTTTATGGTTATCTTTCTTCCCATACGGCGGGTCATACGGTTTTCAAGCTCTTTTTTGTAATCTACCTTAACGGCAGTTTCCGTTTCTTCCTCTGCCTCGGGCTTGGGTGAAAGGAGCTTCTTTACAAGCTTTTCGGTATCTCGTACGTTAAGTTCCCTTTCCATTACCGCTTTTGCCGCTTCCAGCATAAGCTTTTTATCCTTGAGGGCTAAAAGGGTTCTTGCGTGACCCTGGCTCAGGCTTTCGTCTTCCACAAGGGCTTTTATTTCTGCGGGAAGCTCCAAAAGTCTTATAGAGTTTGCTATGGCACTTCTTGACCTGCCTATGCGCTTTGAAATTTCCTCTTGTGTAAGTGAATATTCCTTTGCAAGGGTTTCAAACGCCATTGCTTCTTCGATAGGGTTAAGATCCTCTCTCTGCAGGTTTTCTACCAAGGCAAGCTCTGCAGCCTTTGCATCGTCTATATCCAGTATAACTACGGGAACCTCGGTAAGTCCTGCAAGCTTTGATGCTCTCCATCTTCTTTCACCTGCAACAATGCTGTAAAAGCCGCCCATGTTTTCGCGAACAACTATAGGCTGTATTACGCCGTGTGCCGCAATAGAATCTGCAAGCTCTGAAAGAGCTTCTTTATCAAATACCTTTCTCGGCTGATTGCTTCGGGGTTCTATCTGTGTAATGCGCAGCATTGTGGTGCCGCCGGCGGCGTTTTCAAGGGAGTTATCCTCAAAAACCGCGTCCAGTCCCCTGCCGAGACCTCTGCTCTTTGCCATATTATATCCTTTCCATTATTTCCTTTGCCGCCTCAAGATATGCAAGACTGCCTTTGGAATATTTATCATAATAAATTATGGGCTCGCCGTGGCTGGGCGCCTCGGAAAGACGCACGTTTCTTGCTATGGGCGTGGAAATAAGCTTTCCTGCGTAGTATTTTTTTAGCTCGTGTACTATCTGCATTGTAAGTGTGAGCCTGCCGTTGTGCATTGTAAGAAGTATGCCGGTTATTTCAAGCTCGGGATTGTATATCTTTTTTATCTGCCTTATGGTTATCATAAGCTGTGAAAGTCCCTCAAGAGCAAGGGGCTCGCACTGCATAGGTATTACAACACCGTCTGCTGCTGTCAGCGAGTTTATGGTAAGCATACCAAGTGCAGGAGGACAGTCTATTACTATGTAATCGTAATCCTCTTTTACCTGCGCAAGGGCGTTTTTAAGCCTTGATTCCCTGTTTTCCATATCAACAAGCTCAAATTCTGCCGCCGATAAGTCCATTGTTGAAGGAATAACGTGGAGATTTTTGAACTTTGTGTTGGTAATGGCATCTACGGCTGTTGACCTGCCTATAATTATATCATAAGTTGAGTTTATTATCTTTTTCTTGCTTACGCCTACTGCGGTAGTGGCGTTTCCCTGTGGGTCGTTATCAACAAGCAGTACCTTTTTGCCCTGGTACGCTATTGCCGCCGCTATGTTTACGGCAGACGTTGTTTTTCCCACTCCGCCCTTCTGATTGGCGAAGGTTATGGTCTTTCCCAACTTCTCACCTCCGTTGGTTTTGTTGTATTTTATTATACACCACGGCAGGCTTAAAGTCAATGTTCCACGTGAAACATTTTGAGTACATCTGCATATAAAAAAGAGTGTTTCACGTGAAACACTCCCCGCTTTTTGAAAAAAGCGGGACCAAAAACTTTAAGAATCGCATATTGTCAAGATTTAATTATATCTTTCCTGCCCGAAAATAGTGTTTGCGATAACATACTGTAAAAAAGCGGAGCAAAAAACTTAAGGAATCATTTTATGTTTTAACTTGCTTGTTTCTTCAGGTGCTCGGAAATGTTATTTGTGCAAACATAAGAAGCTGTTTGCAAAACAAATACAAAAAACAACAATAACGACAAATACTGAATGATTGCATATATAAAAAGCTCTCCTTTTATCAAAGGAGAGCTTTTGTTAGTATAAACAGTATTCTCTGAACCACGCTTTTTGAAAAAGCTTGGAAAAAACTTTTAACAATGGGTTTGCACAATCTTCAATTTTCGCGCCACAGACTTAAATTTAAAGCTAAACGCCACGCGAGGATACGTACAGCGAAGCTGTTTATTTGGCTTTTTCCAGGAGGTCGCGTTTGATGTCCCAGAGCTTTTGGGAAAGGTCAACGTAGTAGTTGTGGGGGTTCTCGAAGCGTTTTACCTCGTCCCACTGCAGGTCTATCTGTTCTTTGCAGTAATCTCTTATCTTCTTTGCAGAAAGGCGCTCGTATACCAGCTTACCGTTAAGGAACACGGGCTTTTGCAGTTCTTCTATACGGTAATCGGTGAGGGTCTTTTTCTTCCAGGTTGCCTCGGGGTCAAAAATGGTGAGGGGCTGTGTGGGGTCGATAACCTCGTCATAAACGCAGAGCAGGTCTGCTATTGCCATACCCGTATCGTTTTCATAGATACGGTAGAGCTTTTTAAAATGGGGATTGGTTATCTTTGCGGTGTTTTCGCTAACCTTAATTTTAGGTGTTATACTGCCGTCCTCGTTTTCTGTTGCCACAAGCTTATATACGCCGCCGAAAACAGGATCGCTTTTTGAGGTAACAAGGCGCTCACCTACGCCAAAGGCGTCTACCTGTGCGCCCTGCATAAGAAGGTCACGGATAATGTACTCGTCAAGGGAGTTTGAAACAACTATCTTGCAATCGTAAAGGCCTGCTTCGTTAAGCATACGTCTTGCCTTTTTGGAAAGATAGGTTATGTCGCCGGAGTCTATTCTGATAGAGCACTTTGTGATCCCGTGCTTTTTAAAAGCCTTTATGGCGTTGGGGATACCGCTTTTTTGAACGTTGTAGGTGTCAACCAAAAGGCAGGGGTTTTCGGGATAGATACGGCAGTAGGTATCAAAGGCCTCAAACTCTGTATCAAACATCTGCACCCAGGAGTGAGCCATGGTACCGCCTGCAGGCACACCGAACCACTTTTCGCTTATGGTGCAGGCACTGCCTGTACAGCCGCCGATGTATGCGGCTCTTGCACCCATAATAGCACCCTGTACACCCTGCGCGCGGCGGGAGCCGAACTCGCTTACGGGTCTGCCGTTTGCGGCGCGCACTATACGGTTAGCCTTGGTTGCAATAAGGGATTGGTGGTTAAGGGTAAGCAGAAGGAAGGTTTCTATAAACTGCGCCTCAATTGCGGGGGCGCGTACGGTTATAAGGGGTTCGTTAGGGAATACGGGAGTGCCTTCGGGTACCGCATAAATATCCCCTGTAAAATGAAAATCGCGGAGATAGTCGAGGAATTTTTCCGAAAAACAACCCTTTGTGCGCAGGAACTCTATATCCTCTTCGGAAAAACCGAGATGCTCGATATAGCTGATTATCTGGTCAAGGCCTGCGGCAATGGCAAAGCCGCCCTGGTCGGGTACACGGCGGAAGAAAAGGTCAAAATAGGTTATCTTATCACGAAGACCCTTTTCAAAATAGCCGTTTCCCATTGTAAGCTCATAAAAATCGCAGAGAAGGGAGTAATTTTCACGTGCAAAGCTGTTCTTTTCCATAGTAGTTCTCCTCTAAAGCTTTATTCTTGTAACGCTGACTACGCGTTTTGTGTTTGTGTCTATATCAAAAACCGTTCCGTTTATCTCTATTTCCCCATCGGCAATTTCAAAACGGGTGGGCATTTTGGTTGTAAGGCGGCGGAGTATGCACTCGGTTTTAACCCCAAGCACACCGTTTGCAGGGCCCGACATTCCAAGGTCGGTTATATAACCCGTGCCACCGGGCAAAACCTGCTCGTCGGCTGTGGTAACGTGGGTGTGAGTGCCGTATATAACGTTTATCCTGCCGTCAAAATACCTTGCCAAAGCAATCTTTTCGCTTGTGGTTTCGGCATGGATATCAAGTATTGAAAAATCATAGGCGCCTTCATTACGGGTAAGCATACGCTCTACCGCGTCAAAGGGGCTTTCAAGGGACTCGGTATATACCGTTCCCATAACGTTCATTACAAGGAAGCGGTAACCCTCTGCGTTAATTATAACACAGCCCGTGCCCGGGTTTTGTGAAGGATAGTTTGCAGGGCGCACTATACGCTCGCAGCTATCAAGAAAATCGTAAATATCCTTTTTTTGCCATATGTGATTGCCTGTGGTTATCACGTCAGCTCCTGCATCAAGCACCGCTTGTGCGTCCTCACGGCAAAGGCCGTTACCAACGCTTGCGTTTTCGGCATTTACCACGGCAAGGCTTATATTGTTTTGTGAAATATAGTTGCGAAGCACCGAGTTGAGGTAAACTATAGAGTTTGGCCCAACAAGGTCGCCTATAGCCAATATTTTCATTTTAAAGACCTTTCTATTTAAGAATGGCTTTTGCTATATCCATTCTGGTTTTTCTTTCGTCCATTGCCCTTTTTTCTATATATTTGTGGGCCTGTTCCTCACTCATACCCTCCCTTGTCATAAGAAGGCGTTTTGCGCGGTTAACGGTGCGCATTTCCTCTAATTTTATCCGCAGCTTGTTGTTTTCCTGTTCCATCATACGGGTGCGGATGAAAAGGGCTGAAAGGGAGGAAAGGGCAAGCTCCAACATTTCGGGCTGGGCGGGCTTGCACAGGGTTATTATACCAAGCTCGCTTAGCCTGTGGCGTATTCTGTCATAATCCTCGGCGGGGGCTATAACAAGAACGCCGCAATGGGTGTTTTCGGCAATATCCATAGCAAGCTCGTAGCCTTGTCCGCAGGGTAAGGGACTGTTTATGATAACCGTTTCGTACTCGTTATCTATAAGCATACGGCGTACGTCCTGTGCGTTATGGGCAAGGGTGGGGGAATAGAGCCAACGGTCAATGGTAGATAAGAGCTTTTCTCCCTGCTTCTGGCCTGAAACTACAAGTATTTTTGAAGGCTCCTTATGACGGGGCATATGCCGCACACCCCCTCTCGGAGCATCTGATGATGCCGTACACTCAGATACCTACCTCACAATATCCCTCGATAAGCTTTTCGGGAAGATATTTTTTGATAAAATTGCTTGTACGGGCAAGCTCTACCGCATCTTTACGGGTTACGGGGAGCTTTTTAAGGGAAGAAAGGGTGCCTTTATCCGCCTTGAACATATTGATGTTAAGGGCAGGGGGCAGCTCTTCTTTATTTTCAACGCCGTCAAGACCTGCGTGTATAAGCAGGGCAAGGGCAATATAGGGGTTAGCGTGGGAATCGGGGGAGCGTACGTCTATATGGCGGCAGGAGTTTGCGTCGGTAAGTACGCGGATAAGCTGGGTGCGGTTTTCGGGGGCCCAAGCAACGTAAGAGGGGGCTTTATAGGAGCCCAATCTGTCATAGGATTCCTCGGTTGGATTAAGAAAAGCGGTCATTTCGCAAATTCTTGAAAGTATTCCCGCAATAAAGCTGTCTGCTGTGGAAAGCTCGGGGGAATTTTCATCTACACCCTTAAGGGCCATATTTATATGATAGCCGTTTCCGCATTGTTCGGCAACAGGCTTTGGTGCAAAGGATGCGTAAAGGCCGTTACGGGAAGCAAGGGTGCTTACCACCTGGCGCAGGGTAATAACGTCGTCAGCAGAACAAAGGGGCTGACTGTTACGGAAGTCTATCTCGTTTTGTCCGGGGCCTTCCTCATGGTGGGAGCTTTGGGGGGTAAGGCCCATTTCCTCAAGGGTAAGGCATATTTCACGTCGTATATTTTCTCCCTTGTCAAGGGGGGCAACCTCCATATAGGTGCCGCGGTCAAGGGGGATATCGGTGGGCTCGCCCTCTTCGTTTGTTTTGAAGAGGTAGAACTCACATTCCGAGCCTATATCAAAGCGCAGACCTGCCCTTCTTGCACGCTCCACTGCGCTTGAAAGGATAAATCTTGCATCAAGCTCAAAGGGAGTGCCGTCGGCATATCTGATATTGCAGAAAAATCTTATAACTCTGCCTTGGGAGGGGCGCCAGGGTAAAAGGGTCATAGTGTCGGGGTCGGGATAGAGGTAAAGGTCCGGGGAGCTTTCCTCGGTAAAGCCGGCTATACCCGATGCATCAAAGGGAAATCCCTTTTCCATTACTTTTTCAAGCTCGTTTGGCATAATGGATATATTCTTTTGATTGCCGTATATATCGCAAAGGGCAAGCCTTATAAACTTAACGTTATTCTCTTCAATAAATTCGGCTATCTCTTCTCTTGTGCTGTACATAACTACCTCTTAAAACTTCATTGTAAGGGATATTCTGTTCTTTTTGGTGTCTACAGAGAGCACCTTAACCTTAACGTGGTCGCCAACAGAGAGCACCTGACTTGGGTGCTTGATAAATTTATCGGAGATCTGGGATATGTGTACAAGTCCGTCCTGATGTACGCCTATATCCACAAAGGCGCCAAAGTCTATAACGTTACGCACCGTGCCCTCAAGCACCATATCGGGCTTTAAGTCCTCAAGGCTCATAATATCGTCACGCAGTATGGGGGCGGGCAGGCTGTCACGGATGTCACGTCCGGGCTTTTCAAGCTCGGTTATTATATCCATAAGGGTAGGCTCACCTATGCAGAGTTCCTCGGCAACCCTTTGGTTGCCCTCTGCCTCTACCTTTTTGCGAAGGTCGCTAAGCTTGCTTTGGCGAACGTCATCCTCGGTGTAGCCGTATTTTTTAAGCAGCTGCTTTGCGCTACTGTAGGCTTCGGGGTGAACGCCTGTGTTATCAAGAATTTCGGCAGAACCCGATACACGTAAGAAGCCTGCGCACTGCTGATAAGCCTTTGCGCCTATTTTGGGCACCTTGAGTATCTGTGCGCGCTTTGTAAATTCTCCGTTTTCTTCACGGTATTTTACTATATTCTTTGCGGCGGTTGCGTTAATGCCTGCAATGTAAGAAAGCAGGGAATAGGATGCGGTGTTTACGTCACCGCCTACGCTGTTAACGCAGTCCTCAACTACGCCTGTAAGAGCGCCGTCCAGCCTTTGGGGCTTCATATCGTGCTGGTACTGACCTACACCGATGGATTTGGGGTCTATTTTAACAAGCTCTGCCAAGGGGTTCTGCAAACGTCTTGCTATAGAAACGGCACTTCTTTCGGTAACGTCAAAATCGGGGAACTCCTGTGCTCCCGCCTCGGATGCAGAGTAGACCGATGCGCCTGCCTCGCTTACCATTGCGTACTGAACGCCCCTGTCGGGTATCTCACGCAAAAGGCCTGCAATAAATATCTCGCTTTCCTTTGAAGCAGTGCCGTTGCCGATTGCTATTATCTCAACTCCGTATTTGTCTATAAGTCCCTTTACCACGCGCTTTGACTGCTCTATCTGCTCACGGGGCTTTGTGGGGTATATAACGGCGGTATCAAGCACCATACCTGTTTTATCTACCACCGCAAGCTTACAGCCTGTACGGTAGCCGGGGTCATAGCCCATAGCGCACTTACCCTTAACGGGGGGCTGCATAAGCAGATTTTTGAGGTTTTCGGAAAAGAGCTTGATTGCGCCTTCACCTGCAACATCAAAAAGGTCGCTTCTTATTTCGCGCTCTATGGAGGGGGCAATAAGTCTGTCATAGCTGTCTATTGCCGCCTTTGACATATAAATTGATGCAGGGGAGCTCATATCTATATTCTGTTGCATAAACAGGTAGTTGAGTACGGCATCCCTTGCTATCTCTACCTTTACCTTCAGCTTGTCCTCCTTTTCACCGCGGTTTATTGCAAGCACACGGTGGGAGGGGATATTCTTTATGGGCTCACGGTAGTCGTAGTACATATCATAAACGGTGGATTCTTCTGTTGCGCCACAGGAGGTTATAAAGCCGAAATCGGCTGTAATTCCTCTTATTTCGCGGCGCAGCTCCGCATCGTCCGAAATTTCCTCTGCTATAATATCCATAGCTCCGCAGAGTGCTTCGGATATGTCATTTACACCCTTTTCTTCGTCAACATAAGCGGCTGCTTCCTCCTTTAAGGTAGGGGAATATTCGCTTCTCTGCTCACGGATAAGCTCTGCTAAGGGCATAAGGCCCTTTTCCCTTGCAACAGAGGCTCTGGTCTTGCGCTTCTGCTTGTAGGGGCGGTAGATATCCTCAATTTCTGTAAGGGTAAGGGCGCTATCCAGCGCCTCGCTTATTTCATCTGTAAGCTTGCCCTGCTCGGCTATGGTTTCTCTTACCTTTTCGCGGCGGTCGTTCAGGTTGCGCAGGTATTCAAGTCTGTCGTTTAAATTACGCAAAACGGTATCGTCAAGGGAGCCCGTTACCTCCTTGCGGTATCTGGCTATAAAGGGGATGGTGTTGCCCTCGTCTATAAGAGCCACAGTATCCTCTAATCTTTTAAGGGGTATAGAAAATTCTTCCGAAAGTGTTTGCAAAATATCCATTTTAGTGTATCCTCAATTTTATTTATTTTTAAGTAAAATATCAATTTCCTCTTGGGTAAGCAGTCTGTATTGGCCGCGTTCAAGGGTGGGGTCAAGGGGGATGCCCCCAAAGGAAATGCGCTCAAGGTAGGTTATCTTGTTGCCTACTGCGTAAAGCATCTGCTTTATCTGGTGGTATTTGCCCTCGGTAAGGGTTATCTCACCCGAAAATTCTCCCGTTTTCTTAACCTTGCAGGGCT
Source organism: Eubacteriales bacterium (assembly GCA_045657645.1). Lineage (GTDB taxonomy): Bacteria > Bacillota > Clostridia > Oscillospirales > CAG-272 > RGIG7300. The sequence continues at coordinate 11,737 of JAZOTL010000109.1, forward strand.
TTGTAAGGTAGCCGCCCTCTATATGCACGCCTGCCTCTAATTCCTCTATGCGGCAAAGGGGCTTTTCGCACTCAAAGCGGTATACCTTTTTGGCGTGGTGCTTTGGGGAAAGCAGGCGGTGGGCGCCCTCGCCGTCATCGCAAAGGAGCATAAGTCCAACCGTGTATTTGTCAAGCCGCCCCACGGGGAAAAGCTCCAAGCGTCTTAATTCTTCACTTAAAAGCTCGGTTACGTAGGGGGCGTTTTTATCCTCTGTTGCCGAAACGTACCCTTCCGGCTTATTAAGCATAATATAGGTGTATTTTCTGTATACCACGGGGGCACCGTCAAGGGTAACTATGTCCTTTTCGGGGTCTATATGCACGTCCCCCTTCTTTACCGGCGCACCGTTTACCTGTATTCTGCCCGCCCTGCAGGCTTTGTTTGCCTCTGTGCGGCTCAGCTTGCCCGTGTGGGTCATAAATTTGTCAATTCTCATTTCATACCATCCGTAATGGTCAATAATACTTCATTTTATTCTATCACAAACATTTTAGAAAGTAAAGTTATATGTTGACTTTAATGGATTTTTATGCAATAATTTAACCAGTAAATAACTTTGCTTTGGAGTGTAAAAATGGCTGATAAAATAAGAGTTACCGTGTGGAATGAGTTCCGCCACGAAAAGGTAGATGCCGAAGCTATGGCTGTATATCCCCGCGGAATTCAACAGACAATAAAGGAATTCCTTTCTATTAACGATGATATGGAGGTTACTGCCGTTTCCTTGGACGATCCCGAGCAGGGCCTGCCCGACCAGCTGCTTGATAATACCGACGTTCTTATCTGGTGGGGGCACATATGCCACGGCGAGGTTAAGGACGAGCTTGCAGAAAAAATAAGACAAAGGGTTTATTGCGGCGGTATGGGCTTTATTGCTCTTCACTCTGCTCACCATTCCAAGCCCTTTAAAAATATAGTTGGCTGTACGGGCAATCTTAAATGGGGCGATGAACAACAGGAGGTTATCTGGAACCTCTTCCCCTCTCACCCCATAGCACAGGGTATTGGCGATAGCTTTGAGCTGGAATTTGAGGAGCTTTACAGCGAGCCCTTCTTTATTCCCCAACCCGATGAGCTTGTTTTTGGCGGTTGGTATAAATACGGCAATATATTCCGTTCCGGCTGTACCTTCTATCGCGGTATGGGTAGGGTGTTCTACTTCCAGCCGGGCCACGAGATCTGCCCTTCCTTCTATAACCCCTACTGCCAGAGGATTATCACTAACGCCGTAAGATGGGCTAAGCCCCATATGGATACCCCCTGCGTAAATGAGTGTCCCTATGCAGGCAAGGGCTTCTTAGATAAATAACCCACGCTTTTTTGAAAAAAAGCTTAGCAAAAAACTTTGATGCTCGCGTGGAATTTAATTAAAACATAAAGTTCGTAGCACGAAAGATAAAGTTTGCACAAATAACATTCCCGGGCATCTAAAGAAACAATTGTTGCATAACATAAAACGATTATTAAAGTTTTTCGTCTCGCTTTTTTCCAAAAAGCGAGGGAAAGGATTTGAGATGGAATATAATATTAAAATTGTGCCCTGTGTTGATTGGGGCAAAATAGAAAAGGCCCCCATAGAGCATTACGGGTGGCGCAACGATTATACACCTAAGGCATACGCACAGCTTGCTTACCTTGAAAACCAGGGGCTTTGCTGCCGTATGACCTGCCACGAAAAGGACCCAAAGGCGGTATACACCAAGTTTTACGAAGAGGTGTGGCTTGATTCCACAATGGAGTTTTTCTTTGGCTTTGAGTGGCTTTCTGACTACATAAACTGCGAGATGAATTCTATCGGCAACAGCCTTATAGGTGTTGGTGAGGGTAGAGATAACAGAAAGCCCATTACCGATTATTGTGATATCCCCAAGGTTGTGGCTACCATAGAAGAAGACAAGTGGCAGGTTGAGGTGCTGTTTACCGACGAGCAATTAAAGGCGGTGTTCGGTGACATTGAGATAAAAGACGGAACCGTTATGTACGGCAACCTTTTCAAGGTGGGCGAGCATACCCATACCCCCCATTACGGTATGTGGAGCAAAATCAGCTGCCCCGAGCCTGATTTCCATCGCCCCGAGTGCTTTGGAAAATTCATTTTCACAAAATAACGGAGATAAAAATGCTTTCTACAGTTTACAGCGCGGCAAGTATGGGCATAGACGGTTATATTGTAACCGTGGAATGTAATATCCGCCCGGGAACCGAGCATTTTGAGATAATAGGCCTGCCCGATGCTTCTGTAAAGGAATCAAAGGAGCGTATAAAAAGCGCTATAGAAAACAGCGGCTACTATTTTGACGAGTGCGCAATGGTGGTTAACCTTGCCCCTGCCGATATTAAAAAAGAGGGCAGCTCCTTCGACCTTGCAATACTTTGCGGTATACTTAAAAACTTCGGTGTTATCGGCTCCCACGTACCCTTGCACGATAAATGCTTTATAGGCGAGCTTTCCCTTTCGGGTGAGATAAGGGGAGTTCGGGGAGCTTTGTGTATGAGCCTTGCGGCAAAGCAGCATGGTATAAAGGAGATATACCTGCCTGCAAAGAATGCCTTTGAAGCAAGTGTTGCCCCCGGGGTTAGTGTTTACGGTGTGGAAAACGTGCGCCAGCTTGTAGAAGTGTTGAACGGCAAAAGGGCCCTTGCCCCCACCCGCTTTTCCCAAGAGGATTTTTATAACCAAACCATTCCCTTTCCCCTTGATTTTGCAGAGGTAAAGGGTCAGGCGGCGGCAAAAAGAGCAATAGAGATTGCCGTAACAGGCGGTCATAATATACTTATGATAGGCCCGCCCGGTACGGGTAAAAGTATGCTTGCAAAGCGCATACCCGGCATTATGCCCACCCTTACCTTTGAAGAAGCGGTTGAAACCACAAAAATACATTCGGTTGCAGGCCAATTAAAGGAAAATGAAGGTCTTGTAACCGGACGACCCTTCCGTTCACCCCACCACACCCTTTCGGCGGTGGCTCTTTCTGGTGGCGGCAGAAATCCTATGCCGGGGGAAATTTCCCTTGCCCATAACGGCGTACTCTTCCTTGACGAGCTGCCCGAGTTTACAAAACAGGCAACAGAGGTACTGCGCCAGCCCCTTGAGGATAAAAAAATAACCATAACCCGCGCAGCAGGCAGAGTTACCTACCCCAGCTCCTTTATGCTTGTATGCGCTATGAATCCCTGCAAGTGCGGCTACTACGGCCACCCCACGAAAAAGTGTACCTGTAAGAAAAACGATATAAAGAACTACCTTACAAAGATAAGCGGCCCCTTAATGGACCGTATCGACCTTCAGGTAGAGGTGTCCTCACTGAGCTATGACGAATTGAGCACCGTTAAAACTACCGAAACAAGCGCTGACATAAGAGCAAGAGTAGATAGGGGCAGAGAATTTGCCCGTAAACGCTTTGCCCGTGACGGACTGAATATCCATTGCAACGCCCAGATGGAAGCAAAGGATATAGAGCGTTACTGCACCCTTGACCCAACTGCCTCCCAAATTCTGCGTGGGGCTTACGACAGCCTTGGTCTTTCGGGCAGAGGGCACGCAAGAATACTAAAGGTGGCAAGAACCATTGCCGACCTTGACCAAAGCGAGGAGATTGGTGCTTCTCATCTGGCAGAGGCTATCTCCCTGCGCACCCTTGACGGCAAATATACTTTTTAAATACCGCAAACAAACAGCAGAACAAGCATTAAAAGCAGTTTGTCATCCTGCCTGCCCGAAATAAGCAGTAAAATAAGACCCAAAAGTATCAGATCATCGGTTTTAAGCTCTCTTTTTTCTTTACATTCGGAGAATTCTTCCTCCTTTGTTATAAAAGAGAGCTTATTTTCCGTATCAATTTCCTTTTGGCAGGGCTTTTCTTCTTCCTTTGGGGTATCAAAGGCGTTTCCGCTGTAATTGGGCGGTATCATTTTCGGGTTTTGGTAGCTGCGGTGGTACATTAGCCGTTATCTCCCTTCTTGAACATATCTCCCAGTATTCCCGTATCCATAAGGGTCATAAAGGTTAGCAGCATATCCGCCTTTTCGCGGCGTTCGGGGTTAAGATAGGGCTTTATTGCAGAAATAAGCCTGCGGCGGTCTGCATCCCTTGAGGAAAGCTTTGGTGCAGGCAGTCTAAGGTCCTTTTCTTCCTTTTTTTCCCCCGTGTTCTCCTCTTTTTCTTCTTTTGGGGCAGGGATATCCCCTATTCCCAGAGAGGAAGCAACCGAGCTAACCTTTTTCATAAGCTCGGGGTCTGCCATAAGGCCCTGCAGCATAGCAGAAAGGTCGTTATTTTCCATAGCTATCTCTCCTGTATATTCTTTTTTATTGCCTCAAGGCTCTTTTTGTCCACGCGGGAGAGCATTGCGTTTATATCTGCCGAAGAAAGGTCGTTCAGCTTTTGCATAACAGCGTCCGGGTCACGGGATAGGCTTTTTGCAACCCCTTCGTTTGCCCCCATCATACGGCAAATGCTTTCAATGGCATATGACAGCTCCTTTTGGTTCATGGACTTCAGCTTGTTCAGCATTTCGGGATCAATATTCATAACTTATCGCCTCAATTATATTTTTTAATACCATATTATGCAGGAGGAATACTACTGTGAAAATTCTTGTTTTTTCCGATACTCACGGAAGCGGACGTAAAATGGAAGAAGCTCTTGCCCTTCACAAGGGAACCTTTGACGCCTGCGTTCACTTGGGGGACGGCACAAGGGAGTTTATATACGCTTCATACGATTATCCAAGCATTCCTTTTATATATGTAGGCGGCAACGGCGAGGAATATTCCTGTGAGGGCTACGTGCGGGAAATGCTTACCGAATTTGGCGGCAAAAAGGTGTTTTTGACCCACGGCCACAGGTATTTTGTAAAATACGCAAAAACCAACCTTATCTACGCGGCACAGGAAAAGGAGGCGGACATTGTTCTTTACGGACACACCCACACTCCCGATAATACCTATTTTAACGAAGGAGAGGGCAAGCCTGTATACCTTTTTAACCCCGGCAGTCTTACCCTGCCCCGTAACGGCCGACCAAGCTATGGCATTCTTGAAATAAAAACCAATGGCGTGCTTTTCAGCATCGCGGAAATGTGAGGAAACAATGCATATATATAAACCGCAAAAAACAGGCAAAACCCATATAATACTCCCCCTTGCCTTTATCTTCCTTGCGCTTTTCTGCATTGCCCTTTCTTATGCAGAGGCGGTGTTCCGTCCTGTTTTTCTGCAAATTATCGGCTTTTTGGCCTTGGGTGCTGCAATATTCATTATTACCCGTTACTCCCTTTGTGATTTTGTGTATAAGCTGGATTTGGAAGAAGGGCTTTTGTCGATTATCCGCGTGCAGGGCAAGTGTACCCTTACCCTTGCACAGTTCCGTACAGATACCCTTACAGAGGTTGTTTGTGTGAAAAAAGGGGAGAAGAAAAAGCAAAAGGGCGGGGCTGTAGACTTCTGCGAAAATATCTTCCCCGACCTTTCATACCTCCTCACCTTTGATAACGGCGTGGAAAAAACAGTTGTGCGCATAGAGGTAGACCGGGAGTTTACAGAATTATTAAAACCCGAAGAATAACCCCCCGCTTTTTGAAAAAAGCGGGGCAAAAACTTTTAAGAATGGGTTTGTGCAAACTTTATTTTTGTGCCACAAGTGGATAGTTTAATCAAACCCCACGGGAGGACACGTCAAGCGAAGCTGGTTTGTAAAAAAGTCGGCCAAAAAACTTTAAGAATGGGTCTGTGCAAACTTTAAGTTTCGTGCCACAAGTGGATAGTTTAATCAAACCCCACGGGAAGATACGCCCGGCTCTCCGCTTTTGAAAAAGCGGCACGAAGCCGGTTCCAATTAATGTTTGGCGTTTGTAACAAAAAAAATAACAAAAAATGTGCAGTATTCACAATGTTTTAATATATTGTTGACTTTACGGCAAAAAATGATTATAATTCATATCGTAGTGCGCTCTTTTGAGGCACTTATTTTTAATGCGATGCATAAGGAGTAAAAAATGTCTAAATTCAGTAGAATTATCGCGGTGATACTGCTTATATCTACAGTAATGAGCTGTATGGTATTTTCTCCCGTGGCGGCACAGGAAGTAGTAACCGTGACCTTTGATGCAAACGGTGGTACGGGCGCCCCTGCCCCCATTAACCTTTTTAAGGGCGGCACCGCAGATTTTACCCAGCCTGAACCCACCCGTGACGGAATGGTGTTTGTGGGCTGGTGCCTTTCTCCAGAATATGCCTACAACGGTGTTTTAACCTATCTTAAGGGCAGTACAGGCAACGTTATAAACCAGTCTGTTACCCTTTATGCTGCATGGGCCTATATGGTATCCCTTAACTGCGGCTCCGAGGGTTGGGGTAACACCTCATATATGCTTTTCAAATTCCCCGGCCGTGACCTTGACCTTTATCATCACAAGAGCGATATTTGCGCAAACTACGCAATGCTCCCCGGTGTAAGCGGTAATGCAAGCGACGATAGAGTGTTTATAGAGTGGAATAACGTGCAAAATGCCGATGGAAAGGGCATAGGTTATTCCTTCCACGAAAAATACACTATGAACTCCAGCACTATTCTCTACGCTATATGGGGTTATCCTGTTGTATACGGTGCCGACGGTGGTACCTACCCCTCAACCAAGAGCGACCGTGTAGAGGAATACGTTACATCCTACGATCCCGAGGGACTTAACTCCAAGAGCATTTACGGCAATTTTGACTTCCCTGAAGGAATTTTCGTTCCCAAAAAAGAGGGTTGCCGCCTTGTTACCGCAAACGGAACAATGGCTTATATGCTCCTTAATTCCGATAAAACCATCGCCCGTTATGAAACTGCAAAAACAGGCCTTACCGAGCCTACGGTAGTAAACGGCGAAATAAATTGGAACAAGTACGTTACCACCGCTACCACCTACGGCGAGTGTGCTATAGAGCTTTATCCCGCTTGGGAACCCTCTGTAACCTATAACGCCAACGGCGGCGAGGGTAATGACGTTGTTGAATATATGACCTACGTTGGCGGCAAGCTTTACGGCTATGCCGATTATACCGTAGCACAGAACTCCTTTACCCATACCTACGGCAGCTTCCTTTCCTGGAACACCAAGGCAGACGGTACAGGTACAAGCTACGGGGCAGGTGACGTTATAACAAATTACGGCTCCTCTGACCCCCTTACCCTTTACGCACAGTGGTCGGAGCACGAGCACAGCTACACCTCAAAGGTAACAAAGGAATCAACTTGCTCCCTTGAAGGTGAAACCACCTATACCTGTGAGTGCGGCTCTGTTTATACAGAGGAGATTGCTAAAAAGGACCACATTCCTGCAAATCCTGTTGTAAGTGTTGCCCCCACCTGTGTAGAAAACGGTGAAAAGACAGTAAACTGCAAGATTTGTTCAGAGTTTATGTATACCGAGCTTGCGCCTGCAGTTGGCCACAGCTACAGCGGTTGGAACACTACCGTGGCCCCCACAACAACCACCGAGGGCGAAAGAACAAAGACCTGTGCGGAGTGCGGTGACGTGGTAACAGAGGTTATTGCCACCCTTTCCCCCGAAAACTGCAAGATAAGCGTTGACAACTTTACCGTTTTTATTGACAGCGCAGATATCCTTAGCCATATAAGATATGCAAGCGGCGTACATACTACTGCAGATTCTATTAAGAACGCAGAAGATTGCGTTAATATAAACTCTGCGGTAATTGCCCAAAACACCCTTGAAGGTGTGTACAGCCGTACCCTTTCCACAGGGGGAACCTACTCCTTCTGGCTTAAGTTTGATGACGGAACTACCGTGATACGCAGGGTTGACCTTGAAAACTTTACCCCTACCGTAACGGCAGACGGTGTTACACTTACCGTTCATAACCTTTATAACATCCGTGACCTTTTCATTGCAAAGGGCAATTACGATACCTTTGAAGCTATAAAGAACAATTATATTGTAAGAAGAACCGCAGAGTATCTTAACGGTGCAAAGAGCTATCAGTATATAGTTACTAACCCCGGTCTTCACACAGTTCTTGTGAGATACGATGACGGAAGCTATGATGTTTGTAAGATAAGCCTTAGTGTTAACGAGCCAATCTTTGCTACCGACGGTCTTCGTGTAAAAATCGATAACCTTAAGGGCGTGCAGGTGGTAAGAATGATCCTTGGCACCTACACCACCGATGAATCCGTTAAGAGCGCCCAGGGCTGCTGGAACCTTACAAACAAGAGCGTAATCAAGAACGCACCCAGCTATACCCTCCAGTTTGGTAACGACGGACCTGTAACAATTGTTGTAAAATACACAAACGGTTACATAGTAGTAAAGAACCTTACCCTTGAAAAGAAGACCCCTGCCTATACTGTAGACGGTGCGGATATAAGCTTTACCAACCTTAACGATATGACAGCACTTCGCTACGTTAAGGGCGTTTATGAAACCGAAAACGAGGTAAAGAGCGCTCCCGGTAACAGCTTTGTAAGAGCCTCTGATATAAAGGACGGCGCATACACCCTTACAGTTAATGAGGTGGGTGAGTACACCTTTGTTGTAAGATACAACGATACAAGCACAAATATTATACACATTACAATAGACAGCCTTGTTCCTCAGCCCCCCGAAGCTCCCGCACCCGAGCTTGCGTCAGGTGTAAGCGTTTCCCACGCTTTCTCGGATAATATGATACTTCAAAGGGATGAAAAGATATCCGTTTGGGGTTGGGCACCCGAGAGTGAAAACGGCAAGAGTGTAAAGGTTAACTTTAAGGGTGAAACACTTTACGCAACCGTTGCAAACGGAGAGTGGAAGGCAGTACTTGAAAACACCTACCCTGCAGATACAAAGGGTGCAACCCTTACTGTTGAGGCTGCCGATAACACCTACAGCTTTAATGATATCCTTATGGGTGACGTTTACTACGCAATAGGCCAGTCCAATATACACTACAGTATGCTGGAGCTTGACGTGGATAACAGGGCTCACGGAAACCTTGTTGCCTTTGATTTTGACGATAACCGCAACATCCGCTTCTTCCGTAATTCAAACGTTTACCATATGTATAACACAGGGGACCGCGCTCCCGGCACTGCAACCCTCTATAAGGATGCAGAAACTCCCAACGGATGGCAGACCCCCTCCGAGATAGGTGCAGACTTCTTTGCTAACTATCCTACCGATATATATACGTTCTATAACCGTACCGACGGTAGCTGCAACGTATTCTCCGCTATAGGATATATGTTTGCTTACAATATGTCTAACCGTACGGATATCCCCGTAGGCGTTATAGAAATAGACGCTTCCGGCTTCCCCCTTATTGCCTTTGCTCCCAACGAGCTTGCCGAAAAGTGGGGTGACGAGGTTTATGACGTAAACGACGGCACCTACCACTACGGACTTACCAACGCAACCTTTGCAGGTACCTATTATCCCCTTTTCCAGAACACCCTTACACACAGCCGTATGGCGTACAACCAGCAGCTTTATCCCCTTATAAACTTCTCTACCGCGGGTATTATCTGGTATCAGGGTGAAAGCGACTGGCTTAATACCGAGGAATCAAGAGGCTTTGTTGAGGATACCTTCAAGGATCAGTTTACCGAGCTTATGACCTACTACCGTGAGCATATGGGTAATAGTGACTTTGCCGTATATATGATAGAATATGCTCCCAACTATCCCGAATCAAATTCCTACATTCCCTTCGGTTTTGTAAGAACAGAGCTTGGTTGCGTACCCCAGATGCTTGAGGATAGCTACCTTGTTTCTTCCTCCGACACCTGGGAGGATCACTACTGGTACAATAACGTTCATCCTTACATAAAGCATCTTCAGGCGGCTCGCCTTACCGATGTTGTTTTGGGTCACCAGCGTTATGCCGATCAGGAGGCCCATACCGATCTTAACTATGCATCCGGCCCCGTACTTGCAGGGGTAACCTATAGTGCAAACACCTGTGTTCTTGCATTTAATTATTTTGGTGACGGACTTAAGACCTCCGACGGACTTACCGTTCGCGGACTTGAAATACAGGTTAACGGTGTATGGTATGCCGCAGATAACGTTATTATTTCCGGCGGACTTGTGGGTATTGGTACCACCCTTGGTAACATCACAGGCGTTCGCTATAACTGTACTACAGAATCCTTCTTTGGTGAAGAGGTAACTCTCTGCAATTCTGCAGGAGTGCCTGCCGTAGCATTTGTAGATTATAACGTGTAAAAGTTCTTTGGGGCACACTCTGTAGAATGTGCCTCAAAAAATTATTTGATGTATAAATTAGGAGAAAAACTATGTCAACATATGAAGAAAAAGCAAAAGAGTTATTTCAATCGGGTTGTAATTGCGCACAGGCAGTGTTCTGCGCCTTTAGTGAGATCTGTGGAATAGACGAAAAAACCGCCCTTCGCCTATCCTCCAGCTTTGGCGGCGGCTTTGGCAGACTCCGTGAGATATGCGGCGCTGTTTCCGGTATGGGTATGGTGCTTGGCTGTCTTTACGGTTACGATGATATAACGGATCCCGAAGCTAAAAAAGAGCACTACGAGCGTATCCGCGCTTGTGCCGCAAAGTTTGAGGAGGAGTTTGGCTCCATAATCTGCCGTGACCTGCTGGAGGATGCCGAAAAAGGCGGCAGCCCCGAGGCCCGCACCCCCGAATACTACCGTAAACGCTCCTGCGCAGATTACGTTGCCATTGCCGCAAGGATAGCAGAGGAGTATATAAAGGAAAATAAATAACAAATAGCAAAAGTGGAATTCAACTTAAAGTTTAAGTGCCCAACTGTTAGGTTTGTACTAACCCTTGCCTCC
>JAZOTL010000110.1:0-7268 GCA_045657645.1 Eubacteriales bacterium
GCCTCCCTTGCCTAAAGGCGTCTGACACTCCAAATCTGTGATTTGGCAAGTGGAAGTGTGCCTTGTGCTGAGGGGGACCGCTTGCGGTGGTGGGTTTTATATATAGAACACTTAAACATAGAGTTTATACCGAACAAAGTAATGCTTTGGTTTAATTATTTTGTGAAAATAGTTACTGCTAACTGTAAGTTTCGATTGCGAAAGTATAAAACCTCCCATCCGCTTTTTGAAAAAAGCGGCGCGATGATAGCCCCACCGCCAGGTGGTTTTGGCCGACTTTTTTTCAAAAAAGTCGGAGCGGTTCGAGGTAATACAAATAAATAAAATCAAAGGCAAAGGTTAAGAGAATTGCAATAACGGGGATAAGAAAATACTTTGCCTTTTTGTGGCGGGCGTTCCACGCTTCTTTTTCCTCAAAGGAAAGGGCTTCGGGGGCTTTAGATAAAAAGCCGCGGTTAAAAATACCGTAGCAAAGGCTGCACACAAAAAGAAGGGCGGCATAGATATGTATAATATATCCAAACTCAAATTTGATTGCCAGCTGATACACGCCAAAGCTAAGCGCCACGCATAGAAATGTTAAAAGATAAAGCTTCCAGTTGATCTTTTTAAGTTCAGCCCTCGCCTGTTCAGCAGGCGAGAGCTTTGGTTTTCTTGTATATTTCACAGCTTTATAGCTCCATCGGGGCGTATCATAAGGATATGGCAGTTACCGGTGCCGAACACCTTTTCCATAAACTCCTTGTAATCCTCCACCTCATCCTCGTGAACGTATGCCTGAATAGTACCTGCAAAGCCGCCGCCGTGAACTCTCCACGCACCGCCCCATTGGGTGGTAGCAAAGAAACGACGGGTCATTTCAAGAGCGAGGGTAAGACCCTGCTCTGTGGGGTTCTTTGTGGTATAAACGTTCTGCAAAAGGGAGAAGCTGGACTCACCTGAAGCAAGAACCATTTCAAAGAAGTATTCCTTTTCGTTTGCATCAAGGGCGTTTACCGCAAGGTCTACCCTCATATTTTCATCTGCAAAGTGAAGGGCGCGCAGAATGGCTCTGTCACCGCATTTTTCACGAAGGGCGGGGATGTTTTCAAGTATTACGTCCGAGCTTATATCACCAAGCACCTCACGTCCGAAATGGGCGGCAACTGCCTTCATTTCGGCGGGGATAGCGGCGTAATCATCATTTAAATCTGCGTGGTTGCCCCCTGTATTTACTATGCAAAGGCGGTAACCGTGGGAGGTAAGGTCAAAATTAAGGGCGCGTATATCCGGCTCCTTATCCTTAAAATCGATGGTTATAAAGCCACCAACTGCACAGGCGCACTGGTCCATAAGTCCGCAGGGCTTACCGAAGAACTTGTTTTCGGCATACTGGGCAATAGTTGCAAGGCGGGGCGTGGGAACACTGCCCTCGTTATAAAAATGGCTCATAATATTGCCTATCATAACCTCAAAAGCGGCAGATGAGGAAAGTCCCGAGCCCTTAAATACGTTTGAGGTGGTGTAGGCGTTATAGCCGCCTATTTTAAGCGAATTTTTCAAAAAACCGTCTGCCACGCCTGCAATAAGAGCGCAGGATTTAAAGTATTTCTTTTCATCGGGCACAAGGGATGTAAGGTCCACGTTATCAGGCTCAAAGCCCTTACTTGTAACGCTTACGGTCATATCCTCACGCTTTGAGGCAACGGCAATAATATCAAGGTCAACGGATGCCGCCACTACTCGTCCGCGGTTGTGGTCGGTATGGTTACCCAAAATTTCGCTTCTGCCGGGAACCGAAAAGAGGGAGATTTCGGTGTTGCCGTAAATCTTTTCATACTCCTCTATTGCTTCTATGTATCTCTGTCTGTTCTTTTCAACGCAGCTCTGACCGTAAAGACGGGTAAAGGTAGCGTCAAGCTCCCCGGAGCGGATATATTCTATAGTTTCTCTTGTGTTCATATTAACCTCACTTAATGTCGTTTACGTCAAAGGGTGTGCGCTGATATACAAAGTAGTTAAGCCAGTTGGTAAAGAGGAGATTTGCATGGCCTCTCCAACGGTTTTTAGGAGCCTTTTCGGGGTTGTCATCGGGGAAATAGTTATAAGGAATATCTATTTTAAGTCCCTTATCAACATCGCGGAAGTATTCCTTTGAAAGGGTCTCTGCATCGTATTCGCTGTGGCCTGTAACGAAGAACTTACGGCTGTCCTTTGCGGCAACTATGTATATACCCGCCTTTTCGGATTCCGAAATTATACTCAGCTCGTGCACGCGCTCTATATCCTCACGGCGTATCTCTGTATGACGGGAATGGGGCGCAAGGTAGCTTTCATCAAATCCACGTACAAGGGGATGACGGGGGGTGTTTACTTCGTGCTCAAAAATACCGAACATTTTTGCGGGCAGGTGGTACTTAGGAATACCGTAATGGTAGTAAAGCCCTGCCTGAGCCGCCCAGCAGATGTAAAGGGTGGAGAAGACGTGTGTGCGTGACCACTCCATTATCTCGGTAAATTCCTGCCAATAGTCAACGTCCTCAAATTCTTTATCCTCAAGGGGCGCACCTGTTATTACAAGGCCGTCAAATTTTTGATCCCTTACGTCATAGAAGCTCTTGTAAAACGTCTCCATATGCTCGGCAGAGGTGTGCTTGGGAGTATATGTAGCTGTTTTTAAAAGGGTAAGGTCTACCTGCAAGGAGCTGTTGGAAAGCAGACGGATAAGCTGTGTTTCAGTAGTCTCCTTTGTAGGCATAAGGTTAAGAATAGCAATGCGCAAGGGACGTATATCCTGCTTTTGCGCACGCAGATCCTCCATTACAAATATATTTTCGTTTTCGAGGATCTGCCCTGCAGGCAGTCCTCCCGGAATTTTAATAGGCATATTTTGTCCTCCTTTGGAGAGTTTTAGTCACAATTATCTATTTTACATTATAACTTATATATCATATTTTTACAATAGCAAATATAAGAAAAATCACACAGGTATTCTGTGTGATTTTATTTAATCAATTTATAGCCCACTCCCCGTACCGTGGCAATCATTTTTACGCCAAAGCGCTCGTCCAGCTTTGAGCGCAGATATTTTATGTATACCCTTAAAAGGTTTTCATCCCCTTGGGGGCCAAGGGCGGCGCACAGCTCGGAGTATGAGGCGGCCTCTCCCCTTTTTTCACAAAGCTTTAAAAGCAGAGCGTGCTCCAGCTTTGAAAGACTTACTTCCTCACCTGCGTAGCTTGCTCCCTTTTGAGTAACCAAAAGCCTACCCTCGGGCAGGGTGGCACCTTCAATAAGAGTCATAAGCTCGCTTATTGAAAAGGGTCGGCGAAGATCTGCTGTGAGATCACGGGAAAAGGTTATTACGGGAATACTTTCGGGTGCAGCTATGCCGCTGTCAAGGTCAAGCAGAGCAAGGTCTGCCTTACTGCCCGTTTGATAGCCCCTTTCCTTTAGCTCCTCACAAAGCATTGCACCGTATAAATTATCTGACGTTATAACGTTTATCTTCATTCTTCCACACTCTTAAGCATACGCAAAGCGTCCTGCAGGGCGTGAATAGCGGTAAGAGAACGTATGCGTTCCCTATCATAATTGGGATTAAACTGATATTTGTTTACCGCAATCTTCCCCCTGTAATTTACTGCTATATAAACCGTGCCTACAGGCTTTTCGGCAGTTCCCCCGCCGGGGCCTGCAATGCCGGTTACGGCAATACCAACCTCGGAATTTGTAAGCTCGCAAACGCCCTTTACCATACGGGCCGCCACCTGATGTGATACGGCACCGTAAGCCTTGAGCGCCTTTTCGGAAACGCCTATAAGCTTATTCTTTATGCGGTTTGAATAGGTTACTACACTACCCTCAAAAACCTCGGAGGCGCCGGGAACGTCGGTTATCATTTTAGCAATAAGACCACCCGTACAGCTCTCCGCTGTGGAAATACGCAGATTGTTTTCAATCAGATGTCCGATAAGAGCGCTGGGTACGTCGGTATCTATGCCGTAGATGTATTTGCCTACCTCGCTCTGCCTTATCTCTTCCACCTTTTCATCACAAAGGCTCTCTGCCTCTTCCTTGGTTTTAGCGCTTGCGGTAACACGCAGGCGTACCTCCGCAGGCTTGCAATAAGGAGCAACGGTGGGGTTAAGGGAGCTTTGCATAAGAGAGTCCAGCTTTTCGGCAACAGCGGCTTCGCCTATACCGATGATATTTACGTTTTTTGAAACGAGAACGCTGTCACAGCGCTCTGCAATAACAGGCCTTGCACGCTCTATCCACATGGGCTTCATTTCAGAGGGGGGTCCGGGCAGTAAAACGATAATCTTGTTATCATCTTCCACCAGCATACCGGGGGCTGTACCCCAGTCGTTTCCTAAAACAAGGGCGTCCTCTATAATATACGCCTGCTTTTCGTTGTTTTGGGTCATTGTGCGGCCAAGCTTTTTAAAATATCCAGCTATCTGCGCCGACACCTCTTCGCTTTTTATAAGCCTTCTGCCCGTTAGCTTTGCAACGGTTTCTTTTGTTATGTCGTCATAGGTAGGGCCAAGTCCGCCCGTTATAACCAGCAGGTCACAGCGGGTAAGGGCTTGCTTTATGGCACCAACAAGACGCTTTTCGTTATCCCCTACTACTCCTTGATAGTGCTGTGTTATACCAAGGGCGGCAAACTCCGCCGAAAGAAACGCGGCGTTTGTGTTAACTATATCTCCTATCAGTATCTCCGTGCCTACACACAAAATTTCTGCTGTTTTTATCGTCATTATCTTATTCCTGCTCAATATTATTTACTCTATTATTCTCAAATTTTGAAAAAACATTCTCTTCTCCGCTTTTGAAAAAGCGATGCCGGTGCCCCATTCACCATTTCCGTGCACCTAAAGAAGCAATTAAAATTTTTGCCCCGCTTTTTACAAAAAGCGGGGGCTGTGATACAGCCCCTTTTAGATTATTTTTTTCGCATTTTAGGGTTAACAATCTCACGCCAAGCAAGGTCGCCGCGTTCAAGACCGTTAATAAGAACCTCTGCAGTGGCTATATTTGTAGCCATAGGTACGCTGTGAAGGTCACACAGCCTGAGAAGGTTATCTATGACCTCTTTTGAGGCAGGAGAGTGATATGCATCAGGATCACGAATATAGATCAAAAGGTCTATCTCGTCATAAGCTATGCGGGAAAGGATCTGCTGCACACCGCCGTGAGAGCCGGGGAAGAGCTTTTCAATTTCCAGACCTGTGGCATCGGAAACGTACTTGCCGGTAATACTGGTAGCACAAATATCGTGCTTTGCCAGAATTCCGCAGTAAGCAATGCAAAACTGGGTCATCAGTTCCTTCTTCTTGTCGTCGGCTATAATAGCTATATGCACTTATATCACCCTTTCGTAAGTTTTAGTTATTACGCTTTATTTAAGCAAAATTTTTCTGTTAATACCGCTTATACCGTCAAGCAAGGGTACGCTTTCACCCTTAAGGCGCTGGGCTATATTGCAAAAAGCAATCACAATATCGCTGTACTGGAAGCTATCTACCAGATTTCCGTTGCGCTGAGCCATCATAAAAATGGGGTCCTGGGGAATTACGCCTATAAGCCTTGTGCTTGCGGAATCTATAATATCTATTACGCTGGGCAGCTCGTTACGTTTAACCGCCTTTTGGTCGTAGCAGTTGATTATAAGTCTGCTTTCGGTCTGCCCAAGCTCGCACAGGCGCACGTTAGTTTGCTCTGCAGCTCTTATAGACGCTGTTTGGTGAGTAGCAATAATTATTGCCATATCACTTGACGGTGCTGCCAAAGCAAGCTCATCACCCTGACCGCCGTGGGTATCTATGAGTATATAATCAAGCTCAAGGGCCTTTTTAACAGACTCTATAAACCTTCCAAAGCTTTCCTTTGTAAGCTCGCCCTTGTATTCATAGGGTGCGGCAAGGAAATAGAGATTTTCAGAGCGCTCGTCGCGAATAATAGCTTTATCGTAAGAAATGCGACGCACTATAACGTCGGTAATATCGTAAGTAACCTTATCCTCAAGGCCGCAAACCAGGTCAAGACATCTCATACCGAAATCACAGTCTATCATAAGTGTCTTTTTGCCCGTAAGGGCCAAGGTCATAGCAAGATTGGCACATATAGTAGTCTTGCCTACACCGCCTTTGCAGGAGGTTATCATTATTACTTTGCAGTTGCTCATATTAACATTCCTCCCAACAAACGATATCCACGATAATGATATCACATTTTTTCCATCAAGTCAATAAACATAAGGTCGAAAAATATTATTTATATTAAATATCAATTAAAACTAAACTTTTTCTTGACATAGGTAGCAAAATGTTTTAGAATAATGGTGTATATTGTTTGATAGTAACTTGAAGGGGAACGAGCCCTTAGGTTTTTAAATAGACAGAAATATAGAAATATATAACAAAGATTATATAGAACAAGTGTATTACGATCTATTCACACAGTTCCTATAGGGTTCACACCTTTAAAACGATACTATATACAAATCAGATGTTTAAGGAGGTGCGAACTTGAATACCGTAACAACAGTCAGTATTCTCGTTACTTTTATTGTTTCGTTGATCATCGGCGTGTTTGCAGGCATTCTCTACCGCAAAAAGGTAGCTGAAGCAGAGATCGGTTCTGCAGAAGCCCAGGCAAAGAAGATCATCGAAGAAGGCGAAAAAATAGCCGAAACAAAGAAAAAAGAAGCCCTGCTTGAAGCCAAAGAAGAGATCCTGCGTTCCAGAAATGAAGCTGAAAGAGAATTGAAGGAGCGCCGTAAAGAAGTATCCAGACTTGAGAGCCGCGCAGTTTCCCGCGAAGAGGCCCTTGAGCGTAAAATGGAAAACCTTGAAAAGAAGGAAGAGACCCTCGATAAGCGCATCAAGCAGAACACAGCCCTCACCGCAGAGATAGAAGAATTAAAGGCAAAAGAGCTTGACATTCTCCAGAAGATCTCCGGTTACTCCGTTCAGGAAGCAAAGGACGAGTTGCTTGCCAGAATAGAAGAAGAGGTGCGCCACGAAACCGCAATGAAGATAGTTGAGTTGGAGTGCCAGTTCAAGGAAGAAGCGGATACAAAGGCAAAGGAAATTATTTCGCTTGCTATCCAGCGTTGCGCGGCAGAGCACGTTTCAGAAACCACAGTTTCTGTTGTTAACCTGCCTAACGACGATATGAAGGGCCGTATTATCGGTCGAGAGGGTAGAAATATTAAGGCTCTCGAAACACTTACGGGTATCGATCTTATTATTGATGACACTCCTGAAGCGGTTATCCTT
>JAZOTL010000111.1:0-3667 GCA_045657645.1 Eubacteriales bacterium
TATCTTCCACCGTCGAAATATACGATTCGAGTACTTCGCGTACAGAGTTTCGTATCATTTTTTGCGGAATTCCTTCCGAAATGCTGTAAACGGGCTGAATCACGCCTTCTTCTATCGGTTCTATCTTGGGACTTTTCATTTCGTAGAAGAATCCCGTTTTTACGATCTTTCCGTAAAACAGATACTCTTCGTCCTTTCGGAGTTTTTCAGCAAGGAATTTTTGATTGAAAAGCGTTACTGACATTTCTGAAGAGCCTGAACTTACCACAAATTTTGTGATTATCAGTTTTCCGCCCACTCCTGCCCGTTTTGTTTTGACTTCGGAAATTATTCGTCCTTTGACTGCCGCGGTTTCGCCGTCGAAAGTATCTTCGAGGGTTTTTACATCCGAAAGATCGGTATATGTTCGCGGAAAATAAAACAGCAGGTCTCTCAGCGTGGAAATGCCGAGTTTTTTGAGGGCATCAGCCCTTTTCGGTCCGATGCCCTTTAACGTATCGACTTTTTTCGTCAGATCTGTTTCCATTTTGCGCCTGTTGGTGTGTCTTCGATGATTATGCCTCTTGCTTTGAGACCGTCTCTGATCTCGTCAGCGCGGGCGAAATTTTTATCTTTTTTAGCCTGCTGTCTTTCAGCGAGGAGTGCTTCGATTTCCTGAACGAAAGGATCGCTGCTCTTTTCTTCGGCTTCAGCGGTTTCAGCTTCAAGGAGCTTCTTAGCCTTTGCGTTGAGGTCAAGAGAGAGAACTTTATCAAAGTCGTCAATGAGTGCGATCTTTGTTGCAGGTGTTGTGTTTGCCTTGAGAACATCGTAAAGTGCTGTAACCGCAAGGGATGTATTCATATCGTTATCAAGGGCTTCCATGAATTTTGCCTTGAGCTGAGCGAAAACTTCATTGTCAACAGCTCCTGCTTCTTCCTTGTGCAGAGCCGCAATTCTTGCAACCAGCTTGTTGAATGCAACAGCCGCATTGTCAAGGTTTTCATAGGAGAATACAAGGGATTTTCTGTAATGGGACTGCAAGCAGAAGAAACGGTAAACAAGGGGATCGTAACCCTTTTCCTCAAGCAGGGAAACTGTAAGGAACTCGCCCTTTGATTTGCTCATCTTGCCGCTTTTGGTGTTAAGGTGGAGAATGTGGAACCACTGGGGGCACCACTTGTGTCCTATATATGCCTCGCTCTGGGCTATCTCGTTTGTATGGTGGGGGAAGGCGTTATCTATACCGCCGCAATGGATATCAAGATACTCGCCGTGATATTTAAGGGAGATAGCGGAGCACTCGATATGCCAGCCGGGATATCCGATACCCCAGGGGCTATCCCATTTAAGCTCCTGATCGTCGAACTTGGATTTGGTAAACCAAAGCACAAAGTCTGTCTTATTGCGCTTGTTTGAGTCCTCTTCAACACCCTCGCGCACGCCTACCGCCAGGTCCTCTGCCTCGTGCTTGTTGAAAACGTAGTATTCTGAAAGACGTGAGGTATCAAAGTACACGTTGCCACCTGCGATATATGCATAACCACGGTCGATAAGGCCCTGTACCATTTCGATAAACTCAGGAATGCATGAGGTTGCGGGGCAAACGGTATTGGGGGTCTTGATGTTAAGCTTGTCACAATCTGCAAAGAAGGCGTCGGTATAGAACTTTGCTATCTCCATAACCGTCTTCTTTTCGCGCTTTGCACCCTTAAGCATTTTATCTTCGCCTGTATCGGCATCGCTTGAAAGGTGGCCAACGTCGGTTATATTCATAACTCTGTCAACATCGTAGCCTGTGTAGGAAAGGTACTTTTCAAGCACGTCTTCCATAATGTAACTGCGCAGATTACCTATATGAGCAAAATGGTACACGGTGGGGCCGCAGGTATACATTTTTACCTTGCCGGGCTCATGAGTAACAAATTCCTCTTTTTTTCTTGTAAGTGTGTTATATAAATTCATTTTTCAAGTTCCTTCAGCATTTTTTCAAGTTTGTCTATCTTCACCTGCAGGCGGCAGATCTCCTGCGCCACGGGGTCGGGAATGTGTATCTGGTCAAGGTCGTTTTCACAAAGCTTTTGGGTATGAACTATCTTTGCAGGCTCTCCCCTTCTGCCCTCTTCAACCTTTTCACCGTTGCGGCGAACTATGCGGGCAGGAATACCAACAGCTGTGGAGTTTTCGGGAATGGGCTCCAATACAACGGCGTTTGCCGCAATTTTGGAATTATCTCCAACAGTAAAGGGGCCAAGCACCTTTGCACCCGCACCTACCATAACGTTTGAACCAAGGGTGGGGTGGCGCTTACCTGTATGCTTACCTGTACCGCCGAGGGTAACACCCTGATAAATGGTGCAGTTGTCGCCTACAATGGCAGTTTCGCCTATAACAACTCCGCTGCCGTGGTCTATAAACAGTCCCTTGCCTATCTGGGCTCCGGGATGGATCTCAATTCCGGTAAGGAAACGTGCGCTCTGGCTTATAAATCTTGCGGCGTTGCGGTAGCCCTTTTTGTGGAGCATATGCGCCAGGCGGTAAGCCATAACCGCGTGAAGACCTGAATACATAAAGAGTATCTGGGCATTGTTGGTTGCCGCAGGGTCCCGTTCCTTTATTACCTCTATTTCATTTTTAATATCGTTATAACATCGAAGAACCAACTTCATTGCTTTAGTTTGTTTTAAATATTTTGCCATTTGTGATTTGTTCATATCGGTTCCTCCTTTAGATACTTTTATTCAATATATTATAATATATCAAAAGCCCTTTGTAAATACCTTTATAAAAAACTTTGTTGTTGACATTGGAACTAAAATCCTGTAATATATATATAACCAAATATATGAAAGGAAAGATACGCATAAAACCCTCGGGTTTTGCACAAAGTATCATTGATAATATTATGGCTGAAGAAATGTTTGAAGAAACCGAAGTATTTACCTTAACAGATGAGGACGGCAACGAAAGCGATTTTGAGCTTATTGCCACATATGATGCAGACGGAGTTGCTTACGTTGCTCTTGAACCCCTCAAGGATAACGAGGCAGGAGAGTACGTTGTTCTCCGCATCGAAAAGGACCCCGAAACCGATGAAGAGATCCTTGTTACAATAGACGATGACGAGGAGTTTGATAAGATAGCAGACATCTTTGACGATATGCTCTTTGAGGATGACGGAGAGTAATTAATTTTTGATTGTCAGCCTGCTTAGTTCGTGATATTCTGGGTAATTGGACCCACAACTAACGAATGGAGTCCGGACTTCCGCTGCGGGTATTGCAGACCTCCCCTCCCTCCCTGCTTTGTCACGGAGAACGAGGGACGCTGGGAGCACAAAGTATCGGAGAGGACACCAACCTTGCATGAGCAGGGTTCTAAATTCTCGTTTACACGGCTCGGCGGGTCCCCGCTTTTTTGTCCGCTTTTGAAAAAGCGGAACCAAAACTTTTATCCTCGCGTGAAGTTTAAATTAAATCGTTTGCTTGTGGCACGAAAGATAAAGTTTGCACAAACCCATTCTTAATAATCTCTATTCCCCTTTTGAAAAAGCGGAACCAAAACTTTTACCCTCGCGTGGAGTCTTATTAAAACTTTAAATTTGTGGCACGGATATTTAAGTCAGTACAACCCCATTCTTAATAATCTTTATTCCCTTTTTGAAAAAGCGGAGGGCAAAAACTTTTGT
>JAZOTL010000112.1:0-6988 GCA_045657645.1 Eubacteriales bacterium
AGAAGCCAAGGGGTTTTGCCGCATAGCCTCTTCCATACCTCTGTCACTTACGTGGGTATATATCTGGGTAGTGTTTAGCTGCTCGTGGCCGAGGATATCCTTTAGGACACGCACGTCCACCTTACCCGTTTGATACATAAGTGTAGCTGCCGTATGGCGGAGCTTATGAGTAGAATAGTTTTTATTACCCAAACCTGCTTTTAACAGATATTTTTCCACTATCTTCTGCACCATCTGATTGCTCAGACGGCGGTGGTTACGGCTGATAAACAGTGCGTTTTTATCCTTTATTTCCCCAACCTTTCCGCGCACCGCAACATAGTCGCGTATGGCGTCGGCACAGGCTTCATTAAGATATATTATCCTTTCCTTATTTCCCTTTCCTATTACACGCAGCGAGCGCAGGTCGCGGTCTATATCCGGAAGGGATATTCCCGTAAGCCCGGAAAGACGCATACCGCAATTCAAAAACAGGGTAAGTATACAATAGTCCCTTTCTCTGTAAGGGTTTTGGCTATCAGAAGCGCAACACTCAAGTAAAGCAATACTTTCTTCAAGGCTTAAAAACTTGGGCAGGCTACGTCCTTTTTTTGCCGACTCAATATTAGCCGCAGGGTTTTCCTTAATAAGCTTTCTTTGCACACAAAGATACTTGAAGAAGCCTTTAAGGCTTGAAAGCTTGCGATTTCGGGTAACGGCGCTGTTTTTTCTTATCCTTGCCGCATAGTCAAGATATCTCATTATATCTTCCGCGGTAATGGCTCTTATGGTGTTCAGATCCACTCCGCTTATATCAAGCTCACACAAAGCCTCGTCGTCCTCGGTATCTATTCCGTTGCAAACAGCCAGGTACCAGCGAAAAAATGTAAGCAGGTCGTGTCTGTATTCTGATATGGTTTTTTCAGAGCGTCCTTTTGTTACTCTGGCGTAGGTGGTATACCACTCAACGGCTTCAGGCATTTTTTGCATAGGCTTTTCTCCTATCATAAAATTAACATTTAGCACTTGTAATTTATACTTATATTAGTTAAAATGTAGTTATCTATTATTTAATGAGGAATTTGAAATGTTTAAATTTATAAAAGACAATTCATACGATATAGTTAAGATGGGCCTCAACCAGCTTGGTATTGCAATGCTTGCAATAATAATGACTATGGCAACCCATCAAAACGATGCCCTGTTTGTTATAACAAGCATATTATGTATAATCTTCTACCTGTATCTGCTTTACACTATGACCTACGATATAGGCCAGAAGGACAAGCCCAGGCTTGACGGCGGCAGAATGGAATTTAAGCCCTTGCGCGGTCTTTGGCTTGCTATATGCGCAAACAGCGTAAATATACTCTGCGGCATTATGGTTGCGGTGTTCTCATTTTTCATTATTTATCAGCCTGCAGTTACCTTAAAGGATGCAAACGGAGTTGAAACAGAGGCATATTACAAAATTGAACTGTATGCACAGCAAACCGATGAAAACCAAAACGTTATACAGGATGCCGAGTACCAGCTTGTAAAGCTGGGTAAGCTTTACTGCAACGTCGGCGGTGATGCCCTTGTAACAACCGAAGAAATAAGTGACAGACAGGAATGTGAAGTAAAGGACCAAAACAACAAGTCTATAGTTGTATACGATAAGGACGGAAACGAGCTTTTTATATACACAGATTCGGCACAGCCCCTGTGCGCTAAACGAAGTGCAATAAAGAACTGGGCTTCAAACCTTTATGCCCTGCCCTACACCCTTGCAACCTTCCTGCAATGTATGTTTAAGGGCGTACACGGCGCATGGTTTAATAATTCTGACTTCTTCTTCCTCTTCACACCCGTGCTTCCCATAGCGGTGTGCGCACTTGCATATTATAACGGTGCAAAAGGAAAACGCATACTTTTCTTCCTGCCCGAAATGAAAACCAAACCAAGAAGAGGTTAAAATAAGCATACTCACCTGCAACAAGCATATATTTGTAACAGAAATATCTTTGTCTGCAGGTGATTATTATTGAAAAACCAACCCATTTCCCTTGTTATAAAACTTATAATATTTATAATTTTCTTTCTTCTAAGTGCTGCGCTTATCCTGTTTTTAGGTATGAAATTAGGTGAAAACGTAGAGCTAAGGCAAGCTCTTGCCGAAACTAAAACCGAATATACGATAGTTATAGATGCAGGACACGGCGGAGAGGACGGCGGAGCCGTTGGAACAAACGGTTGTCTTGAAAAGGATATCAACCTTGCCACCTCAAAAATTCTGTGCGATCTTTTGCGTAACTCGGGGGTAAAGGTTATAATGACCCGCGAAGATGATAGGATGCTTTATGACACGGCAGATGCAGGCAAAAAGAAGATGCAGGATCTTAAAAACCGCCTGAAAATTGCCGAAGCTGCCGAAAATCCCATACTTATAAGTATTCATATGAACACGTTTCCGGCAACGGCATGCAGGGGAGGCCAGGTATACTATTCTCCGAATTGCAAGGAAAGTGAAGCATTTGCGCAAATTATCCAAACAGACCTTGCAAAGTATCTGCAACCCGATAACAAGCGCCCAACAAAAGAGGCGACCTCCTCTATATATCTGCTTAATAATTTAAAGGTACCGGGAGTACTTGTTGAGTGCGGATTTATATCAAGCCCCGAAGAAACAGAGCTTTTATGCGATACGGGTTATCAACACAAGCTTGCCTTGTGTATGTACAGCTCAATACTTGAATATATCAATCAACAGAAAAACGGGTAGCACCCGCAGGCAAAATCGGGACTTATCCGACGACTGCAAACACAGCGCCCGAAATAAAGAAAATTTCTATATATTAAAAAAGGACTTATAAAATGAAGATCAAAACCGAGTACATCTGCTCCGAATGTGGATACAAAACCTCACGTTGGGTAGGAAAATGCCCTGAATGCGGTGAATGGAACACCATGGAGGAGCAAGAGGTTGTTAAACAAACAGCAAGCGCACAAAAGAGCAGTCGCAATATTATATTTGATAGCGAAGCCCTTTTGTTAAACGAGCTTGAGTTGCCAAATTATATAAGAAATAAAAGCGGAATAGGTGAGCTCGACCGTGTGCTGGGGGGCGGCCTTGTAAACGGCTCTGCCGTGCTTTTATCGGGTGAACCGGGTATAGGTAAATCCACCCTGCTTATGCAGATTTCAGGTAAGCTTTGCCCCGAAAACAAGGTGCTTTACGTTTCGGGAGAGGAGTCGGGCAGTCAGCTTAAACTAAGAGCAAAACGCCTTGGGGTTTCCCCCGACAACCTGTACGTGCTTATAGAAACAAACATAGATAGAATAATTTCGAAAATAGACGCTATAAAACCTGATATAGTTATTGTTGACTCTATACAAACAATGTATGACGATCGCAGCACCTCTTCTGCCGGAAGTATAACACAGGTAAGGGAATGCGCCGCGAGATTTATAATAAAGGCTAAAACAGAGGGAATATCCATCATCCTTGTAAGCCACGTAAACAAGGAAGGCGGTATTGCAGGCCCTAAGGTGCTGGAGCACGCGGTGGACGCCGTACTCTATTTTGAGGGCGAGAAGCGCAACTCCTACAGAATTATAAGAGCTATTAAAAACCGTTTTGGTTCTACAAATGAAATAGGCGTTTTTGAAATGACCGAGGACGGTCTTTGCGAGGTACCTAACCCCTCCGAAGCTCTGCTTTCAGGTAGACCAAAAGGGGTGTCGGGCAACTGCGCCGTATGCCTTATGGAGGGTTCAAGACCCATTATTGCAGAGATACAGGCCCTTTCGGTGGAATCGGTATTCCCTTCTCCAAAGCGTGCTTCAAACGGTATAGACTATAACAGAATGTATATGCTTTTAGCCGTTCTTGAAAAAAGATTGGGATTGCGCTTTTCAAAAAATGATATCTACTTAAACGCAATAGGCGGTCTTAAAATAGACGAGCCTGCTTCCGATATGGCAGTAGCCTTAGCACTTATATCCTCTATGAAGGACAAGCCCGTGCCCGAAAACGTTATTGCAATAGGAGAAATAGGCCTTTCAGGCGAGTGCCGCGCAGTACCCAATATAGATCAAAGAATAAGCGAGGCGGTAAGGCTTGGGTTTGATACCATAATAGTACCCAAGCGCTGTGAGGTAAAGTGCTTAAAGGGTAATACCAACGTAAGCCTTATACCCGTATCAAGTATTTTTGAAGTAATAATGTCAATATTCAAGTAAGAGAGTTCTTAAACAGAACTCTCTTCTTTTTCGGTTTCTTGTTCTTCTTTTTGGTTTTCGGCTTTCTCCTCATGTATTATTCCGTTACCGTCACCATAATAAGCGTCAAGGGAGCGTGACCTTCCTCTTGCCACAAGGCGCTTGTTCACCCATTCCGAAAGCAACGCGTAAAGAACGGCAAACAGCGGAACGCCGATAAACATACCCGTAAGACCCAACAGTCCACTCATACATATAATGGCTACCATTACCCATATAGCACTTAGGTTTGTAGAGTCACCCAGAATATGAGGGCCTATAACGTTACCGTCAAGCTGTTGTATGATAAATATAATAACTATAAACCACAAAGCCTTTACAGGATCTGCGATAAATATGATAAACGCACTGGGAATGGCACCGATAAAGGGACCGAAGAAAGGAATGACGTTTGTAACACCAACTATAAGAGATACAATGGGGTAATAAGGAATCTTGAATATTGCAAGAACGATAAAGGTAAGTACGCCTATTATGATAGAGTCAATTATCTTTCCTATAACAAACCCTTCAAAGGTCTTTTTAGTCATACGCGCAACGTGTACCATACGGGACGCTCGCTTGCCTGAAAAAACAGCATATGTAAGCTTTTTCACCTGTGCGCAAAGCTTTTCCTTTGGGTACAAAAAGTAAACAGAAAAAATAATTCCTATTAAAGCATTTTTTAAAGAATTGACAATACTACGGATAAAGTTTATAATGTAAGGGGTTATGTCTATTACTATATCGTAAGAATCCGCAATAAAATCGTTTATTTTTTCAACAAGGTGGGTAGAGGTAACGTACTCGTGCACCCATTTTGGCACACTCTCTCCTTCAGAGAAAACGTTTACTATTAACCCTTGAACGCTCGACACATATCCACCCATCTTTTTTTCAAGATCGGTATAGCTGTCTACAACCTGGGGCACAAGCAAGGATACAAAAGCGGAAATAAGCGCAGCAACAAAAATCATTGCCAAAACGAGAGAAAGTACGCGCTTAAGCACCTTGCGGGGTTGTTTTTTATCAACAAAGGCAAATATCCTTTTTTCACAAAAAACCATTACGGGATTCACAAGAAAGGCTATTACAAAGCCGTATATCATAGGATTAAAAACCTTAAGTATATTGCCGATAAATTCGGATACCACCCCTATATTTTGGGTTAGATAAAACATAACCGCTGCAAAAAAAATAACAGCGCAGCTGTAAACGGCTATAGTAAAGTATTTTTTGTTATGCTGTAGCTTCAATTTATATCACATCCTTAAAGTAATAAGAATAATCTAAACTTACATATTTAATAATATACTATTTCCCTTCAACCTGTCAACAATTTTAACCCTAATTATATAAAATTTTTTCGGAGAACAAATGAAAGACATCACTATCAAGGCAAACGCAAAAATCAATCTGTTTTTAGAGGTAACAGGGCTTTTACCCAACGGCTACCACAGCATTTCCACGGTTATGCATACCGTAGGGCTTTGGGATGACGTTACCGTATGTATAACAGACAAAGAAGGCATAGTTATAAGCGGAACGTCCGAAAAAATGCCCTCCGATGAAAGCAATATCGCATACCGTACGGTAAAGGCGTTTTTTGATGAAACCGGACTGGAAAATCCCGGTGTAGCCATACATATAGATAAAAATATACCTATGGAAGCAGGACTTGCAGGCGGAAGCACCGACGGAGCCGCAGCGCTTATGGGCGTAAATCAGCTTTTCGGCAATCCCCTTTCCACAACCGACCTTTGTAAGCTTGGTGCAAAAATAGGTGCGGATATTCCCTTCTGTATGACAAAAAGCTCTATGCTTGCCGAAGGCATTGGGGATATAATGACCCCCTGCTACCCCCTGCCTAACTGTATTATGCTGATAGTTAAGCCAAAGTTCGGTGTATCTACCAAAGGGGCATACGCCGCAATCGATGCTATAAAAAACAGAGAGATTAGAGAAAACAATATGCCTGCTCTACTGGAGGCAAGAAACCTTAATGAAATTGCCAAGGGACTGTACAACGCCTTTGAACTTATAGTACCCGAAATACAGCCTATAAAGGATGTTATGATAAATAATGGAGCGCTGGGCGCTTTAATGAGCGGAAGCGGCTCGGGAGTTTTTGGAATATTTGACGATATGGCAGCAGCAAAAAAGGCAAGAAGAGAATTTCTTTCCCAGGGCACACTCTGCCACTTACGAGAAATATAATTTTTTCAATTTTATCGTCATTTTAAGAAAAAAAAGACTTGACAACGCCCTCAAACTATGGTATACTCTATAGCGTTGCATCTGGGTGTGGCGCAGCTGGTAGCGCGCTACCTTGGGGTGGTAGAGGCCGCTGGTTCAAGTCCAGTCACTCAGACCAAATAAAGCCGAATGGATTTTTCCATTCGGCTTTATTTTATTTGTATGAATAGATATAAACCAGTGGCCAACGACACCCCAAGGGGGGTGGTAGGGTGAGCAAGTAAAAAAGCCATGTTATGGCTTTTTTACGCCGCGATACCCCACAAAGCAAGGAGCGAACGAGGTAAAGCTCTGCTTTGGCGAAGTGCGCGACTATGCGACTGGGGAGGGCCGCGCGGGCACCTAACTGATAAAGCCGAATGGATTTTTCCATTCGGCTTTATTTTATTTGTATGAATAGATATAAACCGGTGGTCAACGACACCCCAAGCGGGATGGTAGGGTGAGCAAGTAAAAAAGCCATGTTATGGCTTTTTTACGCCGCGATACCCCACAAAGCAAGGAGCGAACG
>JAZOTL010000113.1:0-2612 GCA_045657645.1 Eubacteriales bacterium
AAACGCTGTAGTATGCGCTGCTATGACCCCCATAGCCGTGTCTATGCTGCGCTACATAGGTGAAACCGATATTTCCAAGAGCCGTGTTGGTTCGCTGTTGCTTCTTACTATAGCTTACGGTACGGGAGTTGGCGGCCTTGCCTCGCCTCTCGGCGGAGCTATGAACCTTGTAACGGTAGATTATCTTGAACAGATAACAGGACAGGAATATATGTATATGTCCTGGGTTGTCCGCTTCCTTCCCGTAATGGTAGTGCTTGTTGCAAGCAACATCGTTATGATGCTTATCGGTACCAAAAAGGATGACGTTCTTGGCGGTTCAAAGGATTA
Organism: Eubacteriales bacterium; assembly: GCA_045657645.1. Lineage (GTDB taxonomy): Bacteria > Bacillota > Clostridia > Oscillospirales > CAG-272 > RGIG7300. The sequence continues at coordinate 331 of JAZOTL010000113.1, forward strand.
CTTTAAGGATCAGTATAAGCAGATGGGTAAAATATCAAGAGAAGAAGCTTTTTCTCTTGGTTTGTTCCTGCTCGCTACATTGCTTTCCTTTACCCGCCAGCTTTATCAGGACTTTTTACCCGGCCTTAAGCCTGCTTACGTGTTTATCATCTGTGCTATTCTTTCCTTCTTTATTACCCGTAAGGATGGAAGCCGTTTGATGAGCTGGAAGACTACACAAAAGCGGATAGTATGGGATCTCTTGTATGTGTTCGCAGGTGGTCTTGCTTTAGGTACACTCTTTAACAACAGTGGGGCTGCGGCGGCAATCGGTGAAATGGTATCCAAAGCAGAGCTCAAGGGTGAGTTCCTCTTGGTGCTTCTTATCGTTAGCTTTACACTCATACTTTCCGACGTTACAAGTAATACCGCTACAGCGGCAGTTGCAATACCTATCGTTATCGGTATAGTTCAGGGTATGGATAAAAACCCCATTCCTTATATATACATCGCTTCCATAGGTGTTAATCTTTCGTATATGCTGCCCACGTCCATCCGTGCAATACCCGTAGGTTATGGACTTGAGCCCAAGTATATGCTTAAGAAGGGTATTCCCATAACTGTTGTTGTTATCGCATTTATGAGCGTTACAGGATATCTTTTGATGAAATTCTGGCCTGCGTTTAGTACCATTTAAGAGGTGTTATATGTTTAATTCTATAGTAGAAGCAGTTTTTGGTTATAGTGATACGCAAGGTGATAAGCTTTGCCTTGCGGACGATAACTCCTGCGTTACTTATGCTGAATATGCAAACAAAATTAAAAAATACGCAAGGTGCTTTAAAGACCTTGGCTTGAGCAAGGGAAGTAAGGTAGTTGTAGAGGCTTGCCAAACTATCGACTATCTTGCCATAGGACTTGCTTTTCAGCTTGTTGGTATAATATTCGTTCCCGTTGAGCATAACTGTGCGGCAGGAAAGATACTTTCCTTTGTAGAAAGGGCACAGGCTGATGCGGTTATAGTGGCAAAGGAAAAGGAAGAGCTTGCAGATTGCAACGCCTATACCTATGATACACTTGTACAGGCTATGGAAAAGTCTGCTGCTTGCGTTGAATACACTTTCCCCGCAAAGGATGACGTGTGTGAAATTCTTTTCAGCACAGGTACCACCGGTAAGGAAAAGGGAATAGTTATTACCAATAAAAATAATATTGCTCTTGCCGAAAACGTTATGCACGGCGTTGAAATGGAAAAGGATAACGTGGAGATGATACCCTCTCCCCTTAACCACAGTCACGGTCTTAGAAGATACTATGCCAATATGTATAACGGCTGTAGTGTTGTAATTTTAGGCAGTGTAATGGATATGCGCCGTTTCTTTGATAACATTGAGCGCTACAAGGTTAACTCTATGGACCTTGTTCCTTCGGCGCTTACCGTTGTTTTAAAACTTTCAAAGGATAAACTTGCTCAATACGCAGAGCAGCTCCGCTATATACAATACGGTTCTGCTCCTCTTATGCAACAGGATGTTGAAAAGGTATGCGCTTTGCTTCCCGATACCCGTATGTATAACTTCTATGGCAGTACCGAAAGCGGATGCACTTGTATATACAATTTCAACTGCAAAGAGCCTAAAAAGAGCTGTATAGGTAAGCCTACCCACAATACCACGGTTCTTATCGTTGACGATGACCGCAACGAAATAGTTTCCTCAAAGGATAATACAGGATGCCTTGCAACTGCAGGCGGTATGAATATGTCCGGCTATTGGCAGGATGAAGAGGAAACAGCACGTGCTATGATAAACGGTATCATTTATTCAAACGATATCGGATATATAGACGAGGACGGCGAGATAATCCTTATGGGTAGAAAGGGTGACGTTATCAACGTTGGCGGAAATAAGGTTTCTCCCGATGAGATAGAAAACGTTGCAAAGAAGATGCCCCAGGTTGCCGATTGCGGATGTATACCCGTGGCAGATGCCTCGAAGGGTCAGGTGCCCAAGCTTTTCGTACAGCTTAAAGCAGGTAATGAATTTGACCCCAAGGCAATTCGTTCCTTCCTTGCTTCTCAGTTGGAGCCCTATAAGGTTCCCATGTATATCGAGCAGATCGCAAAAATACCCAGAACCTTTAACGGTAAGCTTTTAAGAAAAGAATTGATTAAGTTATAAGCAGTTGTCTGCTAAATAATAAAAAAAGGTGAGGTTATAACCTTACCTTTTTTACTTGCTCACCCTACCACCCCCTTGGGGTGTCGTTGACCGCTGGTTTATATCTATTCATACAAATAAAAT
>JAZOTL010000114.1:0-9687 GCA_045657645.1 Eubacteriales bacterium
GAATGTCGGAAAGAATCTTCTTCATAGCCTTCTTTGTGTCCTCGGTGATTACCTTAGGACCTGTGATATAGTCACCGTATTCAGCAGTGTTGGAGATGGAGTATCTCATACCTGCAAAACCGGACTGATAGATAAGGTCAACGATGAGCTTCATCTCGTGGATACACTCAAAGTAAGCGTTTCTTTCATCATAGCCTGCTTCAACAAGTGTTTCGTAGCCGGCCTGCATAAGTGCGCAAACACCGCCGCAAAGAACTGCCTGCTCACCGAAGAGGTCTGTTTCTGTTTCGGTACGGAAGGTGGTTTCAAGAACGCCTGCACGTGCGCCGCCGATAGCAAGAGCGTATGCAAGAGCTTTTTCCTTAGCCTTACCGGAAGCGTCCTGATGAACTGCAACCAAGCAAGGAACACCCTTACCTGCCTGATACTCACTTCTTACAGTGTGGCCGGGGCCCTTGGGAGCGATCATTGTAACGTCAACGTAAGCGGGGGGAACTATCTGACCAAAGTGGATAGCAAAACCGTGAGCAAACATAAGCATATTGCCCTCTTCAAGGTTGGGCTCAATATCCTTCTTGTACATTGCAGCCTGCTTTTCATCATTGATGAGGATCATAATGATGTCAGCCTTCTTTGCTGCTTCTGCCGCTGTGTAAACCTTAAAGCCCTGCTTTTCAGCCTTAGCCCAGGACTTGGAGCCCTCGTAAAGACCGATTATAACGTCGCAACCGGATTCCTTTGCGTTAAGAGCGTGTGCGTGTCCCTGGCTACCGTAACCGATAACCGCTATAGTCTTGCCTTTCAGTAAGGATAAATCACAATCCTGTTCGTAATACATATCTGCCATTTTTCTAAATCTCCTTATATATATTGTTTTTTATTATATTTCTTTAATTGTTTTTGCGCCGCGGTCAAGAGAAACCGTTCCCGTGCGGCAAAGCTCTATAATGCCGTAAGGCTTCATAAGCTCGATGAAAGCTTCAAGCTTTCCTGCTTCACCCGTTACCTCTATAACAAGAGAATTAGGGGTAAAATCTATGATATTACATCTGAAAACAGAGGCAGTATCCATAATTTCGCGGCGGTTTGTGGAATCTGCCGCAACCTTTATAAGGATTATCTCGCGGGAAACGATAGCGTGGGGCTCCATTTCCTTTACATAATAAACATCGTGGAGCTTTTCAAGCTGCTTTATTATCTGGTCGCGGTCACTATCCTCGCCCGTCATAGTAATAGTCATTCTTGAAAAGTCCTTATCGTGAGTTTCACCAACCACAAGGCTGTCTATATTAAAGCCTCGTCTTGAGAACATTCCCGAAATACGGGTAAGCACACCAAACTGGTTGGAAACAAGCATTCCGATTATAAATTTCTTCATAGCCTTCCTCCTTATTCCTGTCACCTTATTTGATTACCAGCTGTTCTACCGTGCCGCCGGGGGGAATCATGGGAAGCACGCGTTCATCACAGTTGATCATACAGTCTATAAGCACGGGGCCTTCGTAGCTAAAGGCTTCCTTAAGTGCCGCATCAAGACTTGCTTCATCAGTTGCTCTGAAGCCCTTTGCGCCAAAAGCCTCGGCAAGAGCCACAAAGTCGGTTGCGCGGTTAAGGGTTGTTTCGGAATAATGCTTTTGGTAGAACATTGTTTGCCATTGGCGAACCATACCAAGCACTCCGTTGTTCATAACCACTATAACAAGGGGTGTTTTTTGAGAAACTGCGGTAGCCATTTCGTTAAGATTCATACCAAAGCTACCGTCACCTGTGAACAGCACGCTTCTTTTACCTGAGCCTACCGCCGCGCCTATAGCGGCACCCATACCGTAACCCATTGTACCAAGACCACCGCTTGTAACAAAGGTTCTGGGGTTTTCAAAGTTATAATGCTGGGATACCCACATCTGGTGCTGACCAACGTCTGTTGCAATGGGGGTTTCGGGTGTAGTGTATTTGTTCACCATCTCCACAACCTTGAAGGGAGTAAAGCCCTCCTGCTTTGCAGAGTGCTCTGCCTGATAAGCCTTTATGGACTCTATCTCCTCCCACCATTCGGGGCGGCTGTAGTCCTCATCCAGCTTTTCAAGTATCTTTGTTACAACTTCCTTAACGTCACCTATGATGCCAAGGTCAACCTTTATATTCTTGTTTATTTCCGCCGCATCAATATCAACGTGGATTATCTTGGAATTTGTAAGGTACGCATCCTTATTGCCTGTTGCTCTGTCGCTGAAGCGGCTACCCAAAGCAATAACAAGGTCGGAGCGTGTTTTTGTAACGGTGGAGGCGTATATACCGTGCATACCAACCATACCAAGCTTCTTGCCGGAAGAAGCAGGAACGGCTGTAAGACCCATCATACTTGTACCAACAGGGCAATCAAGCTTTTCGGCAAGCTTTGCAACCTCGGCTTCTGCATTGCTTATAACAACACCGCCGCCGCAGTATATGTAAGGCTTCTTTGCCGCCTTTATCATAGCAACACAACGGTCGATTTCCTCATCGGTAAATCGGCTCTTTTTAACCTTAGGAGCTATCTCCTTAGGTATAAACTCACACTGTGCCAACTGCACGTCCTTGGGGATATCCACAAGCACGGGGCCGGGTCTGCCGGACTTTGCAATCTGGAAAGCCTCTCTTATGGTATCGGCAAGCTTCGTTACGTCCTTTACAAAATAGTTATGCTTAACTATAGGCAGGGTAACTCCCGCAATATCAACCTCCTGGAAGCTATCGCGTCCTATAAGGCTGCAGGGCACGTTACCTGTAATAAATACCATGGGTACCGAATCAAGATGTGCGTTTGCAATACCTGTTACAAGGTTGGTAGCACCGGGGCCTGAGGTTGCCATAACCACGCCAACCTTGCCGCTTACTCTTGCATATCCGTCACCTGCGTGTGCTGCTCCCTGCTCGTGGGCAGAAAGTATATGCTTTATTCTGTGTCTGTTATTGTAGAGTTCATCATAAAGATTGAGCACCTGTCCGCCGGGATAACCGAAAACTACCTCGGTCCCCTGCTCTATCAGCGTCTCAATAACTATCTGGGCTCCTGTCATTTTTACCTCCACGGGAAAATAATACTGATTGTAGTTTGTCGAAGCTCTGCAAAGCGCTTCGGCAAGCCACTTGAAATAGCTATGGACAAATTTTCAAGGAAAATTTGTTATAAAATCAAAGATTTTGTATCGAAGCATAGGTGCTTCGAGTTACCATAACCATTAAAATAAGGGCTTACAGCTATGATTAGCCGTAAGCCCGAAAGTGTACAAAGTTAATAGGTAAACCTATAAAAACCTTCTATGCTCTCAAGAATTTAAGCACGACTCATAGCACTATCACCGCTAACTCTAACCACGACTAGAACTAGTGCAATAGTGCCTATTACTGCGTATAAAGTTGACGCAAATAATGAGAACATCGTTTTAACTCCTAATTTCTTGTTGTGATTGATTATACCACCATTTATACGGCTTGTCAATTTATTTTAGCAGCAGGCATACAATTTTGGCATATTACGCAAATATGGTAGTGCGGTTTTGTACAAATTGTATACTTTGCCATAGTAAAGCGGTAAAATTTATTTATTGGGCTGTATTATCTTTATGTTATCCGATATACAGCGTATATTAACCTCACCAACGGGGCCTGAACATTCACCGTCCACAGTCCAAGTGATATCCTCACAGGGCTCTACCGTCACATTATCGGTGTGGAAAAGCATAATGTTCTTATCGTCGGTATAATTCTGCACTGACAGATTAAGGATTATGCTGTTAACCTCAAGCAGATTTTTGGGCCTTTTTATAAGTAAAAGTTCAAACTTACCGTCATTTAAGCTAACGTCATTCTTCGGCAGGGAAAACAGGCCTGCAAAGGAAACGGTGTTTGATACCGAGGCATATAAAAACTCATCCTCGATAACGTTTCCGTCAAAGGTGAATTTGGCCTTATAAGACTTAATATCCCCCAACTCCTTTACGCCCTCAAGCACGTAAGCAAAATGGCCAAGCAGGTTCTTAACCTTCTGGGGTGCGGAATAAGAAGTCTTTGTAAATATACCAAAGGAAGCTATGTAGGAAAAGCACATTCCTTGACCAAAACTACCTATATCATGGTATACGGGAGTTCCGTTTACCACAACCTGCGCCGCCTTTGCTACCTGCTTTGGCAGGTGCAGGGTGTTTGCGGTATCATTGGTAGTTCCGCAAGGGATATAACCAATAGGCACAGATACTCCTGAGGTAAGCATACCTCTTATGGTTTCGTTAAGGGTACCGTCACCGCCGCAGCAAACAACCCTATCGTAGTCCTTAACGTTTTCCTCCACCAAACGGGCAGCATCCCCTGCCTCCTTAGTCATAACAACGGTAGGAAAGTAATCGTTATCACTAAAGGTCTTTATTATCTCAAACATACCGCCCTTAACGTTCATCTTACCGGCGGTAGGATTTACAACAACAAGAAGCTTCTTTGAGGTTTCAGACATTTAAATACTCCTTTTAACCCAATACTGTTACGGGGATATATCCAACGGTAGGTCTTCCGGGCGCCTTTGCTTCTACCACAAGGCGGTTAAGGGAATCCACGTTTTCTCCTGCTGTAATCGTAAAGTCAATAACTGTAGGTCTGTCCTTTTTAAGGTTATACCAATGGCGCAGATATACAGACTTAGGCACGTCTACAGACCAGCCCTCGGGCAGAATCCAGTTAAATTCTATATTACGGGGATCGGGCATACAGCTTATAACAGAAAGCTGACCCTTAAGCTCTCCGTTAGGCTTGATAACGGGCTCGCCCTCAAAGCTTACTCTAACCTTGGTATGTATAAATTCAACGTCATAGGACCAAGGAGATCTTGAATATATCTTCTTTGCGTTAAAGGAATCGGAAAGGGCAGGAATATCAACCTCAGAAAGGTCGGATTCTCCGTCTACGATAACAACCTTTGCTTTGTTTGCAAACAGCATTTCAGGGGCAATACGCATAATGCGGTCTGTAAGCTCTGTACAGGTGTTTACACAACCCCAAACGTCACCGCGGTTAATTGCAACGGTGATAATATTGTCACCTATATGGTCCTTCCAATCCTCGGGGATAGCGGCCATACCGCCCATTATACCAAGCAACGCACCAACGGTTGCGGCGGTACAGTCGGTATCGTCACCGCAGTTGATAGCGTAAAGCATAGATTTCTTGAAGTCACCCTCACCGTAGAGAAGACCGATTACAACAAAGCCGATGTTTGCAGGGGACTGGAACCAGCCTTCGCTTTCGGTGCTGGTATCGTCATCATATTCACTGTCCACATCCTCTATTCCGTCGCAACGGAGCACCGCGTTGCGGGCATCCTTCCAATCCGCCTTGCTATCATACATATCAATAGCGGTCTGTATACATTTTGCTACGCGGCATTCGGGTGGAATCTTTGAAAGTCCTATCTTGATAAGCTCGCGGATATCGTTGCACACAAACGCTGCAGACTGGATTGCCGCAGTAAACATCTCCGCAAAGGTACCCTCTGCCATACCGTGGTCAACCATAGCGTCCTCTACCGCATACTTGATAGCAATATCGGGGCAACCGGGAGCGCAGCACGCCCATATTTCTGAACGTATCCAAGCACCGTTAGAGTCCTTCCAATAGTTCTTGTATTCACCTGAAAGAGGGGGCAAAAGTCCCATAACAAGATTGGACTTGCCTATACCATACTCGTTCCAGGTAGGGGGAATAAAGTTAAGCCAGTATTCGCCCAAAAGCTGACCTGTAATTGCACGGGGGCCTCTTTCCTCAAGAGCTTTAAGCCATATAAGCTGAAGGTCAAGGTCGTCGTTGGGAAGGGCTTCTCCCTCGGGAGTTGTAAAACCTGTTATACCGGGCACTCTTCTCTTATACTCATAAGGGCCGCCCATAGTTCCGCCTATATTTTTACCTACCCAGCAGGCGTATATTCTATCTCTAAGTTCAGCTTTACTGTATTTTATCATTGCTATACTCCTTAAATCTTTTTGGTGTTGATCTCATCAACAAAGCGTTCTATCATAGCGTCTACCGTCATTGTGCCAAGGTCGCCGTTTTCGCCTCTTGCACGAACAGAAACGGTATTGTTTTCTACCTCATTATCACCTATGGTAAGCATATAGGGAATTCTCTGCAATCTTGCTTCACGAATCTTGTAGCCTACCTTTTCGTTACGCTCGTCAACCTCTACACGCATACCCAGAGCACGAAGCTTATCACGAAGCTCGTATGAGTAATCGTTGTGTCTGTCTGCAATGGGGAATATGCGCACCTGCTCGGGAGCAAGCCACATGGGGAACGCGCCTGCGTACTTCTCAATAAGAAGGGCAAGTGTACGCTCGTAGCAACCGATAGAGGTTCTGTGGATAATGTAGGGGTTCTTCTTTGTGCCGTCACGGTCTGTATATTCCATACCAAACTTTTCAGCAAGCATCTGGTCTATCTGTATGGTAATAAGGGTGTCTTCCTTACCGTGAACGTTCTTTATCTGTATATCAAGCTTGGGGCCGTAGAAGGCAGCCTCGCCAACGCCTATCTTATAGGGAATTTCAAGACCGTCAAGAATTCTCTTCATAACGCCCTGTGCTTCATCCCACTGCTCGGGAGTACCGATATACTTTTCCTTATCCGCAGGATCCCACTGGGAGAAACGGTAGGTTACGTCCTCTGCAAGACCAAGGGTCTTAAGCATAAAGTTTGTAAGCTCAAGACAGCCCTTGAACTCTTCCTCAAGCTGCTCGGGGGTACACATAAGATGTCCCTCGGAAATGGTAAACTGTCTTACACGGATAAGGCCATGCATCTCACCGGAATCCTCGTTACGGAAGAGGGTAGAGGTCTCGTTAAGTCTGATAGGCAGGTCACGGTAGGAACGTGCGCGGTTAAGATATGCCTGATACTGGAAGGGGCAGGTCATGGGGCGAAGAGCAAAGCATTCCTTTGTTTCGTCCTCGGGATCGCCCATAACGAACATACCGTCACGGTAATGGTCCCAGTGACCGGATATCTTGTAAAGATCGCTCTTTGCCATAAGGGGAGTCTTTGTAAGCTGCCAGCCGCGCTTCTGCTCCTCATCCTCAACAAAACGCTGGAGCAGCTGAATTATTCTTGCACCCTTGGGAAGGAGTATGGGCAAGCCCTGTCCTATATACTCGCTTGTGGTGAAAAGCTCAAGCTCACGACCCAGCTTATTATGGTCGCGCTTCTTTGCTTCCTCTACCTGTTCAAGGTAAGCGTTAAGCTCATCCTTTTTGGGGAATGCAGTACCGTATATACGCTGGAGCATCTTATTGTTGGAGTCACCTCTCCAATAAGCACCTGTAGCACTTGTAAGCTTGAATGCCTTAATGGCACCTGTTGCAAAAAGGTGAGGACCTGCACAAAGGTCAACAAAATCACCCTGGGTGTATAAGGATATAACAGCGTCCTCGGGAAGGTCGCGGATAAGCTCAACCTTGTAGGGCTCATCTCTTTCTTCCATAAACTTGATAGCCTCGTCGCGGGGGAGAGTGGACTTTTCAAGCTTAAGGTTTTCCTTAACTATCTTCTTCATTTCTCCTTCGATCTTTGTAAGGTCCTCGGGAGTAAATTTAACCTCAGAATCTATATCGTAATAAAAGCCGTTATCAACAGCAGGGCCAATAGCCAGCTTTGCTTCGGGATAAAGTCTTTTAACGGCCTGTGCAAGCACGTGAGATGCGGTATGCCAGAAAACCTTTTTACCTTCAAGAGTTTCAAAGGTTACGGGAAGTACCTCTTTTGCATTTTCTGCATCGGTTGTAAGGTCAACCACTTCACCGTCTACCTGAGCCGCAATTACCTCACGGGTAATAAGCTCTTTTTCCCTTAAAATATCGTATGCGCTCTTCATTTTTTCCTCCAAAAATAAAAACTCACCCAAAACAGATCATACAGTCTGTTCGGGGTGAGGAAAATTAACATAATTCCACACGGTTCCACCCGAGTTTTTTACTCATTTTGAAACAGTATTCGTTGTAGCTTCGGGTGGTACCCGCAATGCTCCTTCCGGCGTTTCTTTCAGTCGCGAAAACGCTCCCTGTACGGGGTGTACATAACGGACGTGTCCCTTGTAAATAAATTGTAAACAAGCCAATTTTCTTATATACTGTTAACTTGACACAATTTAACAATTATGATATAATATTTAAGGTAAATTCTACCCCAATATAATAATATTGAAGTAATTATAGCACCAAACAACACCATTGTCAATATTAAAGGAAAAAATTCAAAATTTATGATGACAGAAAGACCCTCAGCAAGAAACAAGCCCTTAAAAGCCCACCTTATGGATATGATGAGCCTGCTCGTCAAGAACAAAAAAGTGCGGGCTCCTATTGCAATGCGCAAGTATAACGATGCGTTGGACAGGGACGTTATGTCATTAATAAAAAGAGTAGAAAAGGAAGAATCCGCACTTCTGGATATGCCTTATACCCTTTTTGAGCCTACAATGCTCCACGGTTTTATGGGTTTAAAATCATATCTGCTCAACCTTTTTTATGAAAACACCTTTATTGCGGAATATGAAAATGAAGAAGTTGAATGGATATACAAGGCATATTGCAAAAAGCATTCCTTGAACGAGGAAGAAGCAGCCTTTAATTTCTATAAGGTTGTATACCTTAACGCCCTTTTCTGCGATTATTTAAAAAAGGATTACGGCACCCTGCGCATAACCAAAAAGGATTGCGAGCTGGCCCAGGGCCTGCTTGGCATACTTACAGACGGGGAGCGTGATGAAATACTCTTCTCCTGCGCAAGAAAGTTCACCTTTGGCAGCCTTGCCTACAACAACAAGGCGTATATGAGGTTCTCCACCGCCATCCTTTCGGCTATTAAAAAGAAGGATTTAGCTTCCCTTTTGGTAGTTGAAAATTAAATTGATAAAAACTATTGACAAATCATAAATCTATGATATAATATACAAGTGCCGCATTTCGGCACTTATAATAAATGGTCGGTATATATCAGCTTATACCCGCCTGTATGGAGAAGTCGCGTAGCTGGTCGAGCGCGCACGATTGGAAATCGTGTAACGGTCATAAGCCGTTCGAGAGTTCGAATCTCTCCTTCTCCGCCAGAAAAAAGCACCGACAAAGTCGGTGCTTTTTTCAACGAAATAAATCCCTTGCGGGATTTGTGAAATACGCTTCGCGTGTGAAATATTGCTTCGCAATGTGAAATGCCTGCGGGCGTGAGTGGATTTATTTCATTTCACATTGCGACGAAGAAGCAATATTTCACAATTTACAAAGTAAATTATTTCACCATGAGCGCAAGCGAACGATTTCACCAAAAACTGTAACAGTTTGAATTCATACGCAAAAACGCCAAAAACATCTTTTTGTAGTCCATAGACCGAAAAAACCTCGTCTTTAACGAGGTTTTTTCAACGAAATAAATCCCTTGCGGGATTTGTGAAATACGCTTCGCGCGTGAAATTTGCCTTCGGCAAGTGAAATGCCTGCGGGCGTGAGTGGATTTATTTCATTTCACATTGCGACGAAGAAGCAATATTTCACAATTTACAAAGTAAATTATTTCACCGTGAGCGAAAGCGAACAATTTCACTAAAACTGCAAGAGTTCAACCCCATACGAAATACCGGCAAAAATATTTTTTCTTTTTGCATCATCCATCACC
>JAZOTL010000115.1:0-2744 GCA_045657645.1 Eubacteriales bacterium
GATAATGAATCAGCGTGCATTTTCGGTTGCACGTAGATATATTACATATCGTTATACCCGTGAGCTTGTAAGAAAGTCAAACACAACAGACGAGCAGATTTTATCGCTTATCGAGTGTAATAACGAAGAGGTAAAGCAGGAAAACTCCAACAAAAACCCGACTGTAAACAGCGTTCAGCGTGACTATATGGCGGGTGAGGTGAGCAAGGATATCACACGCAGAATCTTGCTCCCGCAGGATATTGTAAAGGCACACGACGAGGGTCTTATCCATTTCCACGATGCTGACTATTTTGCACAGCATATGCATAACTGTGACCTTGTAAACCTTGAGGATATGCTTCAAAACGGTACGGTTATTAGCGGAACGCTCATTGAAAAACCGCACTCGTTTTCGACTGCCTGTAATATTGCGACACAGATTATCGCACAGGTGGCGTCAAGCCAGTACGGCGGTCAGTCAATCAGCCTTACACATCTTGCGCCATTTGTTGACGTAAGCCGCAAAAAGATTACAAAAGAGGTAAAAATCGAGTTTGAGTCAGTAGGTGTTAACCTTGACGACGCAAAGCTTCCTGAAAGTGTCGAAGGCCGACTGCGTGAGGAAATCCGCCGTGGTGTGCAGACTATACAGTATCAGGTTGTAACACTTATGACAACAAACGGACAGGCTCCCTTTGTTACCGTGTTTATGTATCTGAACGAGGCTAAAAACGAACGTGAAAAGAAGGACCTTGCCCTTATTATAGAGGAGACTCTGCGCCAGCGCTATCAGGGCGTTAAAAACGAAAAGGGCGTATGGGTAACCCCTGCATTCCCTAAGCTTATCTACGTTCTTGAAGAGGATAACGTGAAGGAAGGCACAGAGTATTTTTACCTTACAAAGCTTGCGGCAAAGTGTACCGCAAAGCGTATGGTGCCTGACTATATTTCCGAAAAAATAATGCTTGAAAACAAGATTGATAAAAACGGAGAGGGCCATTGCTACACCTGTATGGGTTGCCGCAGCTTCCTTACACCCTACGTGGATGAAAATGGAGAGCCCAAATACTACGGCCGCTTTAACCAGGGCGTAGTTACCGTAAATCTTGTAGATATAGGTCTTAGCGCCCAGGGTGATATGGAAAAGTTCCGCCAGATATTTGACGAACGTATGGAGCTTTGCCACCGCGCACTTCAATGCCGCCACGAAAGACTTACAGGCACACTTTCCGATGCAGCGCCCATACTGTGGCAGCACGGAGCCTTACTGCGCCTTGAAAAGGGTGAAACTATAGACAAATACCTCCACGGCGGTTATTCTACCCTTTCCCTTGGTTACGCAGGCCTTTGGGAGTGCGTTTACGCAATGAACCAAAAGAAGCTTACAGAGCCTGAAGGCGAAAAGCTTGGTCTTGAAATAATGCGTATGCTCAACGAGTACACCGCAAAGTGGAAGGCAGAGGAAAACATAGACTACTCCCTTTACGGCACACCCCTTGAAAGCACCACCTACAAGTTTGCAAAATGCTTGCAAAAGCGTTTCGGCATAGTAAAGGGTATTACCGATAAAAACTACATAACCAACAGCTATCACGTACACGTAACAGAGGATATAGACGCCTTTGAAAAGCTTACCCTCGAGGCAAAGTTCCAGGCGCTTTCCCCCGGCGGAGCTATCTCCTACGTGGAAGTTCCCAATATGCAGAACAACCTTGATGCGGTTATCTCCGTTATGCAGTTCATCTATGATAACATAATGTACGCAGAGCTCAATACAAAGAGTGATTACTGCCAGCTTTGCGGTTTTGACGGAGAGATAGAGGTAAAGGACAACGAGCACGGAAAGCTTGTTTGGACCTGCCCCAACTGCGGTAATACAGATCAGGCTACAATGAACGTTGCCCGCCGTACCTGTGGTTATATTGGCACCCAGTATTGGAACCAGGGCCGTACCCAGGAAATTAAAGAAAGAGTACTTCATCTATAATGAATTACGCTACAATAAAGAAAAATGATATAGCGAACGGAAAGGGAGTAAGAGTCTCCCTTTTTGTTTGCGGTTGCAGACATCACTGCAAGGGTTGCTTTAACCGTGAAGCATGGGATTTTGATTACGGCGAACCCTTTACCGAAAAGACAGCAGAGGAAATATTTTGCGCCCTTGAGCCAAACTATATAGAAGGCCTTTCCCTTTTGGGTGGAGAGCCCATGGAGCCCGAAAACCGCAAGGAGCTGCTACCCTTCCTTGAAGAGTTTGACCGCCGTTTCCCCAATAAAAACCTTTGGTGCTACACAGGCTTTACCCTTGAAGAATTGCTTGATACCGATGCCAGTAACCTACTTCCCCACATAGACGTACTTGTGGACGGAAAGTTTATAGAAGAGCAAAAAAACCACGCCCTTCTTTTCAGAGGGTCGGCAAATCAGCGAATTATAGATGTGCCCCGTTCCCTTAAAGAAAACAAGGTATGCCCGCTGGAAGGCAAGTGGGAAAGAATGCCCGGGAACACCGATATATATACAGAATAATCTGTCGTTTTATGCAGAAATCTGTTGTTAATAATATTGACACATTTTGTATCATATGCTATAATAATTTCAGTAATTTTATACACACAAAGGAGAAACGCAATGACTTGTAAAAACTGCAATGCAGAATTGACCCCCGGTAGCGTTTTTTGCGCTAACTGCGGTGCTGCAGTAACCCCCGAACAGCCTCCTGTAAACGAAGCTCCCGTAAACGAAGCTCCTGTAGCTGAGGC
>JAZOTL010000116.1:0-2793 GCA_045657645.1 Eubacteriales bacterium
CCAAGTGTGTGTCCGACTGCCTTATGAATCTTATAGGCACCCACGATACCGAGCGTATACTTACCGTGCTTGGCGATAAAAAATATAAGGAGCTTTCAAACAGAGAGCTCTCGGATCATTATATGACCGAAGAAGAATATACAGAAGGCATTAAGCTCTTGAAGATCGCTTCTTCTATACAGTATACCGTTTACGGTGTGCCGTCGGTATTTTACGGTGATGAGGCCGGATCAGAGGGGGGACGTGATCCCTTCTGCCGACGCACTTACCCTTGGGGCAGGGAAAACAAGGAGCTTTATAAGCATTATCTTGCTTTGGGTGAAATACGTAAATCCCCCGTTTTTAAAACAGGAGATTTTAAGGTCACCGATTACGGCAAGGGCTATATAGTGTATCAAAGATGCCTTGATAAAGCCAAGGTTACGGTCTGCGCTAACCTTAGTGATAAAGCCGTTGAACTGCAGATAAAGGGCAAAGATATGCTGACCCGAAAGCCTTTTTGCGGCAGGGTTGAACCCTGTAGCGTTATAGTTTGTTTACACTTTGATTAAAATAGTTTATAAATGCCAAATTTTGCGTTCATAATTGTTTGTTATAATTGAGCCTATCCAAAGGAAAGGTTACCCTCATAATGAATCAGTCAAAGAACGTACATACCTACGGTGCTTTTGCATCCTCAATAAAGTATGAGGAATGTTTAAAAAAGCGCAATTGGTTTAAGCGCAATAAAACCCGTCTTGCAGGTGTTGCGGCGGCTCTCACCCTTATAGGCAGTGCCGTGGCGGTGTTTATAACAAACTTATAATAAAATTTAAAAGTTAAAAACAGCAATTATTAAAATTGCTGTTTTTCTTTTTATGAAACTTATGCTTTACCGTATTGCTCCATTGTGATATAATTAATATAACACATAATCTTATAATTCAGGAGTGTTATATGCCGCTTGAAAATATAAAAAATGATATGTCAAAAAAGAAGTTGTTTTCCGATATTGCTAAATACATAGAAGAAAATTATGTAGAGGAGTATACCGAATATCTGCAGTATAGCGTATGTATGAGTGCTCCTATGCAACCTCTTATGGCACCGCGTGCTTGTGAATGTAAAGAGGCGTTTGAAGAGGATGAACTTGAATTCAAGCTTGAGCAGATAGACGAGAGCTTTTCCCAGATGTTGCTTCGCAAGATAGATGAAAAGGGAATGACCGACGCCGAGTGCTATAAAAAGGCCAATATCGATCGCAAGCTGTTCTCTAAAATCCGCGGTGATGTTCATTACAAGCCCAGCAAGCCTACCGCTATCGCCTTTGCTATATCTCTTGAACTTTCTCTTGAAGAAACCGAGGATATGCTACGCAAGGCAGGCTTTGCCCTATCTCACAGCAATAAATTCGATATTATAATCGAATACTTTATAAGCAAGGGAAATTACAATATTTTTGAAATCAACGAGGCGCTGTTTGCTTTTGATCAAAGCTTGTTGGGGGCTTAATATTTGTCGCCTATGAAGCGACCAAACCTCTCTTTTATTGGTGTAGAATTAGTACATCAAATGAAAGAGAGGTTTTAATTATGAAAAACAATAGTACCGAGCTTGTATTTATTTTGGATCGCAGCGGCTCGATGGCAGGGCTTGAGAGTGACACTATTGGAGGATTTAACGCAATGATAGAAAAGCAGAAAAAGCAGGAGGGGGAATGTTACGTTTCCACGGTGCTTTTTGATGATGAAAGCCGTGTTCTGCACGACCGTGTGAAGCTTGCAGATATACCGAAAATGACCGACGATGATTATACCGTTGGAGGTTGTACCGCACTTATTGATGCTATCGGCGGTGCTATTAGTCACATCGGGAATATTCATAAGTATGCCCGTTGTGAGGATGTGCCGGCGCACACTATGTTCATTATTACTACCGACGGGCAGGAAAATGCCAGCCACCGCTACACAAGCGAGCAGGTGAAGAAAATGATTGAAAGGCAAAAGGAAAAATACGGCTGGGAGTTTCTTTTTATTGGTGCCAATATAGACGCTGTTGAAACGGCGGCGTGTTACGGTATTGATAAGGACCGCGCCGTTAACTATAATGCAGACCAAAAGGGAACTAAGATATTATACGAATCGGTTGCAAAGGCTGTGTGTAACCTTAGGGCAAGCGCGACACTTAGTTCTGATTGGAGCAAGGATATTGACGAGGATTATCAAAAACGCAAATAGCTATAATGATTTTGTGCGTAATTTTGAAGTATCACGTTTTTAGTGAAATCGTTCGCTTTCGCTCATGGTGAAATAATTCACTTCGTGAATTGTGAAATTTTCTGCTTCGCAGAAAGTGAAATTAAATCCACCCACTCGCCGTCGAGGCGAATTTCACGCGCCGTAGGCGTATTTCACATTGCGAAGCAATATTTCACCCACCCGAAAGGGTGGATTTAGTTGAAAAAACCGACAAGTTTTTACTTGTCGGTTTTTTCTGGCAGGGGCACAAAGACTCGAACTCTGGACACGCGGTTTTGGAGACCGCTGCTCTACCAACTGAGCTATACCCCTATATTCAACTTCGGTTATTATACCACAACAGAATTTATTTTGCAATAGGGGTAGGCAGAAAAAATATTAAATTTCTATGAACGAATCATCCTTGGTTTGGGTTAGGTTATGATACATTTCCTTTAGGTAAGAGCAGGATTTTTTAAAGCTTTTTGTTTCCTCATCCGTAAGGGCAAGGCGCACCTTTGTAGAGGCACCGTTGCGGTTTATAAGGGTTGGGTTGCCTATATATACGTCCTTTTCA
>JAZOTL010000117.1:0-3437 GCA_045657645.1 Eubacteriales bacterium
TACCACTGTAGAAAATTATCTTAACAATATCAAAAACAAGTACTCTGATAATAGTGCGCTGGTGCAGCTTGCAGAGGATGCGCTGAACTACGGCGGATATGCACAGCTTTATACAGGAACCGATAAGACAAATCTTGCAAATAAGACTCTTGCGGATACCTCTTTGCCCGCAGTAGATGAACTTAATGTTCCCACCGTTTACGGCTTGTCTAGAAACGGAGCAACAACCATTAATGCTAACTGGTATTCTGCAGGACTTAATCTTGGCAGTAAGGTATCCATGCGTGTGGGCTTTACCACAACGCTTGCTCCTTCAAAGCTTAAGGTTTATGCTACCGATGAGGTGGGTAATAAGACCGAGCTTACCGAATATGTATTGGATAACGGTGTTTATTACTACGTATTCAGAAATCTTTCCCCCGCCTTTGCAGGTGAAAAGGTAGAGTTTACGGTAGAGGATCTTTCGGGTAACACCATCAGCCATACCTTAAACTACAGCATCTATTCCTATATAAACTCAATTATTACAAATAATTGGTCAAACAAACCCGCAGGTCTTGATGATATGCTTATCGCTCTTTATGAGTACTGCAGCTCCGCACAGACCTATCTGAATTCAACAAGTGTATGAAAGGCAAAGGACTGATATGATGATAGTGAATACGGAGAATTCAAAGGAACCTTTTCTCGTTCCTGATGCCGATATAATAGAATTTATGCGGCAGGATATAATCACAAAATCCGAGCTTGATGAGAACGGTGACGGTCTGGACGATGATATCTTCCTGCCCGGATTACCTATTCCCGGACTTTAATATTAGAGAAAAATATAAAACTCCGCTTTGCCGTATGGTAAAAGCGGAGTTTTTAATATTAAGGCGTTTTGTTCATAATCTTGACAAAATTAATTAATAGTGTTATAATAACTGGGCGTGTAAAACTACAGGCACAGATATTCATAAAACCCGAAGCGAGTTTTACGTCGCACGGGTTCTTTTTTTATTTATATCAAATAAATAGTAATTTTGGAGGAATTATGAAGATCTTGAAAAGATTGTTGGCAGTTATGCTTGCAATCGCTATCCTTGTACCTATGGGGGTAATGGATCTTGGTGTATCTGCGGCAGATGAAGTTGTTTCTATTTCTACCGATAGGCAGATAATGCTGGAGGACTATATTATAGATACTGACAGGACCACTACTACCCGTGTTATGGGAACTCCCAAAAAGAACGGTTCTGTGTTTACCTTTAATAAGGCGTACGAAGCAGGCAACGCGGTGTACTTCAGCGTTGTTGATATGCAGGACGGAACCTACCGTATGTACTATAAAGCAACAGACGGTTCTAACAAAAGACGTATATGTTATATAGAAAGTAGTGACGGACTTACCTGGAGCCGCCCCAAGCTTTCTACAAACTCTTCTTATTCCAATTCAAATATAGTAACTCCCGAATCGGTTAGCCCCGATAACCTTTTTGTTTTTTATGATACCAATCCTAAAGCGGCAAGCAACAGAAGGCTTAAGGGTGTTTACGGCCAATGGGGTGACGGACTTTTCCTTGAGTATACCGATGATAACGGTAAGTCCTTTAACTTCTGGCCCAATGAAGCAAAAATGTTCGGAACGCCTACCGATACACAGGGTTGCTTCTTTGATTCTCTCAATACCGTATATTACGATGCGGAGCGTGGGAAATACGTTGCCTTTGTTCGCGGTTTCCACGTAGGTGATGATTATAATCTTACTAAAGCATATGTTCAAAGCAACGGTGCTTCAATAGTTAGAGATATTCGTTATGCTGAAAGTACCGATTGTATTAATTGGACTACTCCCGTACCCTTAAACTATGCCGATGGCAATGATATTGCCCTTTATACAAATGCCGTAGCTCCATATAACAGAGCCCCCGGTGTGTATATAGGTATGCCTACACGCTTTGCACAGGATGCGTTTGGCGTATCTACTACAGATGCTCTTCTTATGCACAGCCGTGATCTTAAAAACTGGACAAGAACTACCGAGGCGTTTTTAACTCCCTCCGTTTCCGAAACAAGCGCCCACGGTGATTGCTATCCCAGCGTTGGTTTTATAGAAACAGGAGATGAGCTTTCCTTCTATATGCAGGAAAAGGATTACTCCGGCACTATGCAGCTTTACCGCTACAGCCTTCGTTTGGATGGCTTTGCTTCTCATAACGCGGGAAGCGCAGGCGGCGTTCTTGTAACAAAGCCCTTTACATTTGACGGTAAGAGCCTTGAAGTTAACTACGGCGGTAAGATGCGTGTTACAATGACCGATACTCTGGGTAACTCTATTACAAGCGATTGGCTTGAAGGAGATGAAACTGCAGGTAACGTAGTTTTTAGCGGTGGAAGTGTTGCAAGCTTTGCGGGAAAAACCGTAACCCTTACCTTTGAAATGTATAATGCGGCTCTTTATTCCTTTAAGTTTAATACTAACGTTCCCACCGTTACATACACAATAAGCTACAACGCAAACGGCGGTAACGGTGCTCCAACAAACGGTAAAAAAGCAGAGGGTGAAGCCTATTATATTTCATCCGTTATACCTACCCGTGCAGGGTACGATTTTCTCGGTTGGGCGACAAGCCAATATGCAACTGCTCCGCAATACAGGGCAGGGGATGCATATACCGCAGATGCCCCCCTTACCCTATACGCAGTATGGGCCGAAAAGGAGATAGAAACATACACTCTCACCCTTGACCCCAACGGTGGCACCCTGCCTGCGGGTATAAGCCCTACATATGTATTTGAACCTGATCAAAAGTTTATTGACGTTATAGGTTCATATCCCGTACCCACAAAAACAGGCTGTAAATTTACAGGTTGGCGCCGTGCTGACTGGCAAGACGATTATTGGGTAGTGGAAATAGGCTGGGGAACACAGCCCTTTACCTTTGGTCACGATGTAACCGTTGTGGCACAATGGCAAGAAGTATCACACAACTATGTGAATTACGTAAGCAATAACGATGCTACCTGTACAAATGACGGTACCAAAACAGCAGTTTGTGAAAATGGCTGCGGAACAAAGCATACAATAACCGACCCCGGAAGTGCCAAGGGCCACGCATGGGGTGGCTGGGTAGTAACAACCGAGCCTACCGCAACAACAGAGGGTGAAGAAACCCGTACCTGCGGCACTTGCGGAGCAACTGAAACACAGTCCGTTCCCGCAACAGGCGAAGAACCTGAGGTTCCCACTACAGATTGTACAGTAACTGTTGATAACTTCAACGTAATGATCGATAATGCTGATAATATCAGTCATATCCGTTACGCTGCAGGCCAGTACACAACAGCTGCAGAGATAAAGAACGCGGCAGACTGTGTAAATATTAATGCAACAGTAATAGCAAACAACACAGTAAACGGCGTATATACAAGAGTAATGCCTAACGGCGGTTACT
>JAZOTL010000118.1:0-6475 GCA_045657645.1 Eubacteriales bacterium
ACTTCTTCAATCTTTTCTTCGATAACTTCTGTCTCTTTTTTCTTTGCTGCCATAATTATCCCTGACTTCCTTTATTGTTATTTCTTTTATTTTTTATTATATCTTCAAGAGACATAGTCTCTTTACTTACTGCTTGTTTTAAGGATGCTACGCTGTCACGAAAGGCCTTATCCGATACGGAAAGGGTTTCTCTTGCCACCTGTAGCTTGATGATCCGTGACATTTCTGCCTCTGAAAATTTTTCGTTCAAGGCGCCTATCTCAAAATCATCCCCTGCGGAAATTATTGCTTCGAAAACGCGCTTTGCAAATTCCGAAACAAAGTCATCACGGCTAAGCTCAAACTTACCTGTACGTATTCCCTTTGAATACTCAGGGAAACGAAGCATTATACCGAGAATATTTTCCTCTGCCACAACGCCTTTCAGGTTACGCACTCTTTCGGGTGTTACCCTGTCCCCATATCCCTGGGACTCCATAATAAGCTTCTGCTTTTTCTCGGAGGTATCCTTTTTTCGGTTACGGTAAAGGGTTCTTTCCACGTCCCGTTTAAGGCTGTCCCTTGGGATATCAAGCCTTGCTGCCGCCTTTGAAATATATATATCCCTTTCCACGTTGGAGGCTATACGGGATATTTCCTCAGCGGTTGCCGCCGCCGCCTTTATCTTTTCATCGGTACGCTCAATATCATAACGCTTGAGTATACCCTCAAATTTATATTCAAATCTTGTGTAGCTTCCGTCAATTACCTTTTGGAAGGCTATCTTACCAAACTTATTTATGTACTCATCCGGGTCCTTTGCACCCTCTAATTTTAATATACGGGTTTCAAGGCCTACCTCACCAAGCACCGCAAAGGCCTTGTTTGCCGCCTTTTGGCCCGCTTCATCCGAGTCATAACAGATAAGCACGGTTTTGGTGTATTTTTTCATCAGCCTTGCCTGCTCTGCGGTAAGTGCTGTTCCAAGAGTTGCAACTGCGTTTGTAAAGCCTGCGGCGTGCAACGATATTACGTCCACGTTTCCTTCGCACAGTATCATTCGCTCGCTGCAGCTATCCTTTGCAAAATTAAGACCAAAAAGGTTTTTGCTCTTTTTAAAGGCGGCGGTATCGTTGGTATTAAGATATTTTGGTTTAGAATCATCAAGAACTCTGCCGCCAAAGCCTACCACGTCTCCTGTGGTATTTATAATGGGGAACATTACCCTGCCCCTGAAATAATCATAGGGCTTGCCCGTTTTTTGGCTTATACCGCACAAAAATGCTTCCTTAAGCTCCTCTGCGCTAAAGCCGAGGGAACGCATATGGGAAGTAAGGGCTCCAAATTCCTTCGGGGCATATCCCAAGCCGAAATGCTTTATAGTAGCACCGGAAAGACGGCGCTTTGACATATATTCAAGAGCTTCGGGTGAGTTTTTCAACTGCCCGTGGAAGAACTTTGCCGCCTCGCGGTTCATTTCAAGGATACGGCTGCGCTTTACCCCTGTTTGTTCATCCTTGCCACTTTCGGGAATGGTAATACCTACCCTCTTTGCAAGGAACTCAAGGGCTCCCACGTAATCAAGATTTTCAACCTTCATTATAAAGGTTATAACGTCACCGCCCGAACCGCAACCAAAGCAATAGTAGCTGTTAGTTGCTTTAAAAACGGTAAAGGAGGGTGTCTTTTCGCTATGGAAGGGGCACAGTCCGTTAAGATTACTGCCTGCCCTTTTAAGTACAACGTATTGAGAGATGACCTCCTCGATATCGTTACGGTATTTAATTTCTTCTATTACCTCATGTGGTATCAAGGGGCATCCTCCTTTCTTTATACTGTAAATACCGGTGTAGGCACCGCACCTTCCGGCACAAGCTTTCTTGTACTGCCTGCCCAGCTTTCCGGAACGAACACTTCGTTAAAGGTTGAAACTGCATATCTATCCGTCATACCGGATATATAATCGCAAACGGCACGCTTTACACCCTCTTCCTCTATAGTAGGAACAAATTCGGCGGGTAGCCGTTCGGGATTGGCGCAGAAGTATTCAAAGAGCATACGCAGCATTTCCTCTGCCTTGCCTTCTTCGCCTTTTGCAATTGGATTTTTATATACCAGCTCAAAAAGCAAAGTACGAAGCTCTAAGGTTGCTTCCAGCACTTCTTCACCCATAATCACCTTATCGGTACCGCTACTGGCCTTTATTATGCTTGTTACCATAGCATTTATACGGTCGCTGTGGGTGTAACCCAAAACCTTAAGCAATTTATCGGGTATATCGGTGTTATTCATTATTCCTGCTCTGCAGGCATCGTCTATATCGTGATTTATGTACGCAATACGGTCAGAAAACTGCACTATTCTACCCTCAAGGGTCTCAGGAGTCTCCCCCCATACGTGCTTTGCAATTCCATCCCTCACCTCATAGGTAAGGTTAAGCTTTTCAAGCTTTTCAACAACGCGCAAGCTTTGCTTGTTATGGGAAAAGCTTTCATCATAGCATCTGCGCAGCACACGCTCACCTGCGTGACCAAAGGGGGTATGCCCAAGGTCGTGACCCAAAGCTATAGCCTCACAAAGGTCCTCATTAAGATAAAGAGCGCGGGCGATAGTTCTTGCTATCTGCGTTACCTCAAGGGTATGGGTAAGGCGTGTACGGTAATGGTCCTCTTCAGGTGAGAGGAAGACCTGGGTTTTGTACATAAGTCTGCGAAAGGCCTTTGAATGGGTAATACGGTCACGGTCACGCTGAAACTCGGTACGAAGAGAACAGGGCTCAAGAAACTCTGCTCTTCCCTGCGAGGAATCAGAATGAGCAGCCCATGGCTTTAAAAATCCGTTTTCTCTTTCAGAAACCGATTCCCTGATAGTCTTCTTCGTCATCGGGTAAACCTCCGTTTTTAAGTATCTTTGTAACCTCAAATTCGTCCGGCATAAAAAGACCCTCTTCTCCAAAGTCATCCTTTAAACGCAGCATACCGTATTCAAGATCTCTCTGGGCAAAATACTGCTTGTCCTTAGAAAAGCGAACGCTGTAATAATTGCCTATATATCTGACCTTTAAAAGGTCGCAGTCATTCCAATCCATAAATTTCTTCGCCTTGATCTTTCATTCTATAGTAATATACGAAGCAAATCGCCGTTTCCCTTTTATTTTTTCAAAAAATATTTAAAAAATTTATCACTTAAAGTCGAAACGGTGTCCTTTTATCTCACAAAAGCTCCTGCCCTGTGTCAACTCCGAAAGTCTTTTGCTGTAATCGGCCATTTTTACATCCTTTATAGCCAATTTCATAGTAACGCTATCCGAAAAAACGGTATCGTCAACTATAATACCGTATTTATCAAAATCATATTCTATCTTTTGATAATCGGAATAGCTGCTTTTTACCTCAAACTCGGTATACTGCTCGTACACGGCAATTCCCGAAGCGTCTACCGCCGCCTTTGCTGCAGCAGAATAGGCACGTACAAGTCCCCCTGCACCTAAAAGAATACCGCCAAAATATCTTGTAACAACTATAACCGCGTCACAAAATCCCGTTTTGCGGATAACGTCAAGAACAGGTATACCTGCGGTTCCTTGGGGCTCGTTATCATCTGAATAACGCTGGATGTTATTTTCCTTAACCATATAAGCGTATACGTTATGGGTTGCCTGGGAGTGCTCACGTCTAATTTGATTTATAAAATCTATTGCCTCTTTTTCGGTTTTTACAGGCTTACAATGGCCTATAAAACGGGACTTGCGCTCAATAAGCTCGGCTTTTGCCTCTTGTTTAAGAGTTGTATAGAGGATTTCCTTTTCAGTATCCTTCAAAGGCTCATTTTTCATCCTCTTCACCCCTCTTTTTAAGGTATTTTTCCATCATTCCGTGAGTTTTATTATCAACGGTTGCACGTACTATTGCATATTCATCAGTATAGCTTACCTCGTGCACCGTGGCGTATTTATAAAGTGCGGAAACTGCGCCCGCCTCCGAAATGGGTATCATAAATATTTCACAGCGCTTTGTTCTATTGCACATAGCGCACAGCTTTTCAAGCATTTCATCTATACCGCGGCCGTTCGCGGCACTTATATATGCCACGTCCTCCAAAGGAAGGCGTGTGCTTGCACCAAGAAAATAATCGTGAGCGCTATCACACTTATTAAAAACGTAAAGCACAGGTTTGCCGGAAGCACCAAGATCAAAAAGCAGCTTTTGGGTTACCTCCAGCTGTTCATCACACCTAGGGTCGCTTGCATCAGCCATAACGATTATAACGTCTGCCCATTTAACCTCATCAAGGGTAGAATGGAAGGCGCGTATAAGATGGTGGGGCAGATTGCGGATAAAGCCTACAGTATCGGTTAAAAGTATCTCTGTAGAATCGGGCAGAGTATACTTACGGGTAGTGGGGTCAAGAGTTGCAAAAAGCTTGTCTTCGGCAAGTATGCCTGCGCCTGTAAGGTAATTTAAAAGGGTAGACTTCCCTGCGTTTGTGTAGCCTGCAATAGCCACCTTTGTTATGGAAGAACGTTCCCTTGCCTGCCTTTGTATCTTGCGGTTTGCTTCCATTTCCTTAAGCTGCGCTTCGAGGGAAGCCACACGACGCATAAGGTGGCGCCTGTCGGTTTCAAGCTTTGATTCGCCGGGACCGCGGGTACCTATACCGCCACCCAAACGGGAAAGCTCCGTTCCCTTACCCGTAAGGCGGGGAATGGTATAACGCAACTGTGCAAGCTCTACCTGCAATTTACCCTCTCCGCTGTTGGCATGGAGAGCAAAGATATCAAGTATCAACATGCTTCTGTCAATAACCCTTATATCCCCATCCATTTCATCCTCTACGTTCTTTATCTGTGAGGGGGAAAGCTCGCAATCAAATACCACAAGTCCAACGTCGTTTTTAGCACAAAGCTCAGAAAGCTCCTTTACCTTTCCGCTTCCTATATAGGTACGGGGGTCAGGAGTTTGTTTGTTCTGTATAAGGCGAAGGGTGCATTCACCACCTGCGGTTTCTATAAGACGTTCCAGCTCATCAAGGGAAGCTTCACATTCCTCTTCGCTATCATATTTAGTACACACGCTTACAAGGGCGGTGCGGTTTTCTTCATTTTCTTTTATTATCTCATTCATATCAATAAACAAAATGAGTGAGAAATGCAAAAAACACTTCTCACCCTCTTCAATAAACGGAATTATTTTGCTGCCTCAAGACGCTTCTTGAACTTATCAACACGTCCGCCGGCATCTACAAACTTCTGCTTACCGGTAAAGAACGGATGGCACTTGGAGCAAATTTCAACACGCATATCACCCTTTGTGGATCTGGTGTTTATAACATTGCCGCATGCACAGGTAATAGTGCATTCTTTATATTCCGGATGAATTCCCTGCTTCATTCCTTACACTCCTTTACAATAGTTTAATTTCATAAGTGTTTTGATTATATCACAGAACAAATTGTTTTGCAATAGTTTTTTTCAATTTTCCCTAAAAATTATTGTTAAAATTTGTTTTGCTTAAATCTATTTACTTTTATAGCCTTTTATGTTATACTCCCGTTGTAATAAGATTTGCGGAGGACGTATGAATCGGGACAATGAAAAAATGATAATTGAGGGGGAGGCAATAGACCGTTCCCTTACCCGTATCGCACACGAAATCATTGAGCGTAACAGCGAAGCAAAGGAAATATGCCTTATCGGTATACAAAGACGAGGTGTACCCCTTGCACGCCGCATAGCAGACTCTATATCCTATTTTTCCAACATAAAGGTAAACGTAGGAGAGCTTGACATTACCCTATACCGTGATGACCTGACCGAGATAGGTGCGCAACCCGAACTTAACGGCACCACCATTACCTTCCCCATACAGAACAAGATAGTTATACTTGTAGATGACGTAATATATACGGGAAGAACGGTAAGAGCCGCAATGGAAGCTCTTATAACCCTTGGCAGACCCGCCTGCATTCAGCTTGCCGTGCTTATAGACCGCGGCCACAGAGAGCTGCCTATAAGGGGAGATTATATAGGTAAAAACATCCCCACCTCAAAATCCGAGCGTATACTTGTACGCCTGCCCGAAACCGATAACGGCGAAAAGAAGGTTTCTATAGTAAAATTATAAATGATTTAAGGAGAGCATTTTGCTCTCCTTTTTTATTTTTTCTTTTTAGAAGCCAAGGGGTTTTGCCGCATAGCCTCTTCCATACCTCTGTCACTTACGTGGGTATATATCTGGGTAGTGTTTAGCTGCTCGTGACCGAGGATATCCTTTAAAACACGCACGTCCACCTTACCTGTTTGGTACATAAGGGTAGCTGCGGTATGGCGCAGCTTATGAGTGGAATAGTTTTTGTTGCCAACACCTGCCTTCAAAAGATATTTTCCCACTATCTTCTGCACCATCTGATTGCTCAGTCGGCGGTGGTTACGGCTGATAAACAGAGCGTTTTTATCCTTTATTTCCCCAACCTTTCCGCGCACCGCAACATAGCCGCG
>JAZOTL010000119.1:0-6188 GCA_045657645.1 Eubacteriales bacterium
CATCTTGCTCAACGACTTGGGTCTGGATTACGACTTCAGAGATAAAATATATAAATAAGGGGGAACGTGAAATGGAAAAAGAACTTTTTGAATCTCCCGAGGCTGAATGGATTTTCTTTATAAGAAATGATATTGTAACTATGAGCGAGGGAGAAGATACTACTCTGATTCCCGGTGAGGACGGTAACTTCCCCTGGGACGATTGGGAATAATAAATTATCCCGCTATAATATGTACAAAAAAAGAACCTCCAAAATGGAGGTTCTTTTTCTGCTTTTTGAAACCAGCTTCGCTGGACGTGTCCGCGCGTGGAGTTTAACTTAAACTTAAAATCTGTGGCCCAAGATAAGATTTGCAGTTACCCCGCCTCCCTTGCCTAAAGGGAGGGGGACCGCAGCCGAGTATGCTCGGCGGTAAGCGGTGGAGGGTTTTGCATATAGAACACCAAAACATAAAGTTTATACTAAATATGATTACACATTAGTTTTAATCTTTTATAATTTGTTACTGCATATCGTATATTTTTATTGCGAACGTACAAAACCTCCCATCCGCTTTTTGAAAAAAGCGGCGCAAAAACTTTTATGAATGAGTTTGCACTAATTTAAATATCCGTGCCACAAATTTGAAGTTTTAATAAGACTCCACGCGATGATGCCCCACCGCCAGGTGGCCTTTAACAAGGGAGATTGGTGCTCCATTCAATATTTTCGGGCACCTAAAGAAAGAATTAACCCAAAACATAAAACGTGCTTAAAAGTTTTTGCCAAGCTTTTTTCAAAAAGCGGGGTTACAAAAAAGTCGGGGAGAAATGGGGGTTATGGTAGCGGTAGTGGAGCAGGGAAGCGGCCTCAACAGAGCTATCTCCGTAGCGGCGGCGTATATTATCCATTGTAAGCTCCCGTGTACGGGCGCGCTCCCGTTTGTTTTCGGAAAGGAAGAGGTTTGTTTGAAAGGCGTCGTCACTTGAAACAAGATTTATTGCCCGTACTGTCAGCGCGCGGACGTTTTTGCGCCAGGTATAGTTTTTAACAAAGAGTTCAAAGGCCTTTTCGGTAATCTCGCTATAGGTATCTGTAGGCAGAAAAAGGGGAGCTTGATAATTTGAGGAGATAAGCTCCTCGGTTTTAACTGCTATCTGAACACCCTTTGCTAAAAGTCTGCCCTTTCGCAGGCGGTATGCCACGTCCTCTGCAAGGAACATAAGGGCGTTTTTTACCGCCTCGTTTGTAGTAAGGTCACAGGGGAAGGTGTTTCCCCGACCGATGGATTTAACGGGGGCTTGGTCGTTGTATTTTGAAACACAGTCGCTCCCAAGGCCGTTTGCGTTCTTCCAGATATCTATGCCTACCTTGCCGAACACCCTGATGCAAAAATCAATATCAAGGGATGCAAGCCCACCTATAGTGCGTATTCCGTATTTGGCAAGCTTTTTTGAGGTGGCTGGGCCTATGCCTATCATATCGGAGGCAGGGAGGTGCCATATTTGCTCCTTAAAATTCTCCTTTGTTATAAGGGTGGTGGCATCCGGCTTTTTGATATCCGAGCCTAATTTTGCAAAAACCTTGTTAAAGGAAACCCCTGCCGATATGGTAAGTCCTGTTTCTGCCTTTACCGTTTCCCGTATCTTTTCTGCTATCTCGTATCCATTGCCAAAAAGCCGCCTGCTGCCCGTCACGTCAAGCCAGCATTCATCTATACCAAAGGGCTCTACAAGGTCTGTAAAGCGGTAGTATATCCTTCTTACGGCTAATGAAAAATCACTGTACTGATCAAAGTGCGGGGGTACTATTACAAGGTCGCGGCACTTTCTTTGCGCCTGCCATATCGCCTCTCCCGTTTTAACCCCCATACGGCTTGCCTGCTGTGTCTTTGCCAGTACTATCCCGTGACGTTCCTCCAGCGAACCGCATACCGCAACCGGCTTGCCCTTAAGCTCCGGATTGTTCCTTACCTCAACCGAGGCAAAAAAAGAATTCAGGTCACAATGCAATATTACCTTTTCCATTGGCGCACCTCCTTGACAATTCGATAAGAACAAATGTTCTTGTGTGGGTGAAAATAAAAGCGAACAACTGTTCGCTTTTATAGTATAGCATATATTTTATGTGTTGTCAAGAAGGGGCGAAATAGCGTGGAGCTTAGCTTAAATTTGATATTTGTAGCATGAAAGATTGGGTTTGTACAGAACCAAAGCGCCCCTTGTTAAAGGGGAGAGGGCCACGAAGTGGCGAGGGGATTCTTTAATCAAGTGCAAACTTTCCATTACTATCTTTTGACACGAGTGGAGATTTCATTAAGGAATCCCTCCACCCGCTTTTGAAAAAGCGGGACCAAAACTTTTATGAATGAGTTTTCGTTAACTTCATTCTTCGTGCCACAGACTTAAAGTTTAATCAAACTCCACGCGCGGATGGCCCCACCGCAAGGTGGTTTTGCCAAGCTTTTTACAAAAAGCGGAGAAATTGTTTAAGATATTCCTCTACAGAACGGGTCATTTCGCGAGAGAAATCGGAATTGTATTTACGCTTACAGAAGGCGGAAAGCCACTCAGTGTAGTCTTTTTCGCGCGCGTTGTGGGAGAGGAGCTCTTTTAACTCTGTGTCATTCATTCTGTGATAGCCGTTTTTGTGTACCATATGGGTAAGAGATGGGCGAACGGGCTTGGGACGATCCTTCTGCTGCTGTGTAGGGTAGCCAAATACCAGCATAACACAGGGGAAAACATACTCGGGCAGGGAAAGCAGTTCTCGGTGGGCCTCGCAGTTTTCCATTATATCTCCTATATAGCAGGAACCTATGCCAAGGCTTTCGGCAGCAGTTACTGCGTTTTGTGCCGCTATTGCCGCATCTGTCACCGCAAGCATAAGATCCCCTGCGCCGGGCAGGCGGGGTTCTGCACCTATACTTTTGTATGCATCGTACCATTTAAGGCAGTCTGCGCAGAATATAAGTACAAACTTTGCCTCGGCAATAAATGGCTGATTATCGCAGGTAACACTTAATTTCTCCTTTAATTGCGGGTCACTTACGTCAATTATGGTGTAGAGCTGTTGGTTGCCTGCACTTGGTGCCATAAGGGCAGATGTAATTATGAGTTCCTTTTCATAATCGTCTATCTTTCTATCGGTAAAGCTCCTTACCGATTTTCTTTTATAAAGCTGTGTGATTGTTTCGTTCATAGTTTTTCCTTTTATTATGCTTGCGGAACCTCACCGTTAATTACCTGACGGATAAGGTTCTTTGCGTTGTTGACTGTTGCCTGGCTTGGTATCATAACGTAAGCGTAGGTGCTTAATGAATAGGGCCGGCGTGAAGCGCCCGTTCCGTCAACCGAGTAGGAAACAATGTTCCAACTGGCGTTATCGGTAAGCTGTTGTTGTATGATAGAGGTTATCTTTTCATAGGGCATATCGGTTTCAAAGCTACTGCTTATGCTGCTTAAAACAGAACTGAAATTGGTAAGCAGGGCAGGGGTGGTTGTGGCTTTGTTAATAACGCCCTGTATTACTGCCATCTGGTGGCGTCCTCTCTGTCTGTCACCTGCGGCAAAGGTCTTACGTTCTCTTGCAAAGACAAGGGCCGCGGAGCCATCAAGCTGATTTTCACCTGCATTGTAGTGGTATTTTCCAACGCTAAAATCATAATCAGAAACAACAGTTACACCGCCAAGTGCATCTATAATATCCTTAAAGCCGTCAAAATTCAGCTTAAAGTAGTAGTCTATTTCCACGTTATAAAGCATACTTATGGTATCTTTGCTTACAGTTGTTCCATAGATACCTGCGTGAGTAAGCTTGTCCCGTATACCGCCCGAAATTGAAAGGGGGACAAAGTAGTCACGAGGGGTGGAGATAAGCAGTACCTGCTTTGTTTTGGTGTTAACGGTAGCAAGTATATTAACGTCGCTTCTGCTTCTGCGTGAAAGACTGCCGTAGCTGTCTATACCCGTAATATACATTGTAAAGGTATCGTCTGTTGTAGCTATTTTAGGCTCACTTACAACAGGCTCGCCGCCTTCTGTGGAAGTGGTATCGTCGGTTGTATCGGCAGGGGGAGTTACTACAGGAGCCTCAACTCTCATTGCATTAAGCTCGCGTATAAGCTCGCTATCATTTTCGTGGCCTTCTATATCGGCTAAAAGCTCCAAAAAGCTTTTGTTTATAAGTATCGCATCTACCTCGTCCTTTGTGATAAGGGCATCAAGCAGTTCAACTATACCGGGGTATTCCTTTGGGGTAATATCATTTTCCAGGGTAGTGCAAAGGTCTGCCAAAGCCGCATCTGTTGCTGCTCTGTCCTGTATCTGCAGAATACCAAAGGTATATTCCTTTGCCTCATAAATACTTTTTGCAGGGTCATCAAGTGTTACGTATACACCGTATTCCGCGTATTCAACTTCAGGCTTTGCAATTGTTTCAATTGTGGTTGCGGTTTTGTGTATGTAAAATCCGCCGCAAACAAGAAGGGCAATAATTAAAATTGCAAGTATGGTACCCAAAACCGTGCGTACCTTTTTCTTTGTGTTACACACAAGAAGCGCAACGATTGCAGCAATAAACAGTAAAACCGCGGCGCCTATCCACAGGAGCTTTGCAGGCAGGAACTTACTGTCTATTAATAAATAGATAAATGCTCCTTCTGATAAAAGTAATATAAAGGTTATTATCCAACCGTATATACGGCTTTTTATATCTTTTTTCATAATATCACCTCACGGTAGATTATAGCATATTTGCCGGGGGATTTCAACTGTAAATAATAAGCCCCCGCTACGCGATGTGGCAGGGCAAGGAATCTACGTCAAAAATCCCCCACTACGAAAAAAGACACCCTAAGGTGTCTTTTTCGTGGTGGGGGATGGTGGATTCGGACCACCGAAGTCAGTGACAACAGATTTACAGTCTGCCCCCTTTGGCCGCTCGGGAAATCCCCCAAATATGGAGCTGGTGAACGGAGTCGAACCATCAACCGCCTGATTACAAATCAGGTGCTCTGCCATTGAGCCACACCAGCAGTTGTTTTTTTCGTTCATCAGCGGAACGACGATATTATAGCACAACCCGATGGATTTGTCAAGGGTTTTTTGAAAAAAAGTTGAAGTTTTTTTAAGATTTTTTTGAGAATTTTCCGGGAATAATGAAAAGCCATTGACAACAAAGGAAAATTGTGCTATAATGACTACATCTGTGCATTTGGAGGATTTTTCCATGGATATTACACTATCATTGATCATCACTCTGGTCATCGCGGTGTACGCGTTCTTGGTGACTCTCAAGAATCTGATCCACGCCGGCAAGCGGAGCTGGATCATGGCAGTGATGCGTCTCGGAGTTACCGTGGCTGCCGCCGTCATCGCTATCTCTGTGACCCAAGAGGTCGCCGATATGGCCGCCGACACGGTCTACGGGTATCTGCTGCCCCACCTCGGGGACGAGCTGGTGGGCTTTCTGACCGAGGTTCCCGTCGGTGCCGAGGGTATGCGGGTGATCGCCGCTCTGGTGGTCTCTCCCCTGCTGTACGTTATCATTTTCGTGCTCCTGCGCTGGGCCGCTTCCATCGTGCTTTGGATCGTGGAAAAGTGCATTCCTCCTCTGAAGAAGCGCTCCCTGCGTATTCTGTCCATTCCCCTGGGAGCTGTGAACGGTCTTCTGGTCGCCGCCGTGACCCTCATTCCCCTGTGCGGATACCTGGTGTTCGGCGCCCATGTGCTGGGTACCTTCGTGGATTCGGGCATGACCGACACCGCTCTCGTTCAGAAGAACGTCCTGGATCGCTTTGATCTGACCGAGAAGGATCTGGAGAGTGTCGCGGATGAGATTGAGAACAATCCCGTGATCTCCCAGGTCTATATGCCTGTGGGCGACCCCATCTTTACCATCCTGACCACCGCCGATCTGGATGTCTCCGAGACCCACGGCCAGGCTATAGAGATGAACCTGGAGCGAGAGCTGAAGGGGCTTCTGGTGACCGCCGCCTACGCTATTGACGCGGGCGAGGCCTTCAACAAGGCCGAGTACACCCCCGCCGACAAGGAGCTTCTGTTCGCCGCCGCCGATAGCCTTATGGAGTCCGAGTGGGTTCGCCTTGTGGCGGCGGATTCGCTGGTCGCCCTGTCCGAGACCTGGCTTGAGAACAAGTCCTTCGCCGGTCTTGCCCGTCCCGCGCTGGACGCTTCCCTGAACCCC
>JAZOTL010000120.1:0-6443 GCA_045657645.1 Eubacteriales bacterium
GGTATGCACTGCCTTGGTTGCCCCGCTTCCAGAGGCGAGAGCATCGAGATGGCTTGCGCTGTTCACGGACAGGACGCTGACGCCCTTGTTGCAAAGATAAACGAATTTCTTGATTCAAAGAAGGCGTAAAACTCAATTTTAAAGCGGCGGACATTTGTCCGCCCTTTTATTTGGAAAAATGAACTTAAAGATAAACAAAAGATTACTTTGCGCCGCTTCATTTGTAAGTGGCAATTCTATTGCGGATATAGGGACCGACCACGCCTACCTGCCCCTGCACCTTGTACTTACAAATAAGGTAGAGCGCGCCCTTGCCTGCGATATAAACGAAGGCCCCTGCCAAAGGGCCAAAGAGAACGTTGAACTATACAACTGTTCCCACAAAATAGACATACTGTGTACCGACGGGCTACAAGGTGTTGAAGGCTTTGCCCCCGATAATATTACAATTTGCGGTATGGGCGGCGAGCTTATATGCAGAATAATAGAAAATTCAAGCTATGTAAAGGAAGCAGCACCCCACCTTATACTCCAGGCTATGACAAAGGTGCCGGAGCTTCGCGCCTATCTTTTAACTAACGGCTACAAAATAACCAATGAAGCCCTTGTGCACGACGACCGCCTGTATGAGGTAATATGCGCCACCTACGACGGCAAAAAAAGAGAGTGGACCCCCATACAACTGCTGTGCGGAAAAAGAAACCTTGAAAACAAAGATCCCCTTTTAAAACAGCATATAGAAAAGCATATAAGCCAGCAAAAAACCATAATAAACGGAAAGAAAAAGGCAGGGCTTTGCGCCGAAGAGGAAGAAGCCCTTATGAAAAGCCTTGAGGGATTATTGAAATGAAAGTAAAGGACATATACGCCTTTTTGGATGCGCAGTTCCCCCTGCAGTTACGTGAGGAATGGGATAACGACGGCATTATGTGCCTACCGGAAAACAAAGAGGTTAAAAGGATACTGCTCTGCCTTGACGTAACACCAAAAGTTGCGGCCTATGCAAAGGATAACGGCTTTGACCTTATTATTTCCCACCATCCTATGATATTTTCTCCCTTGAAGGGTATTACCGATACAAAGCATATAGACCTTATACGTTCGGGTATTTCGGTATTTTCCTTCCATACCCGTATGGATACGGCAGAAGGCGGTGTGAACGATACGCTTGCTTCCCTTTTGGAGCTTAAAGAGGTTGAGAGCTTTTGTGAAATGGCAAGAGTGGGCGTCCTTGATAAGGAGATGCCCTTTGAGGACTTTTTGGCATACGTTAAGGAAAAGCTGTGCGCTGATACCCTCAATTACGTACAGGGAAATAAAAGCGTTAAAAAGGTTGCCCTTTTGGGCGGCGGCGGTAAGGACTTTTGGCAGGATGCCATGAATACCGGTGCTGACGTTTATATAACGGGAGAAATGAGCTATAACACTATGCTTGATGCGGCGGAGTGCGGCTTTGCGGTAATAGAGGCAGGCCATTTCCATACCGAGTTCCCCGTGCTTGAAGCCTTAAAAAAGCTTATTTTGGAAAAGGCGCAGGACGTTTGTGTCCAAATACTGCGGGATTGTCCTATAAGGACTTTTTAGAAAACTGTTTACAACAGGCAATTTTATGAGTATAATAATTGTAGTTTGTTGAAACGTATATAGTCAACTTTTGGAGGAAATCGTGATAATTCAACTTGAAGAAGCAAAAAGAGCACTTGGCAACCTTGAACCTGAAATTGCAGAGCTTGGTTCAGCCTTGAGAATAGATGATATAAAAAAGGAGCTTGCAGAGCTTGAGGAAAAGACAGCAGATCCCAACTTCTGGTCCGACCAGGAGAATTCCGGAAAGATACTGCAGAAAATAAAGGGCTTAAAAAATAAGATACAGAAATATGAGAACCTTACCTCAAAGCACGAGGATACCCTTGTACTTTGCGAAATGGGAATAGAGGAAAATGACGAGTCCACCGTTGCCGACGTTGAAGCGGAGCTTAAGGAACTTCAAAAAATGCTGGAAGAACAGAAGATAGAAGTTCTTCTTTCCGGCGAGTATGACCGCAACAACGCCATAGTTTCCTTCCACCCCGGTGCAGGCGGAACAGAAGCGCAGGATTGGGCACAGATGCTCTACCGTATGTATACCCGTTGGGGTGAAAAGCACGGCTTTACCGTTAAACTCATAGATTGGCTTGACGGTGATGAAGCAGGCCTTAAGAGCGCTACCATTACCGTTGAGGGTGAAAATGCCTACGGTTACCTAAAAAGCGAATCCGGCGTACACAGACTTGTGCGTGTTTCCCCCTTTGATTCCTCCGGCAGACGCCACACCTCCTTTGCCTCTGTTGAGGTAATGCCCGAGTTTGAGGATGACGGCGGTATAGAGCTTCGCGATGAGGATCTGGAAATAACAGCCCACCGTTCCAGCGGCGCCGGCGGTCAGCACGTTAACAAGACCGACTCTGCAATAAGAATAGTCCACCTGCCCACAGGTATCGTGGTAGGCTGTCAGACAGAGCGAAGCCAGCTCCAGAACAAGGAAACCGCCCTTAAAATGCTTAAATCCAAGCTCCTTGAAATAAAGGAAAGAGAAAAGCTTGAACGCATTGAGGATATACAGGGTGTTAAAACCAATATAGAATGGGGCGCACAGATACGAAGCTACGTATTTATGCCCTACACCCTTGCAAAGGACACCCGTACAGGCTATGAGGACGGTAACATCCAAGCGGTTATGGACGGAGATATCGACGGCTTTATCAATGCATATCTTAAGATGAATGCTAATAGCTGAATTTAAAAAAGGAGAGCGAAATCGCTCTCCTTCCGCTTTTGAAAAAGCGGAACCAAAACTTTTGTCCTGGCGTGAAGCTCGATTTAAACTTTAAATCTGTAGCACGAAAGAGAAAGATTTCACAAGCCCAACACACAGCGCACAAAAAGAGAGCGAATTCGCTCTCTTTTTCTCTTTTTATAAAGACACAGAACCATCCCCTGTCTTAGAGACGCTCTTCACAACAAAGTGCGCCTCTATCGGGTGCCTTATGTGTTTATTATAAAACCTTATATCCTTGAGCTGTAACTGCGTTTTTAAGAGTGTCCTCGGATATATTCTGTCCTGTTACCACGGCTGTTCCCTTTTCGTGGCTGACATCAGCCTTTTCCACGCCGGGGATAGCTTCAAGGGTCTGCTTAACTCTTGCCTCGCAATGGGGGCACATCATTCCTTGGATGTTAAGTGTAATTTCCATTTTCCTTTGCTCCTTTATCTTTGTTTTTTTATTATTTCCGAAAAAATTCAGTCGCAGGGCGTTAGTTACAACGCAAAAGCTTGAAAGGCTCATTGCTGCCGCCCCGAACATAGGCTCAAGCTCCCAACCGAAAAGGGGGATAAAAAGGCCTGCGGCAAGGGGGATTCCTATGGCGTTGTAAAAGAAAGCCCAAAACAGATTTTGATGAATATTACGCAGTACGGCGCGGCCAAGCTTTAGGCCTGTAACAACATCCATAAGGCTGCCCTTCATAACAACCACGTCTGCGGCATCTGCCGCAATATCGGTACCCGTTCCTATAGCAACGCCAAGGTGAGCACGGGTAAGTGCAGGGGCATCGTTAATACCGTCACCTACCATTGCGGTTTTTCTTCCATTACAAAGCTCTGCAACCGCCCTTTCCTTTTCATTTGGCAGTACCCCTGCAACAACCTCATCAATACCCGCCTGTGCTGCAACGGCATTGGCGGTTTTTTCATTATCTCCCGTAAGCATTACGGTGCGTATACCCATTTCGGATAAGGCTTTTACAGCATCGGCACTATCATCTTTAAGAGCATCTGCTACGCTTATAAATCCTATAAATTCACCTTCAAAGGCAAAAAACAGGGGAGTTCTTCCCTTATCTGCTTCCCCTTCGGCAGCTGCCAGGGCGTCTGCAGGGATATCTGCATACTGTTTAATAAAATCCCACTTTCCGCCGTATATACGCCTACCTTCAATAGTTGCAGTAAGGCCATTACCCGCCATTACCTCAAAATTCTCGGTTTCGTAAAGTGAAGTCCCCTTCTCCACCGCCATTTTAAGTATTGCCTTTGCCAAGGGGTGCTCGCTTTTTGCTTCAAGAGAAGCGGCGTATGAAACAAGCTCCTCTTCACTCCCCTTTGCGCTGTAAAGGTAAGATACCTCGGGCTGACCCTTTGTAAGGGTTCCCGTTTTATCAAGAACCACGGTTTTCACCCTGCCTGCAACCTCAAGAGCCTGTGCTGTTTTAAAAAGCACTCCGTTTTTAGCCGCCACGCCGTTACCCACCATAATTGCAACGGGTGTAGCAAGTCCAAGGGCGCAGGGACAGCTTATAACAAGAACAGAAATTCCCCTCGCAATAGCAAAGCCTACGTCGCGTCCCGCAATTAACCATACTACCGTCGCCACAATTGCTATAGCCATAACCGAGGGAACAAACACCGCAGATACCTTATCTGCTGCTTTAGCTATAGGGGCCTTTGAACTTGATGCATCACTTACCGTTTTAATTATCCTGGAAAGTGTAGTGTCCTCACCAACCTGTGTAGCTCTGCATTTAATAAAGCCGGAAAGATTTATCGTTCCTGCGCTTACCCTATCCCCTTCTCCTTTATCTACAGGCATACTTTCACCTGTAAGGGCGGATTCATTTACAGCAGTTATTCCCTCTTCCACCACACCGTCGGTAGCAATACTTTCTCCCGGTCTTACCACAAATATATCTCCAACGGCAAGCTCCTTTATATCAACGGTTATTTCTTTACCGTTTCTTATTACGTTTGCCCTTTTGGGGGCAAGGCTTGCAAGACCCTTTAGTGCGCTTGTGGTTTTCCCTTTTGAGATGGATTCAAGCATTTTACCAACCGTTACAAGGGTAACTATCATTGCCGCAGATTCAAAATACAAGCCGTGCAGCATATGATGTGCGGTGCTTCCTGCGCTCATTTTAAACAGCACTCCCGTACTGTAAACAAAAGCTGCTGTCGAGCCCATTGCCACAAGGGTATCCATATTAGGCGAACGGCGCAAAAGCGCCAAAGCTCCGTTTATAAAGAACCTTTGATTTATTACCATAACTATAGCGGCAACTAAAAGCTGCAGCAAACCAACAGCTATAGCATTGCCCTCCAAAAACGAGGGTAAAGGCCAGTTCCACATAGAATGACCCATTGATATATACATAAGGAGTATAAGAAAGCCCACCGAAGCTATAAGCCTGTTTCTTAAAAGCTTTGTTTCCTTTGCAAAATTATCGCTTACGGCTTCATCGCTATCGTCTTTTTGCCCCTCTTTTGCGGCGCTGTATCCAGCCTTTACCACAGCGTTTATCACCGCTTGGCTCTCAACATTTCCTTCTACCGTCAAATCTCCCGTAAGGAGATTTACAGCGCAACTCTCTACACCTTCAAGGGCACAAACAGCCTTTTCAACCCTTGCACTGCAGGCGGCACAGCTCATACCTCCAACCTTATATTTTTCCATAAACTCACCTATTTCATCATTTTTTGAAGAGTCTCTACAAGCTCCTCTATCTTGTCATCCTCGCCTCGGCGTACACCCTCTGCCACACAGCTTCGTATATGCTGGGAAAGAAGCTCGCTTTTAAAGGACACAAGGGCTGCGTTTACAGCCGATGTCTGTATAAGAATATCGGTACAGTAAGCATTGTTTTCAACCATTTTCTTAATTCCCCGCACCTGACCCTCGATACGGTTAAGACGTTTTATCAGTTTTTCGTAATCCTCGGGGCTTCTCATTTTAGTTTTATTACATTCGCATTTTTTATCCATAGCTCCTCCATATACCCCGTGGGGGTATATTAAATATATCACAAAAAACGTGGTGTGTCAATAAAAGCACTACCCTACCGCAAAAAACAATGTTTTGGTATAATCCACGGGAGGTGATTGATATGAAAATATTTTTTAACGTGGAAAATCAAACTATTCGCCGTACCGATACAAATACGGTAGCGGCAAATTCCATGGGATACCTCTATGCCGAGT
Source organism: Eubacteriales bacterium (assembly GCA_045657645.1). GTDB lineage: Bacteria > Bacillota > Clostridia > Oscillospirales > CAG-272 > RGIG7300. The sequence continues at coordinate 6,008 of JAZOTL010000120.1, forward strand.
TCAATTTCGGTTCCTCTTGGGAAGCTCTTACCAAAAAAGCGGTGTTTGAAAAGAATGACACAGCATATTCGGTAATACTTACAGAGGATTATTGTTTAGTGCCCACAGAGGTTTTGGGTGAGGGAAGCTTTACAGTTTCGGTAATAGGTATCGACAGCACAAAAGCCATACGGGCAACAACAAATACGGTAAAGATTGCCGTACTGCAAGGACCGAGACTTGATACAGAAAACGCTTCGGAGCCTACAAAAAGTGAAGCAGAACAGCTAACTGCTATTTGCCAAAACGCGGTGTCCGTTGTGAACGAACTTAAAAGCAGGGCTGATTCCGGGGAGTTTAAGGGGGAGAAAGGCGATAGAGGAACAGGCGGTACCTCCATATTCAAGATAAACTCTGCGGCAGATAGAGATGATGTTATTACCCGTCTAAGAGCAGG
>JAZOTL010000121.1:0-3189 GCA_045657645.1 Eubacteriales bacterium
TGAAAATGATTTTGTTATCATAGCATTCGGAGGTAACGATTCCTTTACACCGGCTGAGGTTTTGGTGGAAAACTTCCGCGGCGCAATCAAAAAGATAAGAGAAAAGAGTCCCGATTGCGAGTTTATGGTAAGCGCTTCCACCCTGCCTAACAAGCTTCTTTCTTCCGAAAAAGCAACCTTCTACGGCAACCAGATAACCTTCTCCGATGCAATGGATGCCCTCTGCGAGGAAGGCGTTATCAAATCAGACATTACAAAGATGCAGATAGAGCTGTTGAACCACAAGCGTTACGTTGATATTACCGCAAACAACGTAAATCATCCCAACGACTTTTTCCACAGACTCCACGCGCAGTATATGTTGGAATTACTTAAATAACAATATTAAAAAAGGCTGTAATCTACAGCCTTTTTTTATTTTATGAAATTATCGTGACAGCACAACTGCAATCTGCGCTCTTGTGGTTGTGTTGGTAGGATACAGGTACGAGCCATAGCCGTTTATAAGACCTGCCGCTACTGCCTTTTGCACATAAGGCAGCGCCCATAGAGATACTTTATCCGCATCAACAAATCTATCCTCTAAAGGCTCACCTTCAGAAAGTTCAATTCCCTTATAGCCAAGATAATCGCAGATTATCTTGCAAAGCTCCTGACGGGTAGCATTTCTTTGTGGAGCAAAGGAGGTTTTAGTTACACCCGAAACTATACCGTTTCTGTATGCCCATTCTATAGCCTCAGCGTAATATTTATCACTCTCAACGTCTTCAAAGCAGTGAGTAGCGCTCCAATCCTCCTCAAGCGCATCTCCATTTGCTCGGTAAAGCAGCGTTATAAGCATACCGCGGTTTAAATTGACCTTGGGGGACATTGTATATTTGCCGGTGCCGCTCATAATACCCGCAGTTTTAAGGCTATCTATGGCATTAAAATACCAGGATGGGTATTCCACGTCATAATAAAGATTTCCGTTTGCAGAAAAACTGAAGACCGCTTCTTTGCTTTCAGGCTGTGCGTTATTGAAGACCTTGGTTCTTATTTCACAATCCTCTGTAATTTTCACAGGGCCCGTGTACTTATGTGATTGCTGTGTAGGGGTGCTTGAATCTAAGGTATAATATATTATCGGCCATTTAGTACCACTTGTAAGCACAAGCTCACCTGAGCTATTCAGTTCAGCTTTTGCTACAAGACAGGGGTAATCTTCAGGTAAAAGCACAGCCTTTTCGGATTTGAGTCCAATAACTACGTTTTGGGTCCACACTTCTACCTTTGACATATAATCAACCTTAAAGGGTGCCTTGTAATATGTTTCCCTACCACCGTTTACTCTACATCTTATATCGGCATCCGTGTCAGCCTCAACGGTTATATAGGTATCTCCGTTTTCTGCCATAGTGTAGCTTATACGGGGGGTCAGAGGGTAATTTGATTTATAGGATTTGAAACGATAATATAAGAATACCGCAAAATCACCACGCGTAATTTCCGCAAAGGGTTCAAGATTTACACCGTCGGCGCTAACAACAAGGTTTGCCTTTACCATAGCCCTTACGTCAAGCAAAGCCCAAGAGGCTACGCGCCAGCTATCCTCGTATTTTGCAATGGGATCACCTGTGGGAAGAGGCATTCCCATATACTCAAGATATCTTGCGAATATAACGCAAAACTCCTGCCTTGTAAGGGTACGCTCACCGTTGAAACGGCTGTTTTCATTACCCGTTACAATACCATTGCGGTATGCCCATTCAACTGCCTCTGCATAAGTGTTTGCAGAAGTAACGTCGGCAAATTTATTGGTACGCTTCCAGCCGGCTTCAAGCTTTTCCTTTGAGTATTTATATATGGCATCTATAAACATTCCGCGGCTTAAGGCAAGATCGGGGGACATAGTATAGGGTGCGGTTCCGCTATATACGCCCGAAAGTATCAGCTCCTCCATCGCGTCAAAGAATTGGTAGTTGGGAGTTAAATCTGCATACAAGCGACCGGAATTTGAATAATAGAATATGGTTTCAACACTGTCACGGTATCCGTATTTTATCGCCTTTGCATGGATATAACTACCGCGGGGTATAGCTATCGGCGAAAGATATAAAATATCGTTTTCATCGGGTGAGGTATCATCAAGAGTATAGTATATTTTTGCACCCGGTGTAGCACAGCTAAGCACAAGCTGATTATTGGAATTAAATGATATAGTAGGCTGTGCACAGTGGAACTTATTTACGATCGATAGCACGCCTTCCGAACGGCTTCCGTTTAGGTCATATGCAGCCACAGCTCTTATCGTGGTTGGAGCGTTAAGGGTAAAGGGCTTTGTATACCTTATACTGTTATTGTTTGGACTGCTTCCGTCAAGGGTGTAGTAAATTGGATACCCACCACCGCCGCTGATAGTTACGGTAGCGCTACCGTCATTGCAATAGCTAACCCCTATCTGTGGGGCGGGGATAGGGCCGTAGTCTACACCGTTATTGGGACAGCTGTAGTGAAGAACGCCGTTCTGCATACTAACTCCGCGGCGGCGGTAAAGCTCCTTTACCGTTACAAATTCATAACCCCTTTCAAGCAGGATATCTATTGCACGAAGGGCTCCGGGAATAGTTGTAGAGTGTATATCGTGGCATAGGATAATTGCCCCGTCAAAAGCATTGGAAACAATGGTATTGCATACACTTGTGGCATTACGGGACTCCCAGTCACGGCTGTCCACAGACCAATATATCAGGGGAGCGTCGATTGCAGCCCTTACTCTTGAATCGGTGCTGCCGTAGGGCGGTCTGAAATTATATACCGTGCCGCTGCCGCACACCTTGTCCATCATACTGTAACAGCTTGAAAGCTGTGAATATATGCTGCTGTTTGAAATGGTAACAAGATTGGGGTGATCCCAGGTGTGGCAGGCTATCTCGTGACCCTCCTCGTAGGCAAGTTTTACTATGTCCATACCGGAAGAAAGACGATTGCCAAGCATAAAGAAGGTAACCTTAACGCCCCTTTCACGCAAACCTGCAAGCAGTTGATATGTATATGCTGTTGAAGGACCGTCGTCAAAGGTCAGGGCTACAAGCTTATCCCCCTTTGCGGCATATACCTGTGCAGGTACAAGGGTTATTATTGTAATAACAATCAAAAGAATTGATAACAAACGTTTCATAACTTTTACCTCTACTTTTAGTTTATTAT
>JAZOTL010000122.1:0-18963 GCA_045657645.1 Eubacteriales bacterium
CGCTTACCACAGGCAGCTTTGTTAAAAAGGAACAGGTTTTTGTATTCAATAAGAAGCACGAAACGGGAGGAATCCTTTTACCTAACATAGTTGATATGCATAACGGCACCTACCGTATGTATTACGTAGCAGTTCAGGGCAGACGCCGTATATGTTACCTTGAATCTACAGACGGACTTAACTGGACACGTCCCAACCTTAGAACTAACACATACACAGGCGATGCCTATACCAACATTGTAACAAGCGAACAGGTAAACCCTGCCGCACTTTACGTATTTTACGATACCAATCCCAATACCACAGAAAAATTAAAGGGTATATACGGCCAGTACGCTGACGGACTTTTCCTTGAACACACCGCAAATAACGGTAATTACTTTGAATTTTGGCCTAACGAAACTAAAATGATGGGCAATCCCGCGCAAAGCGGCGGTTGCTTCTACGATACCCTCAATACCGTATATTGGGATGAAACCAAGGGCAAGTACGTTGCGTTTGTCCGCGGCTTCCATATGAACGGAGATTATAACCTTACACCCCAAGAGGTACTTGCATATCCCAACGATATTATACGTGACACAAGATATGCTGAAAGCGATGACTGCATCAACTGGACAACCCCTGTACCCATAACCTACGCTGACGGTATTGATATGCAGATGTACACCAATGCCATTACCCCCTACGAGCGCGCCGAGGGTGTTTACATAGGTATACCTACACAGCTTGTTATAGATTCTGCAGGCAAAAAGTGGACAGACGTATATTTTATGTCCAGCCGCGACCTTTTAAACTGGAACAGAAGCGCATCCCCCGTTCTTGCCCCTGCCGAAGGTGAGATGTACGTATATCCCGACGGTGGTTACCCCTGCACAGGCTTTATACAAACCTCTGAAAACGAAATTTCCTTCTATATGGATGAGTACGATTCTACACGCAAATGCGACGTACTCTACCGCTACACCGTAAGAACCGACGGCTTTATGTTTGCACAGGGCAACACCGTAGTAACAAAGCCCCTTACCTTTGACGGTAACAAACTTGAACTGAACTATGAAGGTAAAATAAGAGTAACTGTAACAGATTATGAAGGCAACAGTTACACAAGCAATTGGTTTGAAGGAAACGAAATTTCAAGAACGTTAGATGCCGACCTTTCAGCCTTTGCCGGCAAGGCGGTATACCTCACATTTGAAATGGATGCAGGAAAGCTTTATTCTTTCAAATTTAATTAAATAAAAAAGACAGTCGATTGACTGTCTTTTTTTACTTTAATGTAAATGGAATAAAATCCTTTGGATCCTTACCGTTTTTAAGCAGCTCTCGAACCATTGTAGAGCTTACGTGGGCGTTGGGGCCACTTGAAGGAAGAAAGAGTGTTTCCAGTTCTCCCGTCATACGGTAAATCTGTGAAAGGCCGTACTCATAGTCAAAATCTCTTGCGTTGCGCACACCGCGAACAACTGCCGTTACTCCATTTTCACGGGAGAAATCTATAAGCAAACCTGCAAACGCCTTTACCGTAACGTTAGGAAATCTTTCGCAAGCCTCTCTTGCAAAGGCTTCTCGCTCTTCAAGGGTAAACATTGTACGCTTATCGGGGTTATCTACAACTGCAACCACAACCTCATCAAAAAGGGCTGCCGCGCGTTCTATCATATCAACGTGGCCTTTGGTTATAGGGTCATAGGAGCCTGGTATAACAGCCTTCTTCATTAATCTTCTACCTCATTAGTCAGTATGGTTATATAGCTTCTGCCGTATTTAACGTGGCGGTGTACTGTAAGCTCTCCATGGTCGGGTATATCGTCCTTATCGCTTTCAATAACGATCATACCACCAAAACGGAGCATATTTTTATTAATTATATGACGCATTGCTCCGCCAAGCATATCGGAATCATAGGGTGGATCAAGAAAAATAAGATCGTATTTTTCCTTATTACCCGATAAAAAGGAGGTGTATTCCTTTGTAAGAATAACGCACTTATCAAACAATCTGCACTTTTGTGCATTTTCCTTGATTATTTTAACAGCCTCGGGATTTTTATCAACTATAGTTGCCGAAACGGCACCACGGCTAAGAGCTTCAAGAGCAAGCTGTCCTGAACCGCCGAAAAGATCAAGCACGCGTCTGCCTTCAAGATCAAACTGTATCATATTGAAAACCGATTCCTTAACACGGTCGGTTGTGGGGCGTGTATCCTCGCCCTCAAGTGTACGCAGCTTAGTTCCCCGCGCAATACCTGTAATTATTCTCATTTATCTTCCTCGCTTTTGTTGTAATATTGAAAGATAGCTTCCGCATCCTTTGCGGAAATACCCTTTACCGCGGCAAGCTCATCAACGCCCGCGCTTTTTATAGCCTTTATGGTTTTAAAATGAGCAAGCAGTTTTTTTGCTTTACCCTGCCCTATACCCTGTATATCTTCAAGGGACGAACGGGTTAGTGTCTTTGATTTGGCGTTGCTCATTGTTTTAACTGTAAAGCGGTGAACCTCTTCCTGTATTTTATATATAAACTGAAATACAGCCTGTTCCCTTGCAATACTTATTTCCTCATCCTCGGTAGTAAGGGCTCTTGTTTTATGAAAGGAGTCCTTTACCATACCAAAAACGGGAATGTCTATACCTAGCTCCCACAAAAGCTGCTTTATTACCGAAACGTGCCCCTTACCGCCGTCAAGCAATATAAGGTCGGGGTAAGTCTGTTCTGTATGTGAAAGCCGGCGCTCTATTGTTTCACGCATTGACATATAGTCATCGGGTGTGTTCTGCGTGCTTCTTATTTTATATGTTCTGTAATCTCTGCGGTTGAACTTTCCCTTAACCACGGAGATCATACCGCCTGTAATATTATCCGAACCGAAGTTTGAAATATCATAGGCCTCAATACGCTCGGGCACAACCTCTAGCGAGAGCATTGATGCAAGCTTGATAAGGGTTTTATTATCCCTTTCGGTATCTGCCTTATACTGCCCCGCATACTGGCGCGCATTATCATACACCATATTGCAAAGGGATTTAAGATCCCCTCTTTCGGGAAATTTTATATGCACCCTGTAGCCTGCATTTTCGCCCAAAAAGCTTTCAAGAAGCTCCTTTGCATCCTCTTCTATATGAAAATCAAAAAGGATGTTTTTAGGCACGTATTCACGCATAGTATAAAGCTCTGTAAGAAAAGAAACTATGGCAGAATCGTCTATTATCTGGTCGGCGCCAAATATAAATTTTTCGCTGTCGATAACACATCCGTCCCTTACGTAAAAAACACACAAGCAGGAGGAAAGGTCATCACTATACAAAGCAAATATATCATATTCCGCATCGGGGGCGCCTACTACCTTTTGCTTTTGCCACAAAGTATCAAGCTCTTTAATACTGTCGCGGTAGCCTGCAGCTATTTCAAACAAAAGGTTGTCAGATGCATACATCATCTTCTTTTGAAGGGATTCCTTAACCTGTCCAAAAGAACCTGAAAGGAAGGAAGTAAGGTCTTTTACCGTTTCTTTGTAATCCTCTTTTGATATTCTTCCCGTGCACACACCCTTGCATTGCCCTAACTGGTAGTACAGGCAAGGGCGGGTTTTCCCTATATCCCTTGGAAACTGCTTATTACAACGGGGTATACCAAAGGAACGCTGTGCGGTGCGTATTATGGAGTAAGCAACTCCTGCACCCGAATACGGACCGAAATACTTTGCACGGTCGGTACTCCTTTTACGTACAAGCTGTAATCGGGGGTAGTCCTCCCCTGTTGTTACCTTAATATAGGGATAGCTTTTATCATCCTTTAAAAGGATATTATATTTAGGCTTATGAAGCTTTATAAGCCTGTTTTCAAGGCTAAGGGCCTCAATTTCAGTATGGGTGAGCATATAGTCGAAATGGTCGACGTTAGACACCATACGCTGTGTTTTATAATCATCGTGCCCCGTTTCTCTAAAGTATTGTGAAACGCGGTTTTTTAATACCTTTGATTTACCCACGTATATTATCTTATCGTTTTTATCCTTCATAAGATAAACACCGGGTGAAAGGGGCAGTTCGTTAGCCCGTTTTCTCAGTTCAGCAAGCTCTGCCACGCTTAACACCTCCGATTTGCAAGTAAATCAATAAAAACGAGCAGACACAACCTACGTTAACTATCTGCTCGTTTCATGCGCATTATAAACAGTTATTAGTTAGGCATTTCCAAGCCGTTATCAATAAGCTCTGAAAGGCCTGCGATAGCAGCCTCTTCATCCTGTCCGTCAGCAATGAGAGTAACGCTCATATCCTGAGTAATGCCAAGGGAAAGCACACCAAGAAGGCTCTTTGCGTTTACGCGGCGCTCGTCCTTTTCTACCCAGATAGTGCTCTTATACATATTAGCCTTCTGAATAAAGAATGTAGCAGGTCTTGCATGAAGTCCTACGCTGTTAGTGATTGTAACTTCGCGTGTGATCATATCATTATCTCCTGAATTAAAAAATATACACTTTTATGCTCTAATTATATCAAAGTGTTTACAAAAAATCAATAGATTTACCGATATTTAATGGATTTGGGTTAAAAATCTCACGAGGGAGAAGAAATTTCCGTTATTATTACAGAAAGCTGAACCTGACGGCTGCGTATAACAACCTCATCTCCGGGAGCCAAAAACTCCGTACCTCCAAGCATAAATCCATCCTCACCCATAATGCCAAAGCCCTTGAGAGTACAGATTACATCCTTTTTTGATGTATCCTGCGTAACGCTAAAGCTGCTGTTTTCATCAGGAACAAGGACACGTGCATCAGACACCTCACTTGAAATAACGTCGCCAAGTTCTTGAGAACTTGCGTCTATATAAAAGGTGTCGCCGTTTTTAATATTATCAGCTATATCTGCCGATATACCCGAGACCTTAAATGATATTTTCACCTCGTCACGGTATTTGTTTACTACAATACGGTCAACAATATTGTACCTTGCTATAACGCCCGCAATACAACCTATAACAAGTATTATAATAACAAAATCTACAGCGTTAAGGCGTTTTTTAGTTCTGCGATTATTCAACTTCTTCCACCTCCGCAACCGAGATACATTGTCCGTCAGCAATAAAACCGGGAACGCGGAAGGATATTGGTTTACCTGCCGCAATAACAACGTCACCCGCCTTATAAACTCCGTCGGATACCGAAACCGTAGCTTTAACGGTTATTGTTATATCGGTATACACAGAGGAAAGCTCTTCCCCTTTCGCTGTTGTACCCTTATATACGGTATCGGCGTATTCTACAGAGCTTACTTCGCCTATTTCCGAAAGTGTATTTATCTCTGTTATATAATCACCTTTTTTAATAGAGTAATGTATATCGTCACTTACATCCTCTATAAGTATTTTATACTCTATCTGCTTTATCTGGGAAGGCGAAATGATCTTTCCCGTATAAGGAGATACAAAGGTATATATTAAAAATGCGGCAATAACAATAAGTATAACAAGAAGAATAGCATCTATAAAATTAAAGGATGATTTTTTGCGCGTATTATTTTTCACAATATGCACCCCTTTCATAAGTTAAGCACAGGTCTTGTATCAAGGTATTCATCAAAACCTCTTGATTCATTTACCGATTTACGCTTAAGGGCAACTGTAAGCCCCATTACTGCAACAAAACAGAAATATATACGGGGATCCTGCCAAACGTTTTCCACAACTCCCAGCAGAAGTAACCCAAAAACTCCCGAAAAGCCTGCCGCAGAATATACCGTGGCTCTTCCTCCTCCATGTTTTTTAAAAAAGCTGAAGGAGTTTTGTGTAAATACCAATATGATAAGAGCAAACACAAATAACCCGAATATACCAAACTCAACAAGCATCTGCGAATATATGCTGTACTGGGCGGTAGAAACACCTGAGCTTTCCGCCGCATAGCTTGCGTACAGGTAGGAAAAGTTTCCTGCCCCTGCACCACCAACAAAATGATCACGTATCATTTTAAGAATGATATAAAAGCTTTCAAAACGCTTACCAAGCATATCCGACGCAAGGACGCCAAGCTCTGCAGACTTTTGAAGCAAAAGATTTGGCATAATATATTTTGCAAAGGGCAAAGACATTATTAAAGCCAACAGTACCAGTACAGTTCTATCAGAGTATATGAGAAAGAACAGCACAACACAGAGTACAAAGGCGATAATAGCAAAGGGTGAGAGCGTTGCGTACAAGCAGAACACCGCCGCAACACAGAACACCATACAAAACAGCTTACGGACAGGTTTTCTGATGCGGATAGCCGCAGCAAAAATAAATAGGGTTACCAATACAAGAAGGTGGGAAAGTATACCCGGATTTGCAAAGGTTGCTTTAACCGTGCCGTTAAGCTCAAGAGCTTCACTGGGGATATATTTTGAACCCACTGCATATTTTTGCAAAAGTCCTATAACCACACACCCCATAGCCGAAAAACATAGAGCAAAAATCACCCTCTTTACCCAAGGGGTGGTCTTTATGGTGTTTACAATAAGAAAATAAGCAAGGGTATAAGTAAATATTTTCAAGGAATATGACACGCCGACAACTGCGTTGATGGAAAAAATATTACTTAATATAACTACTATAACAAAAGCAAGTATAACGCAATCGTTAAGTTCAAGCTTAAAGGTCTTTTTGCCTCGCGCTACCTTTAAAAGATAGCATATAAAGGTAAACAACGTACCCATAGCAAGAGTTTTTTCTGAAACAAAAGGAAAAAGCGCAAGCAATATTATAACACCGCTTTCAGGCGAGGAAAAAACAATAATACACAGCAACAGTATTCCTACGGTTCCCAACACGGTGTAGGGATCAACAAACACCGAAAGTGCGCCTAAAAGCGTTCCTGTAATAACAGAAAACATACCCTTAAACACAAGGGGTTTATGTTTGCTTGAAAGCTTTTCACGGGGGATGCCTAAAATATCTATAAGCAAGACTGAGGTCAATCGCCCTTCACAAAGCGCCGTGGAAAGATTTTTCTTTGAAGCTATAAGGGGTATACTTGCCGCAAGCTCACAGCCACCGGCTATAAGATATGAATAGCCAAAACTGCCAATATCGGGAATTATATTGGAAAGATAATAAGCAAAAACGGTATACATACCCATAAAAAACAACAGAGTGCCGTATTGGCGAAGCAAAGCTCCAAATAAAAAGCTTTTGATGTTACCAAAAACACTTGAAGCCATACTTTCATCTATACTGTTTTCAAAATTATATTTTAAATTTTTAAAAGGTATACGGGAGATAAGAGAGCGCACACCGCTTATAAAAAAGCTGTTTTCAGCACTCTTTTCTTCCTTGTCATAGCCTGTTAAGTTTCTGCCAACAAAGCTTTTCTCCATTGCTCGGTAGAGAGCTGCAGTCATCCTTGTAAGTGCAGACCATATAAGACTTTCAGATTTTCTGTTCCTTTTGATAGAACTCACCTCTTATAAAAGATCGGGTCTTTGTTTTTTTGTCAACTCCAAAGCCGCCTCAAAGCGCCATTTGGCAATATCTTTATGATTGCCGGATAAAAGCACCTCAGGCACGGGCATATCCATAAAAGTTTCGGGACGGGTATATTGGGGATATTCCAGCATACCGCAACAAATACTTTCATCCTCATAGCATACGCTGTCTGAAAGTACGCCTTCTATCAGCCTTGAAACACTATCCACAACTATACAGGCAGGAAGCTCTCCGCCTGTTAACACGTAGTTGCCTATTGACACTTCTTCGTCAACTATAAGGTCAAGTACACGCTGGTCCACACCCTCATAATGGCCGCAGAGAATTATTATCTGGTCATATTCACCGGCAAAGGTCTCTGCCTTTTTTTGCTCAAAGACCTTCCCTTTGGGTGACATATATATAACACGGCGTTTTTCTAATTTTTCAATATCCGAAAAGCAACGGTAAATGGGTGGTGCCGCCATAAGCATACCCATACCTCCACCGTAGGGAGTATCATCCACACGGCGATGCTTATCTTCAGAATAGTCCCTTATATTGTGGGTATATATCTCAATTTTTCCGCTTTTTTGTGCCCTGCCGATAATGCTTTCGGAAAGAATTGTATCCACCATTTCGGGGAAAAGCGTCATTATATCAAATCTCATCAAACATACCCTCTATAGGAGATATCGCAATACCCTTTTCAAGGTTAATATCTTTTACAAATTCCGCAACACAGGGGATATATGATATTCCTGTTTCGCACTCAATTGCGTACAGATCATTTGCGGGGTTATCAATCACTTCTTTAAGCTTTCCGTACACCTTGCCTGTTTCAATATTGTATACGGGCAGGCCGATAAGATCTACTATAAAGTGGTCACCCTCATCACGGGGGATATCATCCCTTTTACAGTAAAGAATTTTATTTTTATAAAGTATAGCATCCTCGTAAGTTTCGCTGTTTTCAAGCTTACATAAAACCATACCCTTATGAGGGGATGATTTTTCCACCTTAACGGGTATAAACTCTCCCTTTTTTTCGATATAAAGGGTTTTAAGCGAGCAAAAAACAGCGGTGCTGTCACAATATGACTGAACCTTAATATGACCGCGCACACCGTGGGTGTTTACGGCCTTTCCTGCTTCAAGATAATCTTTCATAGGACACTCCCGATTATTTACAAATATATGTTGCAAAATATGCTAACAAATTTTATAATATTATATACTATAAACCAAAAAAATACAAGAGCGAAAGAGGAATAAGATGTCAAACAAGGCTTTTTCATCATACGAGAAGATAAAAAACAACGTTAACCGAGTTATCGTTGGCAAACAGGATGTTATAGAGCTTATGACCGTTGCCCTGTTCTGCGGCGGACATATGCTGTTATGCGACGTACCCGGAACGGGTAAAACAGTTATGACCAAGGCTTTTGCTGCCTCAATTTCCGGCAGATCCTCCCGTATACAGTTCACCCCTGACCTTCTCCCCGGAGATATAACCGGCGTACGCTATTTTAATATGAAAACAGGAGAATTTGAGTTTGTACCCGGGCCCTGCTTTACGAATATTCTTCTTGCGGATGAAATAAACCGCGCTACACCTAAAACACAGGCAGGTCTGCTTGAATGTATGGAAGAAAAGCAGGTAACAATAGACGCTTCAACCTATACCCTGCCCGATCCCTTTATGGTAATAGCTACAGAAAACCCTGTTGAAAGTATGGGTGTATTCCCCCTGCCCGAAGCACAGCTTGACCGTTTCCTTTTCAAATCGGAAATGAGTTATCCCACAAAAGAAGAGAATGACGAAATGCTTATGCGCTTTGCAAAGGGTTCCCCTTTAGCCGAGATACACGGCGTTGTAAACACAAGCGAGATACCCTATATACGTGCAGAGGTAGAGGCAGTTTATATACATCCCGATCTTGTTAGATATATTACCAATATAGTTGAAGCAACACGCACGGCAGAAGGTGTGGTTCTTGGCGCCAGCCCCAGAGCCGCTATAGCGTTAATGCGTGCCGCAAAGGGCTTTGCAGCTATATCAAACCGTGATTACGTTACCCCTGACGATATCAAAAAAGCGGCAGTTCCCACTCTTGCACACCGTCTTATCCTGCGCACATCGGCAAGAGTAAAGAAAAATCAGGACAAGCATATTATTGAATCTATTCTTCACACAGTAACCGTACCCACAGAGCCCGAAATATTCTATTCCAAGAGATGAACACAAATCCACACACCGTAGCTCCTATATGGGACTCACCTTGGTTTATTGCAATAACCGTACTGCTAATAGCAACCGCAGTAATTAGCTTTTTATGGGTATTGTATAAAAGAGCCTGCCGTTCGATAATAGGCAGAATAATTTACGAGCGTGAGTTTTCTGAAGAAGGAGTATACGAGGACGATACGGTAACCTTTACCGAAACCATATACAACAAAAGCCGCCTACCCCTTATAAACGTATATGCGGAAAGCTATATATACCCCGAGCTTGAGCTTAACGGCTGCAGCGCAAAGGATAAAAAGGCTATGCAGCTTTTCCAAAGCCGCTACCCCCTTATACTGCCATATATGCAGATAAAGAGAAAACACAAGGTGCATTGTACCGCACGCGGCCTTTATAAGCTTGAAAGCGCAAGACTTTTCCTCCCCGGGGCAGATCGGTATACTGACAGCACCGCGCAGATATACGTTTATCCCCAGATACTGGACGCTCCTACAACCCCTATGCCCGTTGGTCTGCTTATGGGTGAAAGCGTTTCAAAGCGTATGCTAATACGGGATCCTTTTTCTATGTCGGGCATACGCCCCTACACCTATGGTGACCCGCCAAACTCCATAAATCACAAGGCTACGGCAAGAGCTTATGCTTATTCGGCAAGCTCTCCGCTTATGGTAAATCAAAGGGATTTTTCTTCCGATCGAACCTTTATGATTTACCTGAATTTTCAGTGTAACCCTGCCGAACCTATTCCATCACACATTTTTAATAAGCTTATGGAAAATTCCCTTTCCTACTGTGCAGATATTATACGGGTAGCAAAGGATAACGGCTATAAGCTTGGTCTTTGTGCCAACTGCGTTATGGCAGATTCAAGCGTTGGTATACAATTTGATATCCGCGCAGGTGAAATACATTTAACCGAAATGCTTCGGGCATTAAGCGAGGTTAGAATAGCCTCGGGTATGTCGTTCCCCGTACTGCTTGAAAAGGATATCGAAAAGGGACTTTCCGATACCGAAATATTCCTTTTCACCACCTATACAGACGAGGAAACCGAAAACTGCCTGTATGCCCTGAGTATGAATAGAAACACCGTAAATACCGTGATCCTTACTCCCGAAAAGGACGATGAAGAAAAAGAAGATGAAGAAAGATAAAACTCCCAAAAAGGAAAATATTTATATAGACCGCAAAAAAATACTGCCAACAATTATTTTGTTATCCATTTCCCTTCTCTTTTTTGCAGTCCACGCCTATATTCCCGAAAAGCTGAAGTATATCCGCCAGTTTGATATATTCTTTGGTTGTGCGTTTTTGGTTTTGGGGCTTTATTGGTCTACAAAAATTCTTACAAAGGAATTTGCCAAAGAGCTATACCGCCGCATCGGTCAGGCCTTTGCTTCGGTTTCTCTTAAGTTCCGTGCAATAAAAAATAAAATTCTCACGGCTCTTGGTCTTGAGAACCGCATAGTTTTGCGTGGAGAGGAAGAGCGCACCATAATCCTTTCAAATGAAAAGCGCCCCCGCCGCCGCAGAAATGAAATTACACGCAAGCGTTTTTCAAACCTTGAAAACGACCGCGACCGCGTGCGTTATCTATATGCCGATTACACTATGGCGCGTATAAAAAAAGGTGACAGCATAAATCATTACCATACTCCAAACGAGGCAAACAACAAAATGCCCGAAGAAAAACGCGCACCTGCACTTACCGCCCTTTACACCTATGCACGTTACAAAAAGAGCCCCTCTATCCCTCCCGAAGCAGTAAAAGAACAATACGAATTTGTGAAAAGAAACAGAAGATAAAAAAACCGTTTGGAATTTCCAAACGGTTTTTTGTTTTGGTTATTAATTATTCATCCTTAAGGTTAAATGCTTCCTTAAGATCATCAACCTCTTCGGGAGAAATGTGAACTATCTCACCTATAGACTTGGAGTTGATTATAGAATGAGCTGTTGATTCAAGAACCTCCATACGGTCAAATGCCTGAAGAAGGGTTGAACCGGTAACTATAACACAGTCGTTGTTAAAGATAAGTGCAGGACGATTAACTGCAAAGCTATCTGCAACACCCTCGGGGTTAGCGTATATCTCGGTAAACTCATGCTTTTCAATATCACGGAGAAGGATATAGCTTTCGGGAATGGTTCTGGGGTCAAACTCTGCATCGGTAACAGCGAATGCCATTGCGTGCGGGGGATGAGCAAGAAGGATAGCGTTAATATCGGGGTTCTTATCATATATCATCTGATGAGCCATAACTGCTCTTGAGGGGATCTTACCCTGCTCCTTCATACCGCCCTTGATGCGTACAAGGTCCTCAACCTCAAGGTATACTCTGTCACGGTTAAAGGGAGTGATGATAAAGCTGCCGTCAGAAAGACGCACGGAATAGGTACCGTGTGTAGCGGTAAACAGACCCTGCTTATAAGAACGGCGGATAAGCTTAATCATTTCACGGCGTGCCTCAAGCTCTTCAGATGCATGGCTGTTAGGAATAAAGTCATCCATTATAAGGTGGTGGCGAGTTTCGGTTGTCTTGATCTGCTCAGGGGAAAGGCGATTTACCTTACCGAGCTTTGCTGCGTGTATTTCAAGGTTTGCAGAATAGTCAAGAGTTTCGAACATCTTGAAAGCCTCAAACATATCCTTTGCACCGATACATACACCGTGGTTCTCAAGAAGAACGATATCTACGCCCTTTGCAAACTCTTCACCGATATTCTTACCAAGCTCGTCACTACCGGGAACGGCATACTTTGCAATAGCCATTTTGGAACATGTCTTACGAACTGTAGGAATAAGATCAAGATCGGGGAGCTTACGAGCTATAGAAAAAGCAACAAGTGCCGGGGGATGTGCATGAAGAACTGCGTGAATGTCGGGGCGCATCTTATAAACGGATGCGTGGAAAGGAAATTCACTTGAAGGCTTATGGTTACCCTCTACTGTACCGTCGGGCTTTACGCAAACGATATCATTACGGGTAAGGCTTCCCTTGTCAACGGAAGCAGGAGTTATCCAGATGTTACCGTCCTTATCCATTATGGAAAGGTTACCGCCTGAAGTGGTGGTAAGTCCGCGGTCATAAATACGCTGCATAAACATAACAAGCTGGTCCGCGGGATGCATATAGGAAATATTCATACTTTTCTCCTTTTATGTCATTATAATTATTTATTTTTTCACTACTAATATAATAAATATTATTTCCGAAAAAATCAATACAATTAGCAAAAATATTTTTACTTTTAGTACAATTCTACATATTTGTGAAATATGCGTTAAAAAATTAACAAGGCTTTGTCAAATAACACAATACTTATAGATTGTCATTGGCGTATTTCACAATAAACTCTGCGGTATTCTTATCCTTTACACAGGGCAGCATACGGTCTATATACCTTTTAAGCGCTACTTTGTTGATAGGCTTTGGTGATAAACCAACGTTAGTCTTAAAATTATTATAACAGATATCCCTGCACTTTTCTTCGCAAAGACCTATACCGTGTATCTTAAAGTCCCAATATTCAAACTCATCCTCGGTAGATAAGAAGCGTGTTATTGCTTCAATCATATCCCCCGGCTTACCCTGAAAAGCAGTTGAGGTCATATCTGTACCAAAAACTATCCTTTTGTGATACTTATTAAAGAATTCCTTTGTTTTATCATAGTGGCGGGTAAAGTTATCATACATTTCCCTGCCCGGTGTTATATCAAGATTGATATTAGGATATTTTTCAAGAAGCTTTTCCGCTTCATCTATGTAATCCGAAAGAAAGAAGAAATGAGGGAAGGTTATACGAAGGTTGGGGAATTTTTCAAGGGTTGCCTTTACCTCGTGGTATATCTCCTCCTTAGTTAGGAAGGTACCGTTACCGTAAAACCAGCCTTCTATATGTGAAAATTCGGGTGCAAGGTCATAATCCCAAAAGGTTTCGGGGTCTGCCACGTGGGATACGACGGGTATTTTATTATCCTCAAGATACTTATAAAAAGCGTCGTAACAAGGATCACAGGTAGCAAGGGCCGTAAGCTTACGTGTGGTGGGCTTGTTTTCAAGCATTTTTATGCCGTCAAAGCCAATATCCATAAACTCCCTTACCTGAGCTTCAAAATCATAACTTCCTGTAGGCGCGCTTTCTACGGGAAACTGTGGATATACCAAACCCGCATGGGCATAAACACCCTTTTCGTCCATACATTTCATAATTGCTGCAAGTATGTTTTGGGCAGGGTCGTTTTCCATATCCTTATTTAGATTTGCAAGGCAGGCTACGTCTATTGCTTCAAAGCCGTACTTTTCCTTATAATCAAAAAAATATTCCACACATTTATCTGTATAAACGTGAACGTGCCCATCTATAATGGGTGAGTTATATCTTTTCATTTTTCCCTCCGTTGTTAACACTTTTATATATTTTGCATATACTGTATTGAGGTGTTATTTTATGTTGTATAAAAGGAGCAAATATAGTATCCGCCCGGGTGGATGGTTTATCATCCTTGCCCTTTTATTTGTTACTCTATCACTGATATGTACCTGGGCATTCAGAAAATGCGCCCCTCTTATACTGCCCCTTGCCACCCAAGAACTCAATAATCTGATAAGTGACGAGCTTGTCAATGCATTAAAAGAAATTGATATGGAGGACATTACCGCTGCTAAATATACCGAAGAAGGCAAAATAAGCGCTATTTTCACTGACACGGTTAAGCTAAATGAGGTTTCGGCAGTAATGACCCATGAAATTGAAGATAAGCTTTCAAAAGAAAAGCTTACCGTATACATTCCTTTAGGTGATCTTGCAGGAAAGCCCATAACCCTCGGCAGAGGACCCAAAATAGCAGTTAAGGTTACCGAATACAAGGACGTTTCCGCCAATCTTGAATCAGAATTCTTTTCGGCAGGAATTAATCAAACAGTTTACCGCCTGTATATAAATATGAACGTTACAGCGGTACTGGTAATGCCTGCAATGAAAACCGAAGAGGTCATATCCGATATTAAAATTCCTTTAGGTGAAACCGTAATAGTGGGCGAAACACCCAAAACCTATATTGAATAAATGACTAAAACGGCGTTAAGAACGCCGTTTTATCATTATCTTACGTTTTTTTCCTTAAGCATATCCTTTTTTGTGGAATGGGAATGATAGCCATAGCCGTAGCCATAACCATATCCGTAGCCATAGCCCTTCTTATACTTGCCGTTGTTTTCCTTCTTTTCGTTAACAACGTCATTGATAAGAATGCCGAGGATATTTGCACCAACGAACTTAAGTCTTTCAAGTGCGCTTCTGGTTGCAGGATGTGTAGAAGATTTGCACTTAACTACAAACACTACGCCATCAACCATTGAAGAAAGATCAAGCGCATCGGAAACCACGTTAATAGGTGATGTATCAAGAATGATATAATCAAAATCATTTTCAAGGTAGCCGAGAAGTTCCTTCATTGCATCGCTTGCAAGAAGCTCTGCGGGGTTAGGAGGAATTATACCGGAGGTAAGAACCCAAAGGTTACCGCGACCGGTCTTCTTAATAGCTTCCTCAGGCTTTGCCATACCGGAAAGGATATTGGAAAGACCTACGGAATTTTCAAGTCCGAATCTTGCGTGAACCTGGGGCTTACGAAGGTCTGCATCTATAAGCAGAACTCTGGCCTCTGTTTGCGCAACAGCTATAGCCGTGTTTGAAGAAACGGTACTCTTACCCTCACTGGGATTACCGCTTGTTATAAGGATTTTTTTACATTTTTTCTTGTGAGGAAGAGCAAAGGAAAGATTGGTACGAAGTGCTTTAAAGGCTTCCACCAACACAAAGTTGGTAGAATCGTTTATAAGATTGCTTTCCGGTCTTGTGTTTTTAGTTCCTGCCATAGCGATATCCTTTCTTTTTCTTTACTGAATCAAAGTTGGGTATGCTTCCCAGTATAGGATAGGGATAGCTCTTTACAAGGTCTTCTTCGCTCTTAATACGAACGTCAAGCATATCAATAACGAAAACTATTACAAGTGTAAGCAAAGCACCTACGAAAAATCCGATAACCACGTTACGTGCAATATTATTGCCGTTAGAGGGTGCTGTAGGTTTTTCAGCGCCGCTTGCTATGCGCAAAGAGTCAATTTCGGTAACGTTGAATATCTTTTTGGGAGCACATTCCTCAAATACACACGCCAAGGCATAGGAAACCTCGGGATCAGCAGTAGTAACAGAAAAATCAAACAAGTATGTATCTTCGGTTGCATTATACGAAATGCAGTTTGCCAGCATCTTATCGTTATAAGGATACTTCTTTGAAAGCTCAGGATATTTTTCTACGTATGTTTTAGCCATATCCTTGTAGAAGGCAGGAGTCTGTAATAATTCCATCTGGTTCTTAATTACCTTAAGAGCCCAGTTTACCTCGTACATATTCTGTGTGATATTCTGATCTTCATTTTTGTCATTTGATGTAACGAACAGGGTTACATCCGCGGTATATTGCTCTGTATACGTAACCTTACTGTACACACCCAAAGCGGATGCACAGATAGCAGCTACAATAGCTATAATCCACCAACGCTTTGCAAATAAGCGAAGCAGATCCATTAGATTTATCTCTCTTTCCTCCATAACTATCTCCTTGTATGTATTTATAATAATATAATTATATCACGGGTAATTTTTGCTGTCAACACAAAAAATTATCTAATTCGACACTTCAGCACCATTATGAAAGGCCTTTGATTTTTTTGCCATATGAAGCCATCATACTTGCAGCAGCACTTCTTGTTGTTGCTCCCTTAGGATTAAACTGGCCCTTATCATTTCCTGCGCATATTCCCTTTTCAACAGCCCAGGCAACAGCAGGACGTGCATACTGTGAAATAGTCTTCCAATCACTAAAGCGGTTGCAAGTATTAACGTTAGATGCAGGCTTGCCTGAAAGGAAGGTGGTGTAATTATAAAGTATCACAGCCATATCCTGACGTGTAATGTTTGCGTTAGGGGAGAAGTGACCGTTGCCCGTACCGTTTACAATTGCCTTTGAACTTGCCCAAGCAACATAAGGAGCGTACCAAGCATTGGCCGGAACATCCTTAAAGGGGGTTGTGGTATAAGCAGAAGTATCTATACCTGCAACAGCACCGATAAGCGTAACTGCCATAGCTCTTGAAAGGGCTTTGTTTGGCATAAAGGTATTGTCGGAGCTTCCGTTGATTATTCCGTTATAATAACAGAACTTGAGAGAATCATAATACCAGGCGGTGCTTCTGACATCCTTGAACAGCGCTGTTGAATAGCCAAAAGTTGTTCCTGAAATAAACATTTCGGCCTCTGCTGCACGCCTTTTTACAAGACCCGGCAGTACCTGTCCGCCCGCTTTGCAGAACCTTCCGAAACCGGAACGAATTGCATCAGGATTTGATTTTTCCGCACCGTTAATGAGTATCGTTTTTAATTCAAAATCACCGTACTTTGAGTTGTGCCATAAATCACCCAAATTATATGTAAGTGAAACAAGAGCATCAAACTGCTTTTGAGTTACGGGGATTCTGTTTTCTATAAGGAAGATATGTACATATCTTTCATGGTACGCAAGCTCTTCAAGTAAGAGCTGCGCTGCCTGTGCTTCGGTTATGCCATTAGGATATTCCCCTTCTTTACATTGGGTACCATAGCCTATGGTCCATTGGTAGTTATCCCAATATGCGTATGCAGAAAAGCCTTCATAGCTCTTTATAAGGTTAAGACCTGCAGCACTCAATTTCAGGTCACCGATAGCGGCCTTGTATGCATAATCAAGGCTTATCCAACCTGCTTGCCCACAGTAGAGTATTCTACCCCAGGATCCGCTTATTTCCCTTATCTTTACATTACTGCCTATAGGAATAGAACCTATAATAGTTGCCGAAGCATTTGGTTTTGCACGTACGTTCAGCTTTTTTGCAGTTACTATGTATCTGCCAGTACCGGCAGCACTTTTCATTGCAGTTACACTAACCGTACCTTGTGCTGTTTCATCTTGAGCCGCAATAGGCAAACAGACTGATACCGCCATAAGCAGTACCAATAAGATGGACAGCATTCTTTTGAAAATCATCAAAAACCTCCTTGTCACTCCTTGACAGGTACAGTATACCTCGCACCGGGAGCTACATTTCCGTTTACATAGAAATCCATAATATTTCCGTCCTCCTGCATATTGTCTGACCACTTATAGCAGAAGTTTATCTTATCTTTCATTCCAAGAGACTCTCTCGGAATTTTAACGGTCATAATATTGACCGAAAGATCAAGCTTAATATCGCCGACGTTTTCAAAATTCCAACCGCCAACGCTGCGTCTTACTACTCTTTCGTAGCAATCCACATAGTAGTTAAATCCTTCCCAATTAGGCTTTGTATCATCAGTTGCGATAAATAAACGCATCCAGTTGTCCTTTTTGGGCAGGGTAAGCTCCTGCTGACACTTAACTCTGAAGTATAGATACTCATCGTCAAACGCAACCTTACATTCAACAACGTTGTTTCGATCGGTATCATTAAAATAATGAGTACCATTCCAACCGTCATTTTTGCGGTAAGGAGCTGTATTGTTATAGAAGGTGTGGGGTGTAATATCCTTCCAAGCAGGATCGTTTGAATGGATATCTATAGTAGCGCGGTGGTTTTCAGCCACGGGAGCATTTACACCCTTAAAGCGGCGAATGTTTGCCGCAAGCTGATAATAGTAGTAATCCTTTAATGCACCCTTTGTAGGTTCAACGTCTCTTGAAAATTCGTTGTTATACTGGTCAGGGAATGCATTGGGAGAATCCTGCCATACGGGATGTCTGCCCGCTACCCATTCATTATAACCGGTTACAAAGATGATATCCGGGTCACAAGCTATAGCATGGTCCCACTGCTCCTGGAAATTAAGGCCGTAGAATACCGCATTTTCGGTTTCTGCATTTACTGTAACCTTTTCCCCTGCTCTCTCATAGGAGTAGCTGTAATTGGGATCGGTTGTATGATTTCTACCAAAAACTCCGCCGCGTATATCGTTCATGGGAACAAGTCCATGTACGCTTGCGTTCTGCGCCACGCCAACGGTCATCTGTTCAAAACCACCGTCTGCCTTAGGTGCATAGCCTGCCTGAGGACAGGTAGATAACCAACCCCAGCTATCATCAGTAGGTGATTTTTCGGTAAAGTAGAGGGGATCGTTTCTACGGAAGGTAAAGAAATCAAGAATTTCGTTATCAAGCTTTCTTCCTGTTTCAAAGGCTTCTTTAAATC
>JAZOTL010000123.1:0-2690 GCA_045657645.1 Eubacteriales bacterium
CCGTGACCGAATACCTTTGCGGGAAGAACTTCCATTGTTGTATCTTCAAGGTTTGCGTTTACGTAGTGAGTCTTGATGCCTGCTGCGTTAACTTTTTCGAAGAAATAAATTGACATACGAAGGTTAACGTCACCAACACCGTCAATTGTAAGGCCTACTGCATTTTCGCCGGGATCAAAAACGCCGTCCTTGCCGGTGCAATCGTCCTTGAACTTAAGAAGGCAATTTCCATTTTCAAGCTTGTATACGTCCTTTGTTTTACCTGTGTAAATCTTTTCCATGATAATAACTCCCTTATGTGAATAAATATTTTATTAGTTTAATTTAGACATAACGTCTGCATCTTTTTTAAGAACGAGTGCTGCTGCATCCTTGCGCATTTTGTCAAGCTTTTCGGCAAGTTCTGCATCTTCAACAGCAATGATCTGTGCAGCCAGCAAAGCAGCGTTTGCACCACCGTTAACGGCAACGGTAGCAACAGGAATACCGGAAGGCATCTGAACTGTTGAAAGAAGTGCATCCATACCGTCAAAATACTGTGAAGCGCAGGGAATACCAATAACGGGTAAGGTTGTGTTTGCAGCAATTGCGCCTGCAAGGTGTGCTGCCATACCTGCAGCGGCTATAAGCGCGCCGTAACCATTCTTTCTGGCATTAAGTGAAAAATCACGTGCCTGCTCGGGTGTACGGTGAGCTGAGTAGATATTTACTGTGTACTCGATGCCAAGATCATCAAGAACGGCAGTTGCTTTTTTAATGACGGGAAGGTCACTGTCGCTTCCCATAACAATACCAACTTTTTTCATAAAAACCTCCATGAAATAACAAAAGGGCAGTCCTTTCCTGAAATTAAATCAAGTAGAACTGCCCAGACGGTCGACTCTTAAAATTCCTGCTTCTCGGTGGTGCTCCACTCTCATCCGTCAGTTACAGGAAAGTTGTTTAATTATACTAATATTCTACCATAATCCACGCTTTGTGTCAAGGCGCGAAGCTCTACATTTATGTTTGTTTACAAAGTTAATTGTTTGTTAAAACAACTTCATCTTCGCAGTAGATACAGCGGTATACACCCTTATCTTTATCGGTGCATTTAAAGATATGCTCAATGCCGTTTTCGCAGGATGTAATGCATCTGGGATTGGTGCATTTAAGCTCGTTTTTAACAAGCGCAGCTTCATCGGTATTGTGCTCCTTCTTTGCCTCATCAAGAAGTTTAAGAATGAGAGCCATACGCATAAGTTTACCGTTAAGAACCTGCTGGAAGTAGCTGGCGCGGGGATCACGGTCAACGTCTACGCTTATCTCGTTTACGCGGGGCAGGGGATGAAGGATGTTCATATCCGCCTTTGCGTTTTCAAGCTTTTTGGCTGTAAGGATATAGCAGTCCTTTAATCTCTCGTACTCTGCAGGATCATCAAAGCGTTCCTGCTGAACTCTTGTCATATAGAGTATATCAAGGCTGGGGATCGCTTCGTCAAGATCAGAGTATTCCTCGTAGGGCATACCGTATTTATCAAGAACCTCTGTTTTCATATAAGCGGGAAGCTCTAATTCCTTGGGGGAAATAAGAACTATCTTTATATTGGTGTATCTTGTAAGAGCAGAAATGAGAGAATGAACCGTTCTGCCGAATTTAAGGTCACCGCAGAATCCTACGGTAAGGTTATCAAGGCGGCCCTTGTTGCGGTATATGGTGAGAAGGTCTGCAAGGGTCTGGGTGGGGTGGCAATGACCGCCGTCACCTGCGTTGATAACAGGGATGCTGGCATAGCGGGAAGCTACGGTAGGAGCACCCTCTTTTGGGTGGCGCATTGCTATAATATCTGCATAACAGCTTATAACTCTTGCGGTATCTGCAACGGTTTCACCCTTTGAAACAGAGGATGAATTTGCATCCGAAAAGCCCAGTGCCTTACCACCAAGCTCCATCATAGCCGCTTCAAAGCTGAGGCGGGTACGGGTAGAGGGCTCATAGAAAAGTGTTGCTATCTTCTTGCCCTCGCATACCTTTGCATACTTTTCGGGGTTTTCGCTTATATCAACTGCCGTTTTAAGTAAGGAGTCTATCTCCTCTTTTGTAAGATCAACGGTGTCTATTACACTACGCATTAGTTACTGCCTCCTGCAGTTATCCAGCTTTCATCAGAGGGGTTGTTGCGGAAAGCAATAAGCTTCTGTATATCTTCGTGCTTGATATAGCCTTCTTCTGCCGCAACCTCTGCAATGGTATCAAAGTCTGTAAGGGAAACGTTCTTAACGTCAGCTGCTGCCATTCTGTCAAGACCCTTCTTCATGCCGTAGGTGAATATGCTTACAACGCCAAGAACCTCTGCGCCTGCTTCACGCAGTACGTTTACAACCTCAAGCACGCTTCCGCCTGTAGAGATAAGGTCTTCAACAACTACTACCTTCTGGCCTGCTTCAAGTCTTCCTTCTATCTGGTTCTGCCTGCCGTGGTCCTTTGCGCCTGAACGAACGTAACCCATAGGCATACCAAGGAGGTGACCTGTGATAGCTGCATGTGCGATACCTGCAGTAGAAGTACCCATAAGCACCTCTGCTTCGGGGTAGTATTCCTTTACAAGCTTTGCAAGGCCGTTTTCGATATCATCTCTAACCTTGGGTGCTGTAAGGGTAAGGCGGTTGTCACAGTAAACGGGGCTCTTTATGCCGCTTGCCCAGGTAAA
>JAZOTL010000124.1:0-12262 GCA_045657645.1 Eubacteriales bacterium
AAGAGCATACCAAGACCGTTGAGTACGTCATTTTCGGTAGCAAGGATATAGGGCTCGCGAGCACCGTTCCAGTCAAAGGAGGTGTTGAGCATAGCTTCGGGGAAGTCGCAGTTAGGATAGAAGTCTGTCACTGGCGCTGACCCTGGAAGCCTGCAGCAATAGCGTTGTGACCAACCATTTCTTCCTCACAGCCTTCAGGAAGGTTGGGGTTACCGTTCATTAAGTCCTTGATGATACACATCATCTTAACAACAAACTCAAGATCCTCTTCCTTACGTGCCGCATCGCGCTGCATACCTTCGGGGTTCTTATCAAAGCCTATCTTTGCATTTTCCTTTGTCCACTTAAGAGCCTTCTGGAATTCAGCCTCGTCGTAGATACCCTCGCTCATTCTGCGGATAACTTCAACCTCGTCAACAGATTCAACACGCATACCGAGGTAGGATTCGATAAAGTCGGAATCTATAATAGAGCCGCCGATACCCATACAGATAGAGCCTATCTGGAGGTAGGACTTACCTCTCATTGTAGCAACTGCAACAGCCGCACGTGCAAAGCGGAGCAGCTTTTCCTGTACGTCGCAGGGGATATTGGTAACCTCGTCAAGGTTCTGAACGTCGTGACCGTAGATACCGAACGCGGGAAGACCCTTCTGCGCGTGGGAAGCAAGAACGGATGCAAGATAAACTGCACCGGGACGCTCTGTTCCGTTAAAGCCCCAAACACCCTTAATTGTGTTGGGTTCCATATCCATTGTTTCAGAGCCGTAGCACCAGCAGGGTGTAACGGTAAGTGTTATATCAACACCCTCACGTCTGAACTTATCTGCGCAAGCAGCAGCCTCTGCAACACGACCGATAGTGGTGTCTGCAATAACTACCTTTACGGGCTCACCGTTGGAGTAGCACAGATTTTCCTCAAATAACTTCTTTGCGGCATTTGCCATTGCCATTGTCTGGTCCTCCAGACTTTCGCGAACCTTCAGGGGTCCGCGGCGGCCGTCTATGGTAGGACGGATACCTATAACGGGATATTCACCGATATATCTGTTCTTTGCCATAATTTTATACCTCCGATATTATAAACTTAATTTTTATAAAAGCGAGTAAACTCTTCTTTTAAAAAGGTAGGGCCACACCACACCTTTAGTGTGATGTGGCCCTCTGTTATTCTAATCCAATTATATTGCTATTTCGTTAACTATCTATTAACTGGATATTAACCTTCGTAAACGAGGTTGTTCTTTATCATTTCATCAACGTTTGCAGCATCCCACCATGCGCCGCTGATAGCAACGTCTGCGGTAACTTCCTTACCTTCGATAGCGAAGATAACCTGTTCAACTGCCTGATAACCGATCTGGTAGGAATCCTGTGCAACGGAACCGATAAGCTTAGCGCCGGTTGTAGCCTTCATCCACTCGATCTGCTTGGAGCCTGCGTCAAAGCCGCAGAACTTGATTTCGTCATACTTGCCGCCTGCTGCGGTTATTGCATCGTAAACCTGCTTAACAACACCTTCATTGGACATAAAGAGTGCGGAGATACCCTTTTCGTAAAGAGCCTCAAGAGCGGTCTTGTATGCATTATCAGCATCACCGGGCTTAACTTCCTTAACTATTTCGTACTTGCCTGCTGTAGTAGTGTCAGCGTCAGCAAGTTCCTTAAACTTAGCTTCAAAACCGCCTGCACGGTCTATACCGGTCTGGGTTTCGTCATGCTGGATTATACCAACTACGTACTTGCCCTCTGCTGCTGCGATATCAGCCTTAACAGCTTCAAAGAACTTTTCTGCTGCAACGCCTGCTGCAAGGAAGTTATCGGTAGCAACGGAAGCCTCGATGGGGTTCTTGTTCTGGCCGTCAAGAGCCTTAACGTCTGCCGCGAATATACCGGAGTCGAACTGAACTACGGGGATCTTCTTATCGTATGCCTGTGCAAGCATATCGGTAAAGCCTTCACCGATTGTAGCAAGAACGAGACCGTCTACGTTATTGGAGAGAGCTGTCTGAACCATTTCCTGCTGAGAGGGAAGGTCCTTTGCAGATTCGGAAGCGGGGCCACGGAATGTAACCTTGTAGCCGTACTTAGCTGCTGCATCCTCAGCGCCGGCCTTAACGGACTGCCAGAACGCGTGGGATTCACCCTTAGCAACTACGCCGATTGTCTTGCTTGCTTCGCCGGAATCCTGGCAGCTTGCAAGGGGAAGCACCATAGAGAATACTAAGAGTGCTGCGAGTAAAATGCGTAATACCTTCTTAAAATTTTTCATTTGAGTTTCCTCCTTATTTTTTCCCTTTCGGGTAATTTACTTATTTGGTTTCCTTTTTAGGCTCTTTTTCTATCTTAACCCTGTTCTGACGCTTGGTTTTGAATACGTCCAAAAGAACGGCTACAACAACGATTATACCTGTAAGAACGTAGGTAACGTAGGTTGCGTTAAGGTTAAGGTTGAGCTTTGCAAGGATCATATTAAGACCGTTTCTGATAACAACCAGCATTGCAGCACCGATGGTAGATCCTGTAACGGATGCCACACCGCCTGCGGCACTTGTACCGCCGATGTATACGCCTGCTATAGCGTCAAGCTCCATACCGTTACCTGTTGCCGCCGCAACGGTGGGGAAGGATGCCGCCCAGAATATAGCCGCTATACCTGCGCTCATACCTGCAAAGATATACGCAAGCATCTTATACTTATCGGTGTTGATACCGGAAAGTCTTGTAGCTTCTTCGTTTGAACCGATGGAAAGAATGTATCTTCCTATCTTGTTCTTATACATAATATACATACAGATTACGGTAAAGCCAAGCACCCAGATGATACCTGTGGGAATACCGTTTGCATTAGAGAACACTCTGTTAAACCAGGTTCCGGAAGGATAGAATATGTTAGGGTCCTGAACGATAAGTGCGGAAAGACCTCTTGAAAGCATCATGGTACCGAGAGTTGCAATGAAGTTAGGTAACTTAAGCTTTGCAACAAGCAGACCGTTGATAATACCGAAGATTGTACCGATAAGTATCATTATCGGAATGGTTGCCCACAGGGGAATTGTTCCGTTTGTAAACATTTTACCTGCAAGAACCGCAGAAGCTATACAAACGGTACCGATAGAAAGGTCTATACCGCCTGTTGCGATAACAAAGGTAACACCCAAGCTCATTATTGCGTAGGGAGCAAGGGACTGCGCCATACTTACTATATTGTACTTATCTATAAAGTTGGGGTTAAGCAATGTGAATACTATTACAAGAACCACAAGGGCAAAAAGCATTATGATATTCTGCCCTATCTTTATGGGTTTGCGCTGTTTATTAACTGACTTGTTCATTCTACCTGTCCTCCGCTTATGCTTTCATAGTTTCGCGCATTGTTGCGTACTTCATTATTTCTTCCTGTGTAGCGTCTGCACAGTCAAGCTCTGCCGTTACCCTGCCCTCACACATAACGATTACTCTGTCGCTGAGGCGCTGGATCTCTGCAAGCTCTGAGGATATCATAATTATCGACTTACCTTCGGATGCAAGCTTTTCCATAAGGTCGTACATTTCGCTCTTTGCGCCAATGTCTATACCTCTTGTAGGCTCGTCAAATATAAAGATGTCTGAGTCACGAAGGAGCCAGCGGGCAACTATTACCTTTTGCTGGTTACCGCCCGAAAGGTTTTTGAGCTGCTGCTCCATTGAGGGGGTTTTGGTGCGCAGCATTGCGTTTGTATCCGCCGCTGCCTTGTGGATCTTTTTATCGTTTATCCAGCCTGCATCTATATAATCATCAAGGGATGCAAGCACAGAGTTTTCAGCTACCGATTTGATAAGAAGCAGTCCGTAACGCTTGCGGTCCTCTGAAAGATAACAGATACCGTTTTTTACTGCCTGCTCGGGGGTCTTGATCTCAACCTCTTTGCCATTTATCTTAATTTTACCGCTGTCCTTGCGGTCTGCACCGAAGATCGCTCTTGCAACCTCGGTTCTTCCCGCGCCCATAAGTCCGGAAAAGCCCAGTATCTCTCCACGGCGGAGCTTAAAGCTTACGTCCTTAACCTCCTTGCCTGCATTCAGGTGCTCAACCTCAAGCACCACCTCTGCATCGGGTGAAACGTTGCTTTCCATCTTGCGCTCACCAGAAACCACGCGGCCAACCATCATTTTAACTATATCGTCCTTTGTGGTTTCTGCTGTGTTTACCGTACCTACGTACTCACCGTCACGCATTACGGTAACACGGTCGGATATGCGGTTTATTTCGTCCATACGGTGAGAAATGTATATCATACCAATGCCCTTCTCACGCAGGTCGTTCATTATTTTAAACAGCTCCTCAACCTCTGTTTGGGTAAGGGCCGCGGTAGGCTCGTCAAGCACCAACAGCTTACAATCGTGGGAAACGGCCTTTGCTATTTCCACCATCTGCTGTTTACCTACCGTAAGGGTTCCAAGCTGTACTGACGGATCTATATACACGCCTATACGCTTAAAAAGCTCTTGAGCATCCTGCTCCATCTTGCGGTCATCGATCATAATTCCCTTTTTGGGTTCACGACCGATGTAGATGTTTTGCGCCACCGTAAGGTGGTTCATCATATTAAGCTCCTGGTGAATAACGCTTATTCCTGCAGCCTTGGACTCTGCAATGTTTTTGAAGTTAACGTCCTCACCGAAGTAAGTGATCGTGCCACCGCTTCTTTCATGGATACCGCACAAAACCTTTATAAGAGTAGACTTTCCCGCGCCGTTCTCACCCATAAGAGCGTGAACCTCGCCTTTACGCAGCTCAAAGTTAACGCCTTTGAGCGCGTGAACACCGGAAAAGTGCTTCTCAATATTCTTCATTTCAAGTATTACTTCGCTCACTTAGAAAAGCCTCCTTGACTATGACTTTGTTTATATTGCTGTATTTACAAGCATATGATAGCACATTTTTGTGCACATTGCAATGTAATAAATTGTTCACTTTTTACAGCAACTTTATACTATTTTTAGGCTTATATATTGATTTTTTTGTGATATGTGATATAATGCATATATAGGAGTATAATATTTTACTATAAAGAGGAAAAAATGGAGATAAAACACAGACTGAACAGCGAGGAAAGACAGCACTACCTTTTAAAGCACAAATACTCCCTTCGTGTAAAGCCCAGACTGCTCTATGCAGGGGAGCTGAAAAATGCCGAGGCTTGGTCAGAATCCCAGCATCAACATGATTTTGTGGAAATTCTTTTTGTTAAAAAAGGAAAGGGTATGGTACAAATTGAGGACAACGTGACTGAAGTTACAAAGGGGGATATAATCATTTACAACTCCGGCATTCCCCATTCCGAAAAAAGCGATACCAGCCATCCCCTTGAGCTATACTTTCTTGCCCTTGGCAAATTAAGTATTACCGACCTTGAAGAAAATGTTATGCTGCCCCCCGGCTACAGTAATATTTACAAAAGCGGAGCTTTGTATGACCTATTTTGCACAATGTTCCGGCAAATAATACTTGAGTTTGAAAACAAAGACCCCTTTTTTGCCGAAATTGCCCAAAACATTTCCCGCACCATGCTTATGTACATTTTCCGCTTGATAAATTACAGCGATACCGAAAAAGAAAAGCTCCATAGCAACAAGGTGATCAGTCGGGCCCTTAAATATATTGATGAAAACTACCGAAGGGAGATGACCCTTTCGGAAATATCAGAATACTGCTACGTAAGCAAATATTATCTCTCCCACCTGTTTACCAGCCACGAGGGTGTTTCCCTTAAACAATATATTATTTCAAAACGCATAACCGAGGCAAAACAACTGCTTTGTACAAAAGATATGTCCGTTGGCGAAATAGCAACGGCAGTGGGCTTCCACGACGCAGCCTACTTCTCCCGGCTGTTCAAGAAAAACTGCGGAGAAAATCCTCTTGAATACCGCAAAAGAAATAATACACCTAAATAAATGAAAAATCCGTCGAACTCCCGACTTTTTGTAAAAAGTGGGCAAAAACTTTTATCCTCGCGTGGGGTTTTATTTAAACCGTTTATTTGCAGCACGAAGGATGAAGTTAGCTCAACCCCGTTATTGAAAGTTTTGCTAAGCTTTTTCAAAAGCGGAAGCGGTGGGGCCATAAAGAAACAACTAAAAAGTAACCATCAATAAAAACATCCGTTGCAAAACAGCAACGGATATTTTTATATAAGTTCTTCCAGTACGTCGCGAACGGTACAGGGCGTAACCCTGTTATCGCACAAAAGACCAAGAATATTTATAGCCCTTTCCACCGTGCGTGTAACGTCATAAACAAAACAGCTTTCAGAGTCACCCATTTCACCAAGCTTTAAAACAAGCAAGGAATACACAATATCATAGGGAGCAAGATTTATGGGATCGGGGGTCAGCACGATCTGATACTGCAAATACTCACCCAATCTGCCGTCAAACACATCCTCATAAAAGTATTGTTTGCTGTACGCTTTATAGCCTTCCATAGTAGCACCTTTCTTATTTTTCGGGAATTATATCACCGCCTTTGGGCAAATGCAATAAATTCAACAAGATAACTTTGAGAGGTAAACACCGCAAATTTAGATAAAATTATGAACAACCAAGCTCTTTTTCCCTTTTTGCGGCAATTTTAACATTTACATTGTCGTAATTTGTCGAAAAGCTTATAAATATTTAATTCGATACCTTTAAACAAACCAACAAAAAAGCTCCTATGCCAAGTTGTGAAAAGGCATAAGAGCAATTTTACAATATTAAAAAGTATACGCTATGCTTTGCATAAATATAACCTGATTATAATTATTTCCTCTTGCGTTTAAATATTACGGCGCACAAAATGGAGGTAATAGGTACGCAAAGCACCACAGCTACAGAGCCTGTAAGCGCCCGCAGAACCTCAAGAGCAAAAAAGTCTGAGGACAGGAACTGATTAAGGCTTGTTCCGTAGGCAACGGTAACAAGTATTGCGGCAAGGCTGCCCCCGGTAAAGGCAAGCACCAGAGTTTGGCACATAGTGCCTATCATATCTGAGCCTATGTTCATTCCGCTTTTAAGCAATTTTCTGTAAGAAAGCTTTTTATCCGCCGTATAAAGCTCCCAAAGAGCCGACGCCACCGACATTGCGGTGTCGGTTACAGCACCAAGGCAGGAAACAAGAATACCCGAGAAAAGGATATCACCTATTTTCAATCCCGTTGAACGGAAAATAAGTATAAGCTCCTCTGTTTCTTCAAGGTTATATCCCGTAACGCGAACAAAACGGGAGAACACCCCGTAAAACAGGGCGGTAAGAAGGAGCCCCATTACCGTTGAAAGCACCGCAACGGCGGTTTTTTCGCAAAAGCCGTTGAGCAAGAACAGGGTAACAAAGCTTATAAGAGCACAACATCCAACAGTAACAAGAACCGGCGAAAAGCCGTTATATACCAAGGGAACAAGCACCCCTGCTATAACCGCCGCCGTTACCAAAAGGCCGAGTGCAGCACGCACTCCCTTTGCCTTTCCTACTATAAATATAAGAACTAAAAGCAAGCCAAAGGCCGCGGCTATTCCTATGGTGCGGTCGTACTGATAAAGGCTGTAATAGGGTTCCACTCCTTCGGGCATATCGCATTTTACTACTACACGGGTACCCTTTGCTACCTCAATACTGTGGGTTGTGCTGAGCTGATTATCAAAGGTTATCTCCTTGCCGCGAAGCTCCCCTTGGGTCATACGTACCGTAATGTTCTGCACACCAAGATTTCTGCCGGGAAGGTCAGCGCTTTCCTCAAGGGACTGTGCATTTACAGAGCTTACTACCCCTTTAAGGTAATAAATATCCTCATTATCATACATTTCATAATCCATTGGCAGGCATTTGTTTATAAAAAATACCGCCAGCAAAAGCCCTGCTAAAAGGACTGCGGCAAAGACAAGCCTTGCCGCGGGTGTACCTGATATTTTTTTCATATTAATTCCTATTTATGATATTTTCCGCCGTTTTTAATATTCATTGCGCGGTAAAGCTGCTCGGTCAAAATAACCCTCATAAGACGATGGGGGAAGGTCATTTTGGAAAAGGAAAGCTTAAAGTTGGCGGCGTTTTCCACCGCAGGACCAAAGCCCTCAGAGCTTCCTATAATAAAGGTAAGCTCGGAATGTCCCGATATTTCAAGCTCCTCTATCTTTGCCGAAAGCTCCTCGCTTGAAAGCTGTTTGCCCTTAACGCAAAGGGCAATAACGTAGGAGCGCTTGGGTATGGCAGCCAGTATATCGGCGTCAGCCTCTCCAACCTCTATAGCCTTGAATTTAGCATAGGCAGACAGGCGCTTTTCGTATTCCTGCCACGCCTCGCGGTAGTAGGAATCCTTTACCTTGCCCGTGCCTGAGCAGATAACGTTTATATTAAGCATCTAAAACCTCGTTATACAGTATCTTCCCGCAACGGTCACGTCCACATCACACATACCCTCTTTTGCCAAAGCCGTGCAAGCGCAACGCAAGGCAAGCTCTGGGGTATTATTTTCCTCAGACAAATGCCCCAGCATAAACTTTTTAACCCCAAGGCGGGCAAGCATACAAACAAGCTCACCGCATTTGTCATTTGAAAGGTGCCCTGTGTTTGAGTTTATGCGCTGTTTAAGAAAATATGGATATGGTCCGTTTTTAAGCATTTCACGGTCGTAGTTTGATTCAACTATACAGCCCTGGCAGGCAGAAAGCTCGTCCACCATTTCCTTTGAGATGCAGCCCGTATCGGTACACATACCAAAGCGGTAATCCTGTGTTTCTATTATATAGCCAACGCTCCCACGGGTGTCGTGAGGGGTAACAAAGGAATGAATGGTAAGCCCGTCTAATTCTACGGTAAAGCGTTCGGTTGGGTGAACGTTAACACGCTCCTCCATATGGCCGTTTGCGGCAAAAAAATCTATAGCCGTATGGGCGCTCATATGTATGGGCATAGAATACCTGCGCGCTACCGTGGGCAGGCCCTTAACGTGGTCGGAATGGGCGTGGGTAACAAATATCCCGTCTATTTCTTCCAGTGAGGTGCCAAGGGAGCAAAGCGCTTCCTCGCAGGCCTTCATAGAAAGCCCAAGGTCTATAAGTATTCTTGTTTCTCCTGCTCGTATATAGGCGCAGTTGCCCTTTGAGCCGGAGCAAAGAGTATATATTTCAAGTTGATTTGCGGTCATTTCAATCCTTATACAATGCAACAAAATCGCACATTCCGCCCTTGCCGCCGGTAACATAGCCCTGCCAAGCCGCAACGCGATCAGATTCGGGCACTATAAGCATCCATTGGCCGAACATTCCGCCCTTGCCGTAGGACTTGCCAATATCCGTAGGGCGAAGCTCGTAACCCCGTTCCCTTACGATATTTACCCATTTCTCCGAAAGGATGCGCTTGCCCTCCCACACACCGTTTTGGTGATAGAGCCAGCCAAGCTTTGCCATATCGGCACAGCAGATATAAAGTCCCGTTGCACCCATGGGATGACCCATAGGACAATGGCTCCAGGCCACCTCTCTGAAGGAAAGGGGTGAAAAAAGCTCACGCCAAAGGAAATCATCGGTCTTTGCACCTGCTCTTTTATCCACCACGCGGGCAAGCAGGTAAAAGGCGGCATCGGTATAGCGGTACTGTGTACCGGGGTCGGATTCAAAGGGGATGTTAAGGGTGTATTTAAGGTAATCCTGCCCAAAGGTGAGGGGGTCGTTTGCATCTATATCAAGGCTGCCCCCGGGCAGACCTATGCGGTGGGTAAGCGCCATATCAACGGTCACCTTTTCCCAACGCTTATCGGCATATTCGGGGCACTCATCCCCTAAAATATCAACTATAACCTCGCTTGTATCAACAAGACCCTTATCGTAGAGCAGGCCTATTGCGGTAACGGTAAAGGCCTTTGCTACCGAGTAGGTGTTCTGTAAAAGGTTTGTAGGTACAAGCTGAAGAGTTTCGCTTACTCCGTCCTTAATTTCTGTTACACTAAAGAGGTTAAGTCCTCTATCTGCGGCACAAGCCGCAAATTCTTCTAAAAATTTGCTCATTTTATCACTTCAACGCTTGATAAGCGTAGGTAAATCCTTTGCGTAAAAGTACAAGGTGGTCCTTGCCCGCTTCGTAGCTGTGTTCAAGCTTTACGGCACGGCCGAAAAGCTGTTTTAATTCATCGGCAACCGTTGAAAACTTGTCCTTATCAAGGAAGCGTGCGGTAGCCGCGTACTGTGTGTAGTGCTTACCTACGGCAAAGCTGCGGCAAAGGTCAAAATATTCAACCATATAGCTGCCCGCATCTCCGTAGTATGCATCTATAAACTCATATATATAGTTCCAATATTCCTCTTCGGTCATATCGGTGTTCCACATAAGCTTGGAAAGGATATATGCGCGCAGTGCTCCAAACTCCTGGCTTTCCTCAAGCATAAGTCCTTCGTTAAACACACCTATAACACCGTTCTTGGAAAAGAGCTCGTAGGTATCGAAAAGTGCGTCAAAGTTCATAAAGGGAGAACGCTTGTCCTCGTTTGTAAATTCAACGGTATAGTACCAAACGTAAATGTTATCGGTAAGCTCGTTCCAGCCCTTTATCTGATTACGGAAGTACTTGTTTTTGTTACAGCTTTCATCATCAAGGGGATGATTACAGCAAGCATCAAGGGAGCAAAGCTGTATTATAACGTTATCACGGGGGGCAGTTTTGGGCGGGTCTGCAGAAAACATGTAAGCAAGGGTAAGCACCTTAACGTTGGGGTAATCTACGGCAATAGCATCTGCCACCGCGTTGATATAACGGATAAGGGGACCTGCAGCAGAGCCCTCCTCGCTTATTATCTTCATACATTTATTGCAGCTGCAATAGTTGTTGTTATCGTACTGGGAAATAGCGATAACCTCGCTATCCTTATAGTTTACAAGCAGTCCCTTTGCACGCAGTATAGTTTCTTCCAGAATTCCTTCATCGGAAAAACAGGGCTGTGAGCTGGCGTTGGAATTAGGCACGTAAAGTCCCATTGTGTGCACAAAGGCATTGTTGCCGTAAGCAAAATCAAAGGCGCCACCAAGCTCCTCGGGTATAGCACGCTGGTAGAAGGAGTTTATCTTACGCTTTGCGGCATACTCAGGTATCATCATAGAGTTCTGGCACACATCACGGAACTCCATTTCGGGTATCTGCTTGATTGATACGTCGCTAAGCTCTATTTTTTCGTTCTTATAGATTATCTCGCAATCGTCTGCAAGGAAGCGCATACCCATATATTCTTCAAGGAAGGTATATACTGCATAGATAGTTCCACGGTGGTTGCCGCCTGTGATAACAAGGCGCTCACCCTCTGTCTTTATAAGTACACCCTCGGTAGCATAAGCGCTGTAGTCTATTTCAGCTATCTCGCCACCCTCACGGTTGGTGGGGCCAACAAGAATTTCAAGCTCTGTTGCCTTTGCAGAGTCGTCCTTTACGGTAAGCTTATGGCCCGTTGCGTATTCTATATACTTTTGCAGCTCCTGTGCGGCATACTTTTCGCTTTCGCTTCCGCCTTCAGGATAAACTATCACGTAATCAGCAATATCGTTACCGCAAAGGGTAAGGCTCTTTACGGGGATTTCGCTGTCTGTGCCGATATATATATAATCCTTTTCATCAGGCACTATTGCATCCTCTGCGGAAAGGGCAGCTCCCTTTGCAACCTTATTTTCCTTTTCAAAAAGGCTTTCAAAGGCCTCGGTATAAGCTATATAACCGCCGGCGGCAATAGAAAGGTTGCCCCCGCTTTCCTTTACGTCATAAGCAAAGGTATCATCGGGAATTTTTACATCCCCTCTTGAGGTATTTCCTATAAGTATTTCGTGCTTTCCAACGTCCGAAAGGTCAGAGGCGGCTTCAATATTCACACCGCACAGCTCTGCTACCCTTTCACATATAGCGTGGGCGGCAAGGTATTCCACAGTCTGCTCTTCCACGTCATAGGTGGTTTCCACAAAGGGATAAATTACGGTGAATTCGCTTATATCCACCCCTGCTACGGTAAGGGTATCATAGGCGTAGTCCTTTTTGTATGTATAGCCTGTAGTAAATACGCCATCCTTTACAAGGGTATCGTAGTTACGCATAAAATATTCGGTCGCCTCAACGGTAGCCTCGTCGCTGCCGCCCAAAATGAGGAGCTTGTCCCCTGCTACGCTTATGGTGTAATCGTAGTATTTAAGATCTGCGGCACTCTTCTTTGATTCGGTACGGTTGGTTGTACCAATAAGGAGCTCTGAGCCCTGGCTTTCGTTATCGTCG
>JAZOTL010000125.1:0-12600 GCA_045657645.1 Eubacteriales bacterium
TTCTTAAGTTCAAGGACGATTGCACCGGCAAGGACGGCGTGTTTGATCCCGGCGAAGATGCAGTAGGTCTTACAATTGAGGGCGTTGGCGACGTTAATCTTCGTATGTCAATTTACTTCTTTGAAAAGGTAAACGCAGCAGGCATAAAGACCCACTACGTTAACGCAAACCTTGCAGATACAACAATGGAGGTTCTTCCCGCAAAGGTATTCGGCCACGGCCTTGAGGTTATCTGCCGTCATAAGGCAGTTGGTAGCTTCATCCGCCGTTACGGTGTTTACATTGAAGATGGCGCTGACCTTCCCGCATATGTTGAAATGACATTCAAGAACGATGAAAAGGGCGATCCCCTTGTAATCAAGGATGCACTTGTTGCTCTTGGCGTTATGACAGACAAGCAGTATGACGATATCAAAGAAATGACCCAGAAGATCACTCAGATCGTTGCTGATGACCTTAAGGAAAAGGGACTTGTTCTCTATGACATCAAATTTGAGTTCGGTTATGACCCCGAAGGCAATGTAATGCTTATCGACGAAATTGCATCCGGCAATATGCGTGTTTACAAGGACGGCAAATACATTGACCCCATGACACTCTCAGAACTTTTCTTCGCATAATAATCAATTAAACGGAGGGTGAGGTTAGCAAGAATAATACTGTTATAAACGTATTCTTCGTCACTGACTATCACCCTTATGTTGTACTAAAAAAATAAACAAACCGTACAGGAGCGTATGATATGGACCATAAAAATTCTTTTTCTGCCAGCTATGCAGCTGCAGGCGTAGATATTACTGCCGGTTACAAATCGGTAGAACTGATGAAAAAGCACGTTGCAAGAACCCGTAACGAGGGCTCTGTAGATGATGTAGGAGGTTTCGGCGGTTGCTTTGATCTTAGCTGTGTTGCCGGAATGGAGCATCCTATTTCTGTTTCCGGTACTGACGGTTGCGGTACCAAAGTTAAATTAGCCATCCTTATGGATAAGCACGATACAATAGGCATTGATGCAGTTGCTATGTGCGTAAATGATATCATCTGTGTTGGTGCAAAGCCTTTATATTTCTTGGACTATATTGCTTGCGGTAAAAACGTTCCTGAAAAGATTGCAGAAATCGTAGGCGGCGTTGCAGAAGGCTGTGTTCAGTCCGGTGCTGCTCTTATCGGCGGCGAAACTGCGGAGCATCCCGGTCTTATGCCCGAAGAGGATTATGACCTTGCAGGTTTTGCAGTGGG
This sequence comes from Eubacteriales bacterium, assembly GCA_045657645.1. Taxonomy (GTDB): domain Bacteria; phylum Bacillota; class Clostridia; order Oscillospirales; family CAG-272; genus RGIG7300. The sequence continues at coordinate 1,240 of JAZOTL010000125.1, forward strand.
CGTTGTAGACAAGCCTAAGATGATAGATAACAGCAAGATGGCTGAAGGTGACGTTGTTATAGCACTTCCCTCTACAGGTATTCACTCCAACGGCTTCAGCTTATGCCGTAAGGTTTTTGATATTGACAATAATAACCCCGAAATTTACGTAGAGCGCGAAGAGCTGGGCGGCAAGAGCATTGCTGAAGCTTTGCTTGTTCCCACAAGAATTTACGTTAAGCCCGTTCTTGCACTTTTGGAAAAGGTTGACGTTAAGGGTATTTCCCACATCACAGGCGGCGGCTTCTACGAAAACATTCCCCGTTCCATTCCCGAAGGCCTTGGCGCAAAGATAGACAGAAGCGCTATCAAGGTGCTTCCTATATTTGATACCATCGCCAAGTGGGGCAACGTTCCCGAGCGTGATATGTTTAACACTTATAATATGGGTGTTGGTATGAGCATCGTAGTTGCAAAAGAGGATGCAGATAAGGCACTTGAGGTTCTGCGTGAAAACGGTGAGGACGCTTACGTGATCGGCGAAATAATCAAGTCTGACGAAAAGTGCATCATTGAATAAGGAGCTTGTGATGAAAAAGACAAGAATAGCGGTTCTTGTTTCCGGCGGCGGAACAAACCTGCAGGCACTTATAGATTCTCAGGCTAAGGGGATTATTACAAGCGGCGAAATAAAGCTTGTTATTTCCAATAATCCCGGAGCTTACGCTCTTGAGCGTGCCTCAAAAGCAGGAATAGATACTGCTGTAATAACCAAAAAGGAATACGGTAACTCCTTTGAGGATAAGCTGATGCAGACCCTTGCAGAACATAAGATAGACCTTATCGTCCTTGCAGGCTTTATGTCTATACTTACAGAAAAGTTCACCTCTGCTTATCCCGAAAGAATAATTAACGTACACCCCTCCCTTATACCTTCCTTCTGCGGAAAGGGATTTTACGGGCTCCACGTTCACGAAGCGGCTTTGGAGTACGGCGTTAAGGTAACCGGCGCTACCGTTCATTTTGTAAACGAAATACCCGACGGTGGCAAAATAATAATGCAAAAGGCGGTAGCCATAAGACCTACCGATACCCCCGAAACCCTGCAAAAGCGCGTAATGCGTTTGGCAGAGTGGAAGATACTCCCCGCAGCAGTGGAAAAAGTAAGTAAAGATATAATAACGGAGAAATAATAAAATGGCATTGTTTGATTTAAAGAAATTACTTTCAGAAAACTCCTACCCCGGCAGAGGTATCGTTATCGGTAAGTCTGCAGACGGCAAAAATGCAATGATTGCATATTTCATTATGGGCAGAAGCGAAAACAGCCGCAACAGAGTGTTTGAGTGGTTTGACGGCGGTATGCGTACCAAGGCTTTTGATGAGTCAAAGCTCTCCGATCCCAGCCTTATAATCTACAACCCCTACCTGCGCGCAAATAACGGCGACACCGATATCATCACAAACGGTGACCAAACAAATACAATTTTTGATTTTATAAACGAAGGCAAGACCTTTGAAGAAGCGCTCCGCACCCGTGAGTACGAGCCCGACTGCCCCAACTACACCCCCAGAATTTCCGGTATAGTTAATTACAACGAAGATCACACCGATTTTACATACAAGCTCTCTATCTTAAAGAGTGCAAACGGACGTCCCGAGGTTTGCAACCGTTATTTCTATGAATACGGACCCGAAGCAGGTATAGGTCACTTCATCCACACTTACAAGTGCGACGGAAATCCCATTCCTTCCTTCTACGGAGAGCCTGAAGAGGTAACCCTTCCCAACACCGCAAAAGAGTTGGCAGACCTTTGCTGGGAAAACTTAAACGAGGATAACAAAGTTTCTCTTGTGGTTATCTCACGTTCCCTCTGTAACGGCGAGGACGAGATCATTACAATCAACAAAAATTCATAATTAAAGGAGTGACGCAAATGAAAGAATTTGAACTTAAATACGGCTGTAACCCCAACCAAAAGCCTGCTAAAATATTTATGCACGATTCTTCTGACCTGCCTATTGAAATACTTTGCGGCAGACCCGGTTTTATAAATTTCCTTGACGCTTTCAACAGCTGGCAGTTGGTTAAGGAATTAAAGGAAGCTCTCGGTCTTCCTGCGGTTACCTCCTTCAAGCACGTTAGCCCCACCTCTGCAGCGGTAGGTACAAAGCTTTCCGATAAACTTAAAAAGGCTTGCTTTGTAGACGATATCGAAGGTCTTGACGATTCCCCCCTTGCTTGCGCTTACGCAAGAGCAAGAGGTACAGACCGTATGTGCTCCTTTGGTGACTGGGTTGCCCTTTCCGACGTATGTGACGTAACCACCGCAAAGATGATAAAGCGTGAGGTTTCCGACGGTATTATCGCCCCCGGATACGAACCCGAAGCACTTGAAATACTTAAGAGCAAGAGAAACGGCAACTACAATATTGTAAAAATTGACCCCAACTACGTTCCTTGTGAAATTGAACGCAAGCAGGTATTCGGTATTACCTTTGAACAGGGCAGAAACAATTTTGAAATCAACAAATCCCTGCTTGAAAACATAGTAACCGAAAATAAGGACCTTCCCGAAGAAGCAAAGCGCGATCTTATCATCGCTCTTATCACCCTTAAATACACCCAGTCAAACTCCGTATGCTTTGCAGTTGACGGACAGGCTATCGGTGTAGGTGCAGGCCAGCAATCCAGAGTTCACTGTACCCGCCTTGCAGGTACAAAGGCTGACACCTGGTTCCTTCGCCAGCACGATAAGGTGCTCAACCTTCCCTTTAAGCCCACCCTTGGCCGCCCTGACAGAGATAACGTTATAGACGGCTATATCAACAGAAACGAAGAAGACGTAACAGCAGACGGCAACTGGCAGAAGTACTTTACAGAGCAGCCCGCACCTCTTACTGATGCAGAGATAAAGGAATACCTTTCTTCTATCGACGGTGTAGCTCTCGGTTCTGACGCATTCTTCCCCTTTGACGATAATATTGAACGTGCAAAGCGTTCTGGTGTTAAGTATATTGCACAGCCCGGCGGTTCTATCCGTGATGATGTAGTAATCAACTGCTGCAACAAATACGGTATGGCTATGGCGTTTACCGGTATGCGACTCTTCCACCATTAATGGAGGCACAAATGAAGATACTTGTTGTAGGCGGCGGCGGACGTGAGCACGCCATAATCAAAAAGATAAAAGAAAATAAAGACGTTACAGAAATATTTGCGCTTCCCGGCAACGGAGGAATTGCGGCAGATGCTACCTGTGTTGCAATTAGCGCAACAGACGTAGATGCTATATGTAACTTTGCAGTAGAAAACAAGATAGACTATGCAGTAGTAGCACCCGACGACCCCTTGGTTCTCGGTTGTGTTGACGCCCTTGAAGCAAAGGGTATTCCCTGCTTTGGTCCCCGTGCTAACGCGGCAATAATTGAGGGTAGTAAGGTTTTCTCCAAGAACCTTATGAAAAAGTACGGCATTCCCACCGCAGAGTACGAAGTGTTTACCGATATGGAAGCGGCGCTTAAATATCTTGATAGCGCTCCTATCCCCACAGTTATTAAGGCAGACGGCCTTGCACTTGGTAAGGGCGTTATAATAGCACAAACACGAGATGAGGCAAAGGACGCAGTTAAGTCTATGATGGCTGATAAGGTTTTCGGCAAAAGCGGAGACCAGATAGTTATCGAAGAATTCTTAACAGGCCCTGAGGTTTCGGTGCTCGCATTTACAGATTCAAAAACCGTTGTTCCCATGGTATCCTCTATGGACCACAAACGCCAGGGTGACGGTGATACAGGCCTTAACACAGGCGGTATGGGTACTATTGCACCTAACCCCTATTATACTAAGGACATAGCTGCACAGTGTATGGAAGAAATATTCCTGCCCACAATGAATGCTATGAACGCAGAAGGCAGACCCTTTAAGGGATGCTTGTACTTTGGACTTATGTTAACACCCAAGGGTCCTAAGGTAATCGAGTACAACTGCCGTTTCGGTGATCCCGAAACACAGGTAGTGCTTCCCCTTTTGGAATCCGATCTGCTTACGGTTATGCAGGCTGTAACAAATGAAAAGCTTGCGCAAACCGAGGTTAAATTTGCAGATAAGAATGCCTGCTGTGTAATTATGGCTTCAAAGGGTTATCCCGTAAGCTATGAAAAGGGCTTTGAAATGGAAATACCTGCAGATATTGCAAACAACGTATTCGTTGCAGGCGCAAAGCTTGAAGACGGCAAACTCCTTAGCTGGGGAGGCCGCGTGCTTGGCGCTACCGCTATAGCAGACACTTTAGGCGAAGCGATTTCTGCTTCCTACTCTATGGTAGAAAAGATAAAATTCGATAATTCCTTCTACCGTCACGATATCGGCGCACGTGCTATGAAGGCAATAAAGGAGTAACAATGGTTTACAGAGTTTACGTAGAAAAAAAGCCTGCTCTTGATAGTGAAGCAAAGTCTTTACTTGCTAACTGCAAAGAGCTTTTAGGTATAAAAAATCTTGAAAATGCTCGCGTTATCAAGCGTTATGATGCTGAAAACATCGCAGAGGAGCTGTTCAACTATTCAAAGAATACAGTTTTCTCCGAGCCCCAGCTTGATAATGTATACGACGAAATTGATACAGGTGATGCATACACCTTTGCGGTTGAATTCCTGCCCGGTCAGTTTGACCAGCGCGCAGACTCTGCCGCACAGTGTATACAGATAATCTCCCAGGGTGAGCGCCCCACAGTTCGTACTGCAAAGGTATACGCTCTTTACGGTAACCTTAGCGACGAAGATATTGCGGCAATAAAAAAATACGTTATAAACCCTGTGGAATCAAGAGAAGCGGCAATGGAAAAGCCCGAAACTCTTGAAATACCCTATGAAATTCCCACAGAGGTTGCAACCCTTACAGGATTTATAAACCTTGACAGAGAGGGACTTTGCAGCTTCGTTTCAGACTATTCCCTTGCAATGGATATCGATGATATCACCTTGTGCCAGAACTATTTCATCGAAGAAGGCCGTGACCCCACAATTACAGAGATTCGTATGATAGATACATACTGGTCCGACCATTGCCGTCACACCACCTTCCTTACCACAATAGACAATGCTACATTTGAAGATGAGCTTCTTGAGGCGGCATACAATGAATATCTTGAAACCCGTAAGGCTCTCGGCAGAACAAAGCCTGTTTGCCTTATGGATATTGCAACTCTTGCAGTAAGACACCTCAAAAAGGAAGGCAAGCTTGATAAGCTTGATGAATCCGAAGAGATAAACGCTTGTACCGTAAAGATAGAGATAGAGGTTGACGGCGAAAAGGAACCTTGGCTCCTTCTCTTCAAAAACGAAACACATAACCATCCTACAGAAATTGAACCCTTTGGCGGTGCGGCAACCTGTATTGGCGGTGCTATCCGTGACCCCCTTTCCGGTCGTTCCTACGTTTACGGCGCTATGCGTGTAACAGGTGCGGCTGACCCCACAAAGCCTGTTTCCGAAACAATGAAGGGCAAGCTGCCCCAGCGCAAGATAGTAACTACTGCCGCAGACGGTTATTCCTCCTACGGTAACCAGATAGGTCTTGCAACAGGCATAGTAGATGAAATTTACCATCCCGGTTATGCGGCAAAGCGTATGGAGATAGGCGCAGTTATAGCGGCTGCTCCTGCTGAAAACGTTCGCCGTGAGCGCCCCGCACCCGGTGATATAGTAATACTCCTTGGTGGAGATACAGGCCGCGACGGTTGTGGCGGTGCAACAGGCTCCTCTAAATCCCACACACTTTCCTCCCTTGAATCCTGCGGTGCAGAGGTTCAGAAGGGTAACGCTCCTGAAGAGCGCAAACTGCAGAGACTTTTCCGTACAAAGGAAGCCTGCCGTATGATAAAGCGCTGTAATGACTTTGGCGCAGGCGGTGTTTCTGTTGCTATAGGTGAGCTTGCAGACGGTCTTGATATTGACCTTAACGCAGTACCCAAGAAGTACGAGGGTCTTGACGGAACAGAGCTTGCAATAAGCGAATCTCAGGAAAGAATGGCTGTTGTTATAGAGGCAAAGGACAAGGAAGCATTCCTTGCTTGCGCCGCAAAGGAAAACCTTAAGGCTACCCACGTTGCAACAGTAAAGGCAGACCCCAGACTTACTATGACTTGGAACGGCAAAAAGATATGCGATATCAGCCGTGATTTCCTTAACTCCAACGGTGCAGAAAAGCATATCGACGTTGCACCCGTAGCCCCCGCATATAAAGCTAAAGAGGTTAAGGGCAGCTTTACCGATAATATGAATGCGGTAGCTTCTGACCTTAACACCTGCTCCAAGAGAGGCTTGAGCGAACAGTTTGACTCAACTATCGGTGCCGGAACCGTGCTTATGCCCTTTGGCGGTAAGAACCAGCTTACACCTATACAGGCAATGGTACAAAAGGTTTCTGTTGAGCAGAAGCACACCGACGATTGCTCCTTTATGGCTTACGGCTACAACCCCTTTATTACCGAAGCAAGCCCCTACCACGGCGCTTACCTTGCGGTAGTTGAATCTGTAGCAAAGCTTATTGCAACAGGTGCATCCTTTGAAGATGTTTACCTTACCTTCCAGGAATATTTTGAAAGACCCGGAACTGACGGCAAGCGTTGGGGCAAGCCCTTTGCGGCCCTGCTTGGTGCATTCAAGGCGCAGATGGAGCTGGGCATAGGCTCTATCGGCGGTAAGGACTCTATGAGTGGTTCCTTTGAGGACCTTGACGTTCCTCCCACCCTTGTTTCCTTTGCAGTTACAACAGGCAAAACAGCAGACGTTATCTCTCCCGAATTCAAGAAGGCAGGCAGCCGTGTAGTAATTATCAAGCCCGAGCTTGATGAAAACTCACTCCCTGTTACCGCTTCTCTTATAAATAACTTCAACACAGTAACCGCTCTTATGCGTGAAGGCAAGGTGCTTTCAGCTTACACCCCTGCAATGGGCGGTATTGCAGAAGCAGTATTCAAGATGGCTTTGGGTAACGGCTTTGGATTCAACTTCAACACCGAGCTTTCCCTTGATGACATCTTCGGCTACAACTACGGCGCGTTCCTCTTAGAGGTTACAGATGACGTAGAGGTAGGCACCCTTGTAGGTACTGTTGCAGAAGGCTGCGCTATGACCTACGGTGAAGAGCGTGTTTGCCGTAACAATCTTTCAAAGCTTTATGAAGACAAGCTTGAAAAGGTATTCCGTTGCAACATAGCTTACGACGAATCTCCCGTTGAAAACTTTGAGTACAAGGCATCCTCTTATCCCGCACCTATGGTAAAGCAGGCAAAGCCCAAGGTTCTTATCCCTGCATTCCCCGGTACAAACTGCGAATTTGACAGTGCAAAGGCTGTTCGCGATGCAGGTCTTGATGCAAAGATCTTCGTTATAAGAAACCTTACCTCTGCGGCTATAACCGAAAGCGTTGAAAGCTTTGCAAAGGAACTTCGCGACTCCCAGATAGTATTTATCCCCGGCGGATTTTCCGGCGGTGACGAGCCCGAAGGAAGCGCAAAATTCATTACTGCATTCTTCCGTAACGCTATGATAAAGGAAGGTGTTACCGACCTTCTTGAAAACCGTGACGGTCTTATGTGCGGTATTTGTAACGGCTTCCAGGCGCTTATCAAGCTTGGTCTTGTACCCTACGGCAAGATAATCGATACCGATGAAAATTGCCCCACACTCTCCTTTAACACAATCTCACGCCACCAGTCCAAGATAGTTCATACAAGAGTAGCTTCCAACAAATCTCCTTGGCTTGCGCTTACAAACGTTGGCGACGTATACACAGTGCCGATATCCCACGGTGAAGGACGTTTCCTTGCAAGTGACGAGCTTGTTCGTACCCTTGCGGCAAACGGCCAGATAGCTACCCAGTACGTAGATCTTGAAGGCAATGCTACAAACGATATTCAGTTTAACCCCAACGGCTCTATATGCGCAATTGAGGGTATAACCTCTCCCGACGGACGTGTATTTGGTAAGATGGGACACAGCGAACGTGTAGGCAAGGGTCTTTACAAGAACGTACCCGGCAACTACGATATCCGTATGTTTGAAGCAGCAGCTAAATACTTTAAGTAATTGGAGAAGATAAAATGAACTTTTTTGAAGAAATAAAGGACTATGACCCTGAGGTTGCTGCGGCTTGTGACCTTGAGCTTAACCGTCAGCGTGATAACATAGAGCTTATTGCCTCTGAAAACGTTGTTTCAAAGGCTGTACTTTTGGCAGCAGGAGGCGTACTTACCAATAAGTACGCCGAGGGCTACCCCGGTAAGCGCTACTACGGCGGTTGCCAGTATGTAGATATCGTTGAGAATATTGCTCGTGAGCGTGCAAAGAAGCTCTTTGGCGCAGAGCACGCAAACGTTCAGCCCCACAGTGGCGCTAACGCAAACCTTGCCGTTTTCTTTGCACTTCTTAACCCCGGTGACACCGTTATGGGTATGAACCTTTCCGAAGGTGGACACCTTTCCCACGGTTCTCCCGTTAACATTTCCGGTAAATACTTTAACATAGTTCCCTACGGTGTTGACCCCGAAACTCATGTTATTGACTACGATAAGATGGAACAGACAGCACTTGAGTGCAAGCCCAAGCTTATCGTTGTGGGTGCAAGCGCATATTCCCGTATAATAGACTTCCCCCGTTGCCGTGAGATAGCAGACAAGGTAGGAGCATACCTTATGGTAGATATAGCTCATATCGCAGGTCTTGTGGCAGCAGGTCTTCACCCCTCCCCCGTTCCTTATGCACACGTTGTTACAACCACCACTCATAAGACCCTTCGCGGTCCCCGTGGCGGCTTGATACTCTGCAAGGAAGAGCTTGCAAAGCAGATAGATAAGGCTATATTCCCCGGTGTACAGGGCGGTCCCCTTATGCATATAATTGCGGCTAAAGCCGTTGCATTTGGCGAAGCTCTTACCGATGAGTTCAAGGAATATCAGGCACAGATAGTTAAGAATGCCGCAGCTCTCTGCACTGCACTTAAGAATAAGGGTGTTACAATAGTTTCAGACGGTACCGATAACCACCTTATGCTTCTTGACCTTACCAAAACAGGAATTACAGGTAAGGAGCTTGAACACCGTCTTGATGAAGTTCATATTACCGCAAATAAAAACACTATCCCCAACGACCCCGCTTCTCCCTTTATTACAAGCGGTCTTCGTATTGGTACACCTGCAGTTACCTCCAGAGGCTTCAAGGAAGCAGAAATGGAGCTTATCGCTGGCTGGATAGCTGATATTATAAACGACTTTGAAGGCAATAAAGAGCGCGTTACCAAAGAGGTAGCCCAGCTCTGCGCAAAGTACCCCATTTATTAAACTAAAAGGAGATATAAAATGGCTTATCTTTCCGATATAGAAATTGCACAAAGTTGCAAGATGCAACCTATCACAGAAATTGCAAAAAAGGCCGGTGTAGATGATAAATACGTTGAACAGTACGGCAGATACAAGGCAAAGATAGACCTCTCCATAATGAAGGAGACCGACAAGAAGGACGGCAAGCTCATTCTTGTTACAGCAATAACCCCCACTCCTGCAGGAGAGGGTAAAACCACAACTACAATAGGTCTTGCAGACGGACTTTCCCGCATAGGCAAGAAGGTAGCAGTTGCTCTGCGTGAGCCCTCCCTTGGTCCCGTTTTTGGTGTTAAGGGCGGTGCCGCAGGCGGTGGATACGCACAGGTAGTTCCCATGGAGGATATAAACCTCCACTTTACAGGTGACTTCCACGCCATAGGCGCAGCAAACAACCTGCTTGCCGCAATGCTTGATAACCACATCCAGCAGGGTAATGCTCTTGGTATTGACGTACGCAAGATAACCTGGAAGCGTTGTGTTGATATGAATGACAGACAGCTGAGATTTATAGTTAACGGTATGGGCGGAAAGGCCAACGGCGTTCCCCGCGAAGATGGCTTTGATATTACCGTTGCTTCCGAAATTATGGCTGTTCTCTGCCTTTCCAGTTCTATTGCAGACCTGAAGGAAAGGCTCTCCCGCATTATCGTAGGTTACACATATGACGATAAGCCCGTTACCTGCGGCGAGTTAAAGGCGGCAGGTGCAATGACCGCACTTTTAAAGGATGCACTTAAGCCTAACCTTGTTCAAACACTTGAAGGCACCCCTGCCTTTGTTCACGGCGGTCCTTTTGCAAATATTGCCCACGGCTGTAACTCTGTTACCGCAACCAAGCTTGCCCTTAAAATGGGTGATTATGCAATAACCGAAGCGGGCTTCGGCGCAGACCTTGGTGCTGAAAAGTTCCTTGATATTAAGTGCCGTATGGCAGGCCTAACCCCTGATGCGGTTGTAATGGTAGCTACCGTTCGTGCCCTTAAAATGCACGGCGGCCTTGCAAAGACCGAGCTTAATGAGGAAAACCTTGCAGCCCTTGAAGCAGGTATACCTAATCTGTTACGTCACGTTTCCAACATTAAAAACGTGTACAAGCTTCCCTGCGTAGTTGCAGTTAACCGCTTCCCCACCGATACCGATAATGAAATAGACTTCATTATTGCAAAATGCAGAGAGCTTGGTGTTAATACCGTTCTCTCCACAGTATGGGCAGAAGGCGGCCGCGGCGGCGAAGCTTTGGCACAGGAGGTAGTTCGCCTTTGCGAGGAAGAAAAGGGTGACTTTACCTTCTCCTACGAGCTTGATACCACAATCGAGGAAAAGATAGAAGCAGTAGTTAAAAAGGTATATGGCGGTAACGGCATCAACGTTACTCCCCAGGCTAAAAAGCAGATAGAACAGCTTACAGCACTTGGCTTTGATAAGCTCCCCATTTGTGTTGCAAAAACACAGTACAGCTTTTCAGATGACCCCAAAAAGCTGGGCGCACCCGAAAACTTTACCGTTACCATAAAGAACGTTAAGGTTTCTGCAGGCGCAGGCTTTATAGTAGTCCTTACAGGCGATATCCTCACAATGCCCGGCCTTCCCAAGGTTCCCGCAGCAGAGCGTATAGATATCGACGATAACGGAAATATTACAGGACTTTTCTAATCTTACAATAACAAAAACACACGGCTTAAAACCGTGTGTTTTTTGTTATTTACAATTTGCTACTATATAATCAATAAACTCTCTTACAGCACCTCTGCCGCCAAAGCGCTCACAAACATAGTTGGCTATAGCCTTTATATCCTTATGACTATCTGCAGGACAGGCGGTAAGACCGCAGTATTCCATACATTCAAGGTCGTTCAGATCATCGCCTATGTAAGCTATTTCGTCTGTACCCACCCCATATCTCTGGGCAATACCGCGCAGTAGGGGTAACTTGTCAATAACACCCTGATGCAGCTCTTTGATACCAAGCTCCAAAGAACGGTTCTCGGTTATCACA
>JAZOTL010000126.1:0-27728 GCA_045657645.1 Eubacteriales bacterium
CAAGATGGGGTGTAACAAGATATCCGCCGTTTGCAACAGCACATATTCCTCTTATCTGCTGTATGGGTGTAACCTTAAAGGTCTGACCAAAGGAATATACCGCAAGGGATACGTTATTGAATTCTCCATCCTTATAAGAAGCATAAATGCTCTGGGCCTCACCGGGCAGGTCTATACCTGTTTTCTCGGTATAACCAAAGGATTTAAAATAATCGTAGAAGGTTTCCTTACCTAACTTTTGAGCAACCATCATAAGCGCAGGGTTGCAGGACTGCTGCAGGCCAACACGATAGGTTACGCTTCCGTGACCTGATTTCTTGTGGCAGCTTATAGGGTCATCCCAACCCTCAACCTTATGACTGCCCGAGCAGTAATAAACGTCATCAAAGGTAGTAGCGCCTTCCTCACGGGCCATAGCAGTAGTGATTACCTTAAAGGTGGAACCGGGCTCGTATAACTCGGAAACCGCCTTGTTTTTCCACATTGCGTACACAAGCTCCCAGTAGTATTCATCATACTCAGTGCTTCCCTTTTCAAACTCGGAGCTATCAAGCTTTGCTTGAGAAGCTTCGTCTAAGGTAAAGGGGTCGTTTAAGTCAAAATTAGGATAGGTACCCATAGCAAGAATGCCGCCTGTATGCACATCCATTACTATGCCCGTTACACGATCCAAGGGATCTGAATCCATATATGCTTGTTCGAGCTGTTCTTCAAGAACGGCTTGAATTCTTGTTTGAAGAGTAGTTACCAGATTAAATCCGTTACGTGCCTCAATGTAACTGTCATACTTATAGGGCATACGGTTACCCTGAGCATCACGTGCGGTTATGTACTTGCCTGCTATACCCGTAAGCTGATTATCATACTGCAGTTCAAGACCCATAAGGCCGCCGTCCGAACCAACGCAACCTATAACCTGGCTTGCAAGGTTTTTATAAGGGTAATAACGCTTGGTATACGCTTCAAAATGAATCTGCATATCAAGGTCATATTCGTCAATAAAGGCTACCACCGCATTGTATTCTTCTTCGGTGATATTCTTCTTTATCGTTTCATCCGCTCTGTTGACCTTTTGTGTTTTTGTAAGAACATCATCATACTCAACAGAAAGTATCTCCGATAAAGTACTTGCAATAAGGGCTCCCTCGGTCTGGTCGGTTATATCCCTGGGAGAGATAAATACGCGCCACGTGGTTTCGTTTGTAGCAAGAGGTTCCATATTGGCATCATAAATGATACCTCTGTTTGCGTCTACCTCTGTTTCACGTTCTATACCGGCAATAACCTTTTTTTCGTATTCCTCGTGCTTGATTATCTGCAGGTAAAACAGCTTGATTATCAGAACCATCCAGCAGAGCATAAATACCATTATAATGGCAAGAGTGCGCCCCGGAATCTTACTATTCTTTTTTTCTCTCATATCCGAAGCACCCCCTTAAAATTGCAACAATCTGATTATAGCAGAATACGAGAGTGCCGCAAAAGGTGCTTACACTCTCATTTTCTCTTAAAATATTCTATTATTTTATTACTCCATATATTCCCACAGGCCGGTAAAATTATCAGCTATAGCACTCATTACGCCTGCAACAACGGTAGCGTCCTGAGAGGGCTGGTTTTCCACAACCTCAATCTTATCTTCGCGGTTAAGGGAAATATATTTTTTTGTAAGCTGGTCACCCTTCACCATGCCCAGCTCCTCTGTAGCATAGTTTTCAACAGCTATAAGGTCATTCTTCTCGGAAAGCTTAAGATTAAGCTCCTTTTCCTGCGTGCCCATTTCGGTAAGCTTCCCACGCAGGGAAGCTACTTCTATGGTGTACTCATTAATCTGAACGTAGCTTACTACAAGGAACATCAGAAGAAGAGTGCAAATGGTTACCATAACAACAGCACTCACCGGGAACGGCTTTCTGCTTTTAGCTTTAACCGTTTTAACCTTATCCTGTTTAACAAGAAGCATCGGTGCGACCTGTGTTTTTACTGCCTGGAATGTAGAGGTGGAATTATTAGCAGGAAGATTTCTTCCTGTGTTTTTGCCGCCTCTCTGTGTATTAGGTCTGTTTACATTGGAAGCAGCACGTCTGATATTCATATTATTTGTTCTGGGTCTGTTTTGTTGGTACATTTGCTTGCTTCCTCCTGTAAATTTAAATCTTTTCAAATATTCTTAATTTAGCGCTTTTTGATCTTGAATTTTCGCTTAATTCCTTATCGCCGGGTAATATCGGTTTTTTTGTGATCACCCTTCCCTTTGGTTTGTTATTACAAACGCAAACGGGAAAATCGGGCGGGCAGGTACAACCCTTTGAATATTCATTAAAAGCGTTTTTAACCAACCTGTCTTCAAGGGAATGGAAGGTTATTACGCACATTCTGCCTCCGGGGTTAAGAGCATCAAGAGCCGCATCAAGAGCAGGCTTTATTACGTCAAGCTCACGGTTTACCTCAATGCGTATTGCCTGAAACGTTCTTTTTTCAGGTCTGTGCTCCTTTGCTTTAACGGGAGCCGGTATACTATCCAACACTATACGGGCAAGTTCTCCCGTGGTTTCTATCTGCTTTATTTCTCGCTGGGCGATTATGTTTTTTGCTATACGGCGTGCGTAGCGTTCTTCGCCCCAATCACGCAGTACCCTTTCAAGCTCCGCTTCATCATAGCTGTTAACAAGCTGCTTTGCATCAAAGCTTGCGCTTTGATTCATACGCATATCAAGGGGAGCATCCTGTATATAAGAAAACCCTCTATCTGCTGTATCGAGCTGATAAGACGAAACACCGAGGTCAAGCAGTATTCCGTCTATCGTACGCCCGATGCAAATATTTTTTAGGTTTTCGAAGTTGTCATTGTAAAACTCTACACGATCTGTGTATTCAGAAAGTCTTTTGCCTGCTGCTTTAAGAGCAGTTGTGTCCTGATCTATGGCAATTAGCTTTCCACCCTCTGTAAGTCTTTTTGCTATCTCGTAGCTGTGTCCTCCGCCGCCGCAGGTACCGTCAACGTAGGTTCCGTCAGGCTTTATGCACAAGCCCTCAATAGCCTCACAAAGAAGTACTGAATAATGGTTGAATTCCTTTTCCATATTACAAACCGATAGCTGTGAGCATTGCAAGAAGCTCGGGGGAGTTTTCCTTTTCGGCCTCTGCCTCTCTGTTCACGTCGCTCCATATTTCGGCGTGGTGACCTGCACCGATTACCACTGTATTCTTTTCAAGCTCTGCATAATCGAAAAGGTTTTGAGGTACAAGAATTCTTCCCTGAGGATCGGGCTCTATAACCTCCATTGAAGAATAGATCTTTCTTCTGATTGAAACACCGCTTATCTCGGGCACGGCGTCAAGCTTTTCTTCAAACTTCTTCCACTCTTCTTCAGGATAAAGCGCAATACATTTTGCCGACAGGCTCTTTACCATAATTACCTTTTCGCCAAAGGCATCTCTCATCTTTGCAGGCAGAAACATACGCTTCTTTTTATCAATTGTATGCTTATATTCACCAAACAGCATTATATATTGCACCTCCTTTCACGAGCTTTAGACTATTTTTTCATCACAAAGCGGCCACTTTTGCGGGAAATTAAACCACTTTTAACTACTTTGCACCACTTTTATGTTAATTATAATCCATAAATTATCATTTTGCAATAGGTGAAAAAAATTTTTTTGCTTGTTTTTATACTTTTTTTTGACAAAAAAGAACATAAGTTCGCATATTACCTTTTAAAGCGGTAAATAGGCAAAAACCACCCTTACACACACCGTTTTTTGCAATAAAAAAAGACGGCGGGAACTGCGCCCACACCGTCTTTATCTGACCGTTTCGTCTTATTAAATTGTACCTTCGCCTGGCCCTGCTGTCAAGGCAAAACGAAGCAAAAAAATAATGTAATTTATACCACGTACCCGCCGTTTACAGAGAGAACCTGACCTGTTATATAAGAAGCATCCTCCGAACAAAGGAAGTCAACCGCCGCCGCAACTTCTTCGGCACTGCCCAATCTTTGCATAGGAATTTCCTCAGCAAAAGCCGCTATCACTTCTTCATCTATTTTCCTGTTCATCTCGGTAGCTATAAAACCGGGGGAAACGCAATTTACTCTTATCCCCGAAAGAGCAAGCTCCTTTGCGAGAGCCTTTGTAAAGCCTATAACACCCGCTTTGGCCGCAGAATAATGAACCTCGCAGGATGCACCAACCTCGCCCCACATAGAAGCTACGTTCACTATAACCCCTTTGTGAGCTTTCAAAAATTCAGAAAGCACAGCTTTGGAGCAGTAAAAGCAACCACCCAGGTCTGTATTAATAAGGTTGGAAAAATCCTCATTTGTTATATCGCCAAAAGGTTTTATCTGCGCTATGCCTGCATTGTTTACAAGTACGTCCGCACCGCCCAGCATATCTATAGCTTCTCTTATTCCGCGCTCTGCGTCACCAGGGTTGCTTACGTCTGCCTTTACGCAATACACATTTTCCGAAACAAGCTCCTTTGCCGCTTCATCATTACTTTTATAAATAAAGCAGACCTTATTTCCTGCTTTTGCAAAGCGCTTAACTATAGCGGCGCCTATACCGCGGCTACCGCCTGTTACTATTACTCTTTTCATAATTTTCCTCTAAGATGACAAAAACCGCTTAACGCGGTTTGCTTAGGGTGACAAGAATAATCCGAACCAGCCTCAAAATCTTCTCGCTTTAAGTTCGCAGATTTTAAAAAGCGCGGATTTTTGTTCAATCGAGGCACAAAACACAGACAATACTTTATGTATTGGCGAGTATTTTAACGAAGAGTGAGCGAAAATCTGCCTTTTTAAAACAGGTTTGGATTATTCTTGTCACCCTAATTCAAATCATTATAATATATTATCTCATCGGGCAGATGATATCCCAGCTTTTCGCGGGCAACACGAATAATATATTCATCATCTACCGGTTGAGCCAACTCGCTTTTAAGCTCCTCTATATGGTCGGAATACTCCTCCACCTGAGCCGAAAGCTGCTTTCTTTCTTCGTTAAGTCCGTTAAACTGCACCTGCAAACGAATAATACTTATAAGTGCGACTACTATGAAAATTCCGCAAGCTATTTTTACAAATAAATTCGTTCTGTTGCCACTCACAGTTAAAACTTCCTTTCAATTCTTTTTTCTTTTACGTTCTTTCTTTTTGGCTTAAATTTAGGCAATCTTATCTTTTTGAAAAGCTTTACAAAGCCCTCTTTAACTACACCTACAGGCTTTATTGCAAAAAGGAAAAGAGGTATTAAAATCTTTTTAAGAGCAAATCTTACCGCATAATATATGCCACGTATAACAGCACCCGAAACAAGGGTAATAAGACGTCCTACGGTATTGTAATAGATGATAAACCCGATAAGGGATGCAAAAAGAGCAATACCCCTTACCCTGCCGTGATTAGCGTGAAAGATAAATATCGCACATATACAGGCAGATACAAGAAAAAAGAGTATATCACATACAAAAACCACGGTGTTTGCCAAAAGGCCGGTACGCTCCCTGCCCTTTAGTTCACGGGATATCATAAGGGATGGTACGCAAAACATCATCCTTATAATACGAAAGACATCATATACCACTCCCAAAGCAAAGCCAAGAACAACCGAATATGCAAGAAAGGCGTATATCTGTACATAACGATCCGCCATATTATCTTCTCATACCCGAAAAAAGACCTCTTTTTGCGCTTCTTTGCTCCATATAGTAAAGACCGCACAACTTTCCTGCCAGCGTTACCTCTTTGTTATCAAGGTCCAGCTTTTCTATATTAAACCCCTCCCCTTCAAGGGTAAGGGTCCCCATAGACGTTATCATCACAACAGAAATTTCATCATAGGAAACAACCTCTTCGATGCCCCCAAGATGTATTCTTTCTCTGTTAGTTACAGTAATTGTGTGCAAACAAGCACTTCTCTGCTCTGCATTACTCATCATACCATCTCCCGCCATATTAATCAATAATATAGATATGACAGGAAAGGTAAATATATGTTATCCTATTATTTCGTACATAGATGAGGCATCTGCCTTACCCACGTGCTCTTTTACTTCCGCAACGCGGAATTTTAATGTTCTTTCCCCGAAGGTTATCTCTACCACGTCTCCCACCTTTACATCATAGGAAGCCTTTGCTCTTCTGCCGTTTACAGATACGTGCTCTGCATCACAAGCTTCATTTGCTACGGTGCGGCGCTTGATAATACGGGAAACCTTAAGAAACTTATCTAATCTCATTTTCACTAAAGATGTTTCAAGGGAACCTCGAAAGGTTCCCTTAAATATGGTCGTATACTCAGAATTACTTAATGGAATCCTTTAAAGCCTTACCTGCGGAGAATCCAACAGTCTTGGAAGCAGCGATGTTGAGGGTCTCGCCTGTACGGGGGTTTCTACCTGTACGAGCAGCGCGCTCTCTAACTTCGAAAGTACCGAAACCGATAAGCTGAACCTTATCGCCTGCCTTAAGAGCATCGGTAACTGCTGCAACTACTGCGTTAACTGCAGCTTCGGAATCCTTCTTCTTAAGTCCTGTTGCAACTGCAACAGCATCAACAATATTTGCTTTTGTCATCATGGTTAAAATCCACCTTTCTGATAAATACACATTTTGTGAAGTAATTATATCATCTTTTTTAAAGATTATCAATAGTTTTTTGAATATTTTTTTACAAAATACCGCAATTCAAGCATAATTATTGTGGAAAGTTATCAATAAAATCATCACAATAGGCAGAAAGTGCGCCTTCTGCATCAATCCCTGCTCTTTGGGCCGAAGAACATAGTTCAAACAAACGTTTTCCTATCTCTTGTTCTGCCTGTTCCTTTGTCATACCCTCATAAAGAGCTTCAAGCTCATAGCTCCCCTTTGCAGCACGCTTTGCTGTTTTTTGGGCACGCATAAGGGCAGGTAAAGCCTTTGGAATATCTACAAGGGTATCACGAACGGTCTTTTGCCCTTTAGAATCTTCCTTTATCTTATCCCAATTAGACAGCACCTCACCAGTAGAGTTTACGGTTATTTCACCGAAAACATGGGGGTGACGGAGTATAAGCTTACGGCACACACCGTCCACTGCATCACCCAGCGCAAACACTCCCTTTTCCTCTTCCATACAAGCGTGGAACACTACCTGCAAAAGCACGTCTCCCAACTCCTCGCACAAAAGCTCGGAATCCTTTTTATCTATGGCGTCACATACCTCGTATACCTCTTCGATAAAATTCTGCCTGATAGATTCGTGGGTCTGCTCCTTATCCCAGGGACAGCCAACACGAAGAAGCTTCATTATACCGTTAAGATCCTCAAGGGTATAGCTTTCCTTATTTATATATTTCTTTGCGTCCATTTTATTTCATAAGATTACACTTGCAAAGCAGGCTGTAAATCTTTTCTCCCTTCGGGATAATCTCAAAGTCTTCCTTCTTAAATGCACGGGTGAGCAGCAGGAGTACAAGGTATACAACGGCAGCAACACAGATAGCCGCAAGAACGGAAATGCTCCAGGACATTCCAAGATAAACAAGGCCGTAATAGCTGCCCATTGCAGCAAGCGCACAAAGCACAGCAGAAATAATGGGCTTTAAGAATACCTGACTGAACTTGGGAATAAACTTCACGTATTTTGCTACAAAATAGAAGTTGAATACAACGATGGTTATATAGCAAAGAAGAGTTCCGATAGGAGCGCCGTATATACCGATCTTTCCTATAAGTATCCAGCTTGAAAGTATCTTAACAGCACCGCCCGCAAGCATACTTATAATAGGTTTACGCTCCAGCTTATGAGCCTGAAGTATAGATGTGGTCATAGCAAGCATACCTACAAAGAATACAGCAAGAGCCTGTATTGAAAGCAGAGGTGCAGAATCGCAAACCTCGGGAGCGTAGGTAGAATTGAAGAACAATCTTATAATAGGCTGTGAAAGCGCAGACATACCAAAGGCACAAGGAAGGGCGATTATTGCCGCAACACGTATAGAGCTGTTCATAAGGTTGTGTATCTTTTCCTTGTTACCCGATACTATCATACCGGAAAGGTAAGGCACTATAGAACCGGAAATGGGGTATATCAACGCAGGGGGAAGGTTAAAGAGTGTTACCACCTGGGTTTTGAATATACCGATTATTTCGGTAACGTCGCTTGCGCTCTTGTTCCATGCGCTCTGCATAGTGTTTGATATTATAACACCGTCAAGAAGGCTGGTAAAGCTCATAACAGAGGAGCTTATGGTTATAGGTATTGCTATAACAACAAGGGCCTTTAAGATCTGCTTGTTGGTGCGCATAGGCATATTGTAGCTATCGGGTTGCAAGAACTCTTGGTCATAGGGCTTGCTATTAAAGCGAGCCTTCTTTACTATAAGGTAAAGCATAGCAAGAGCCACACCCAAGGTAAGACCAAGTATAGTCATAGCAGCAGCAACAGCAAACTTACCGTTACCGCCCTTAAGCACTACCAGGTCTTCGGGCATAACGTTCATTGCCATCCATGCAAAGGCAATACCGAAAATAAGCTTACCCAAGGCTTCCATTACCTCAGAGATAGCCGAAGGCATCATTATCTGATAACCCTGAAAATAACCGCGGATCGCACAGGAAATACAAATAAAGAAGAGGGTGGGTGCGATAGCACACAAGGACCACTCAAGACCGGGCATCTTGTATATTTTATCCGCAATAAGTCCGGAACCGAAAAGCACCGCACAGGTACCTACAAGACCAACGGCCGCAAGAAGCTTTATAGTAACGCCGAATATCTTTTGGGGTTCACGCAGATTACCCTTTGCTCTGCTTTCACTTACAAGCATTGCAATGGCAACAGGCAAACCTGCAGTAGACACCATATAAAGCCACACGTAAACGTCATAAGCACCGTTATAGAAGCCCATACCGTTATTGCCGATGATGCCTGCCAGGGGCACCTTAAGCATAACGCCGATTATTTTGATAATAAGGTTAGCAACGGTAAGCGCAACAACACCTGTTACGAAAAGATTTGCCGTTTTTTGAACCTTGGTCTTTTTCTGCTTATCTATCTTCACTTTTGATTTTCCTCCGTTGAAAAATGTTGGTTGTAAAACTCTCTGTACATTTGGTAATGTTCTTCCATTTTTTCATCATTTACCTTATCAGACAGATATTCATAAGGATATTTGGGCATAAACAAACGCTTTATGGTATCCCTGTTGGGCGAAACAAGCTTTGTAACAGAGCCTGCGCCACAGGCAAACACGCTATGTATTTCTTCCATCATATAGATGTTATAAAGTCCTTCAAAGCCGGGCTGTGAAAAACCTACGTTTTCATAATTACCGATAGTGTTTTTCTGCCTATATATATAATAGGGTAAATAACCAACGTTTTTGGTTTGCACCTGGGCGTAATCTACGCATTTACCTACTGCGGAATTAAAGGGTGAATATACGTCCTTTTCGTTTTTAAGTATATCAGCCGCTTTTTTTATGCAGAAGGTATGTACCGTAATGTTCTGGGGTTTAAGCCGCACGATAGCATCCACCGTTTTGAAAAAGCTGGAGCAGCTTTCTCCCGGCAGGCCTGCAATAAGGTCGGTATTTATACATTGTATGCCGGAAGCCACAGCATTATCATAAGCATTGTAAAACTGTTCTACTGTATGCTCGCGGCCTATGGTTTCAAGCACTGCATCGTTTAAGGTTTGGGGATTTATACTTATACGGTTAACACCTGCTGCGTGTACTATATCAAGCTTTTCCTTTGTTACCGTGTCAGGTCTACCCATTTCAAAGGTAAATTCCTTTACGGTGGAAAGGTCGGTGTTTGAAGCAATAACATCAAAAAGCCTTGTCATTTGTGCAGGTGAAAGTATAGAGGGCGTACCGCCGCCTATATAAATACTAACAAGCCTTTGACCAAGCTCGTTTATAAGCTTTAAGGTGTTTTCAACCTCAACGCACAGCTTATCCATATATTCGGGAATAAGGGATATAAGCCTTGGTGTTGCGTAAGAAACAAAGGAGCAATACGCACACCTTGAAGGACAGAACGGAATCGAGATATAAAGACTACAAGTGTTATCACCTATCTTTTTGATTATCTTATTCTCTATCTGTGCTATATTACTGAGCAGGGTGGCCTTTTTGGGATTTACAAAATACTGCTTTGTAAGTACCTTTTTCATTTCAGTACGGTTAAGACCGTTATTGATAAGCTCCCTTGCAATTTTTGCAGGGCGCACACCTGTAAGGATACCCCAGGAAGGAGTTACCTTAAACATTGCCTCTCCCGCTTTAAAAAGGGCTACTCCCACAGCAACCTTTTCGGTTCTTATTTTAGGATCATCGGAATAGGGCTCTGTATGCTCGTGAGAGGTGGTTTTTGAACCTACCTTCATTACCGCACGGGCAAAAACTCCTTCGGGAGTTTTTCTTTCATATATATCAACTATGGGTGTATTATCGTCAGGTTCTTCGTTTTCGGCAAATTTCGCGCCGGGGAAAAAAACCATACATAGGGTCTGAACATAGAACCTGTTGATGGTACCGTCTATGTTGACGATCATTGTGTCACCTCTTTTTCTTTAATCTGTCACTATCCATAACAATGGTCACGGGGCCCGCAAGGGAAAGATCTATATGCATTTCTGCGCCAAAACGTCCCGTGGCAACGTGAGATACCTTTGTTTTCATAAGGGATACAAAGTATTCGTAAAGCCTGTCAGCCTCTTTTGGTGGCATTGCGTTAAAATACTCAGGTCGGTTGCCATGGCTGTAGTTGGCAAGCAAGGTAAAGTTACTTATTACCATAACCTCACCGTTCACATCCATTACCGAAAGATTCATTTTATAATCTTCGTCACAGAATATACGCAGCTTTGATATCTTTTCGCAAAGCAGTTTTGCATCCTCTTCGGTATCTTCCTTTGATACACCCAAAAGTATGCAAAGACCCATTTTGCTCTGCCCTGTGATTTCAGAGTCAACGGTACATTTTGCTCCGTCTACCCTTTGAATTACAGCTATCATTTTACAAAACCTCTTGTTACGTTCTCTATATTCTTTATACTTCTAAGTCTGGACATAATGCTCTTCATATGTTCAAGGTTTTTACAGCTTATCGTAAGGTTAAGAACTATGTCCTCCCCTTCTGCCTTTTGTGTATTTATGGAGAGCAGGTTTACACGCATTTCAGCAAGGATAGCAGTTATCTCTGCAAGTAAGGAAAGGTTATTGCGGGCGGTAATTACAAGCATAGCCTCAAACAGATGAGGTGAGCCCATAAGCCCTGTGCCTGTTTCCCAACGGGCACTTACCCAACGGCCCTCATATTCTTCCTTATCGATATTAAGATGAACGTTGGGGCAATCACGCTTGTGGATAGATACACCGTATCCCTTTGTAATAAAGCCAACAAGCTCATCTCCCGGTAAGGGATTACAGCATTTAGCAAACTTAACCATACAACCGTCAACGCCATCAATAATAACGCCACCGCTGTTCTTTTTAGGCTTGTTTGTTACCTTTATTTCATTAATGGCAACGGGGATAGGATCGGTCTTAACAACACGGGCAAACTCGTCTCGTATCTTACCGGCGATCTTACCCATACTCATACCGCCGTATCCGATAACGTTATAAAGACTGTCTACGCTCTGTATACCAACACGGGCGGCAACCTTGGAAAGTATTTCCTCGCGCTGTTCTTCTGTGCAGGTCTTATTAAAGCGACGGAACTCGCGGTCGATCTCCGCCCTGCCCATCTGCATATTTTCAGCCTGCTTTTCCTTTTTGAACCATTGTCTTATCTTGGTACGCGCCTCACCCGTCTTAACTATTTTAAGCCAGTCGCGGCTGGGGCCCTTTGCGGCGTTTGAGGTAAGTATCTCAACTATTTCACCGTTTTGGGGAACACGGTCTATAGGTACTATCATACCGTTTATCTTCGCGCCTATCATCTTGTTGCCCACCGCAGAGTGTATAGCGTATGCAAAGTCGATAACGGTGGAGCCCCAAGGCAGGGTGATAACGTCACCCTTGGGGGTAAACACGAAGGTTTCATCGTGGAATATATCTATCTTAAGCGCCTGCATAAACTCATCGGCATCGCGGGTTTCATCCTCGGTATCGATAAGCTTTGCAATCCATTGAAGCTTGCGGTCTATTTCCTGCTTGCTTTCCGCGCCGGATTTATACTTCCAATGGGCTGCTATACCGTATTCTGCAATACGGTGCATTTCCCACGTTCTTATCTGAACCTCAAAGGGGATACCGTCACGGCCTATAACCGTTGTATGCAAGGAACGGTACATATTAGGCTTTGGTGTTGATATATAGTCCTTAAATCTGCCGGGGACAGAGTTGAACATATCATGTATTATACCAAGCACGGTATAACATTCAAGCTCGGTATTAACAATAACGCGAAGAGCGTAAAAGTCGAATATTTCCTCAAAGCTCTTGTTCTGTTCAAACATCTTTTTATAGATGGAATAAACGGTTTTTACACGACCTTCAAGGGAATATTTAATATTACTTTCGTCAAGCTTTTCGGATATCTGTGTACGGGCGCGTTCAACAAAATCACGGCTGCGACCATACTTATTCTCTACATTCTGTTTTACCTCGTCAAAGCCTATGGGGTCAAGGTAAAACACGGATATATTTTCAAGCTCCTGTTTTATACGCTGCATACCAAGGCGATGAGCCAAAGGTGCGTATACGTACATAGTTTCAAGAGCTGTCATACGCTGTTTTGCAGGAGGCTTTGCATCAAGGGTACGCATATTGTGAAGCCTGTCACACAGCTTGATGAATATTACCCTTATATCCTTAGACATAGCAAGGAGCATCTTACGCAGGTTTTCTACGTGCTCATCCTCTTTATCCTCAAAGGGTATTTCTACAAGCTTTGTAAGGCCGTCTACAAGCATTGCAACATCTGCACCAAACAAACGGCGCAGCTGTTCCACATCGGTCTTTGTTCCGCAATCCTCTACCGTATCGTGAAGCAAAGCGGCACAGATAGAATCGGTATCAAGCTCAAGGGTTGCAACGATCTCCGCAACGGCAATAGGGTGAGAAACAAAGGGCTCACCACTGTTACGGAACTGCCCTTCGTGGAGCTCCGCCGCATAAAGATATGCTTTTTTAATTTTTTCAATATCGTAAACCTTACCCGTTTTTTCAAGGGTAAAAAGTAATTTACTTATGGCTGAATATTTATCTTCCATATCAAATCTTTTCCTGTTTACTTCTTAATTCTCTTAAGATTGCCGATTTATCCAGATTAACCTTACCACGGACAAACTTAGGCTTAATGCGATAGCTTTCATCTGCTCCGCCGTCAACGGCTTCTACAGATAACAGTCCCATTTCCGAAAAAATATCAAGCATAAAACGTAGCTTAACACTTTGCCCTGTTCCTTCATAGGAACAAGCCGCTTCAAGCACAGAAAGGGGATAAATTTCCACATTCTTTTTTACATTGCGATCTATATACGTATATAGCGTGGCAAAATCACTTCTTTTAGGAACTATATCCGTATTTGCGGGTATTATCATTCCGCATTTAATTTTATTATATAGCTCTATCTCCTCGCCACGACTGTGCACAAGTGACTGAGGGGGGAAGATACGTTTGATATTAAGCTGGGGATTTTTTCTGTCACGGAATTCGTTTATTTCAAGATTGAACACAAAATCCGCCTTATCACCGCCAGATACACCGCATTCACGGGGGGAATTACCAAAATAAACACCGCAGAAGCTGTGACCGTTTTTAGAAAGGTTAAAGCGTGTATGCTTATCAGCTCCTATACCCATAACGCTTTCAACACAAGCATCCTTCATAACAAAAAGAGGTGAAGGATTTGCAGTTCCGTAAGGTTCAAGCAGATAAAGCTCCTCTGCCTGTTCAACTGTTATATCATTTTCGCCAAGTTCCAGATCAACGCCTATATACTCGCTATCCTCGGTTATACGAAATTCCTTTTTGGCGTATTCATTTATCTTTTCACGGAAGCTATCAAGATTTTCTTTTGTAACGGTAAGACCTGCCGCAAGCTCGTGGCCACCGTACTTTTCAAGAAGATCCTCACAATAAGAAAGTGCATCTACAAGGTTAAGACCCTTAATACTTCTGCCAGAGCCCTTGCCAACACCGTTTTCATCAAAGGACACAAGTATTGCAGGAAGGCCATACTTATCGGTAATACGGGAAGCAACTATTCCTATTACACCGTGATGCCAATTTTCCTTTGCAAGAACTATAACCGGGTACTTTTCAAAATCATAACCCTCTTCCATCATAGCAATGGCTTCGGCGGTTATAACGTTTTCTTCACTTCGCCTGTCAGTATTTATATTACAAAGCTCATCAGCAAGCCTTAGTGCTTCATCTTCGGATTTAGACAACAAAAGTGAGCAAGCAATGGAAGCATCGCTCAATCTGCCTGCCGCATTAAGCTTGGGTGCTAAAGCAAAGCCAACGGTAGAAGAGGTAATACGCTTAGGCCTGGGTTGATTTGCAGAGCCCGAACAAAGAAGTGCCTGCAATCCCACACGGGTATCTAACTCCAGCTTTTTCAAGCCTGCGGAAACGATAAGTCTGTTCTCATCGTTAAGGGGCATTACGTCTGCTATTGTTCCTATGGCAACAAGATCGGAGTATTCATTAAAAACGTTGCGCATAGCAGTATTTATATCCCCTACCCTTTTTATTTCAAGGGCAAAGATCAGCTTAAACACCACGCCTACACCTGCAAGCTCCTCAAAGGGGTAGGTGCAATCGGGGCGCTTGGGGTTAACTACCGCACAAGCATTTTTGGGGATATCACCATGGCACTCATGGTGATCGGTAACAACGGTTTCCAAACCCTTTTCTAAAGAATAGGATATCTCCGCATCTGCGGTTATACCCGTATCAACGGTTATCATAAGGGTGTAACCGTCTTCAACTATTTTATCAACGGCACCGCGGTTGATGCCGTAGCCCTCGCTTAATCTGCCGGGGATATGGTAATCCACCTGCAGTCCAAGGGATGAAAGGTAAAGATAAAGCACCGCAACAGAGGTAACACCGTCCACATCATAGTCACCGTATATCATAACCTTTTCGTTACGGTCACGGGCAAGCATTATTCTTTGGCAAGCCTTTTCCATATCCTTCATAAGGTACGGATCATGGAAAATACTATCCTCCTTGCATATAAAGGAAGCGGCATTTTCAGGAGTTTTGTATCCCCTCTGCCAAAGCAGTTTAGCCGTAGTCGGCAGTATCCCAAGCTTCTGGCATAATTGCGCTACAGCATTATCATCTATGCAATTGTCATATAATTTGCGCCAGCCTTTTACAGACATCTGCCGTCTCCTTCCCAATTAATGTTGTTTTTTATAATATACCCACTATAATTTCATCAAAGGTAAAGTATATTATAACACAGATTACAATGAGATTGCAAGCACTTATGGAAATTAGCGGAAATTCTCTGCAACTCCAAAATGCCGTAATACGGCAACAACCAAAGTGCTTACAAAACCTTAAATTTATTCATCAGGCGGCATGCACATTCTATGCCGTCCACTGCTGCACTTGTAATTCCTCCCGCATAACCTGCGCCCTCTCCACAGGGATAAAGGTTATGGGTGCCTAAGGCAGTGCAATCCTCGTTACGTAATATGCGCACGGGAGCGCTGGTACGGCTTTCAACACCTGTAAGAACCGCATCCCGAGTAGCATAACCCTTCAGCTTTTTATCAAATTCAGCTATACCCTTCTTAAGCATACTGCTTACGTCATAGCTAAACAGATTGTTTATATCATAAATGCGAACGTCCCCACCTCTATAGGTAGGCTTTACACGCAAGGGCTTATCAAAAAGTGTTCCGTCAAGAAAATCTCCTACGCATTGGCAGGGTGCGCTGTAGGAGGAACCGCCCGCCACAAAAGCCGCCCGTTCAAGGTTTTCTTGAAATTCGATAGGATCCTTTGGATTAACCGATACGTTTATTGCCGCATTGGAGTTAACACCGTCTCTTTTATAACGGCTCATACCGTTGGTAACTACCGCGCCTTCACAGGAGGTAGCCGCAATAACCTCACCACCGGGGCACATACAAAAGGTATAAACCCCTGCATCCCCTTCTCTATAGGAGAAATTATAGGGAGCCGCACCAAGCAAGGGATTGCCTGCATTATCACCGTACATAGCACGGTCTATATCCTCTCGCAAATGCTCTATACGAACACCCACAGAAAAAGGTTTGTTTTCATAAGCGTAGCCCTTTGCCATAAGATACCTATACGTATCTCTTGCGCTATGACCTGTAGCAAGTATCAACGCGCCCGCATCCAGCATACCGCCACAGGTATTTACAGCACAAACGCTACCGTTTTTTTGTGATATACCCTCAAGGCGTGTATCGTAATATATCTTACCGCCAAGGGAGCAAATGCGTTTTGAAATATTATCAACAATGTCAAACAACAGGTCTGTACCTATATGGGGTTTTGCATCATACATTATTTCCTTTGGCGCACCAAATTCAACCAATCTGGAAAATACGTACCTTCCCCGTGGATCATTTATACGGGTAACAAGCTTACCGTCTGAAAAAGTGCCCGCTCCACCTGCGCCAAACTGTATATTGCTTTCGGTGTCAAGCTCACCACCGCAAAAGAAGCTTTCCACCTTCGCCCTTCTTGTATGAACGTCACTTCCCCTCTCTATCACAACGGGGGCGTAACCGTTTTCTGCAAGCAGCAAAGCCGCAAACATACCCGCAGGCCCAAAGCCGCACACAACAGGTGGTGCCGAAAGCTTTTCATTACCGTAGCTTATTTCAAGCGAAGAATTTTTTTCAATAGAAGCCTTAAGTTTTTTAAGTGCCGATTCATTTACCCCCTCTGCCTCAAGGGAAACTGAATATACGAACAGTATATTATCCTTACGGCGAGAGTCGATTGAACGCTTGTATATATATGGGTCGCTTACCCTAAGACCCACTTTTTTTGCTCTTTTTACGGCAGTATCGACTGCCTCGCGCTCGTGCGCAGTAAAAGGCAGTCGTATATCTGTAATAATTATTCTTTGTTTCATTTATCCAACTGTAACGGTTACGGTATATTCCCCTACCTCATAAACACCTGCAGCCGAAAGATCGTTTGCTATATTTATCACAACAGGAAGCGTAAGATCCCCTGCAGACGCAGAAACCGAACTCAGATCCAAGTTAACTGTAACGTCACCCTCTTTCATAGAGGAAATAACCGAGTTGGGACCCCTGAATCTAACGTTCAGAGATTCGGGCAAGGTCACTTTATAATCTTCCGGGTTTGAAAGTTTAAAATCGGTTATACGCAATGTTTTTTCGGTGGTATTGATATGACCTACGGAAACCTCCGCGTTTTTAAATTCTTCGCCAACCATAGTAACTCCATCCGGCAGTTTTATGGGTACGGTAACCTTACTTGAAGTAAGTGTCTTTTCGTCAATGGTATTGATCGGAAGACTTTCCAGTTCTCCCAAGGTTTCAACAGGACCTCTCACAGTAAGCTTTTTAGGAGAAACACTTACTCTTGAATTTTCGCTATCAAGATAACCGTGCTTAAACTCTACCGTAAGGGGTAATTCCTTTGTTACGTATACGGGAACAGTAACGGTTATATTAGATACGTTACTGCTAACGTAAGGATTTTCCACTGCCTGTCCGTTTTTATCAAGCAGCTTTACAGAGCCTGAGGCAGTAAAGGATGAGGTAATAGTTTTTCCGCCGTAATCAACACCGAGATAAGCACTCACTATATGAGCAAGTACACTTTGAGGACCTGTAACGGTTATCTCACTTACGTCCTTTACTATTTCATCTCCCGTAGCAAGCTCCATACCCTCGGAAAGGAAATAATTTATCGGTTCAACAACAACAGGCACCGTGGTTGTACTTCTTACGTCAAGATAAACCGTAAGATTGTTGATAGATTTTTCAGCCAACGTTACGTTATCGGGAAGATCTACGGAAACGGGTATAGAATATTTGCCCGCATTTGTATAAGCACTTATATCCGCTGTACAGAAGAAATCTTCTTTTGATATCTGATTTAAAGCGCTTCTTTTACCTCTGACGGTAATATCGATGGTAGAATTGGCACCCGAATACACCGCAAGCGCTGTATTGCCCTGCTCTATAACGATAGGGATTGCGCTAAAGGTCTTTTCATGTATGGGGCTTTCTACAGCAGAAACATAAAACCAAAGGATGAATGCCAGAACCACCGAGATTATCTTCGGCAGTATATCACTCTTACGTTTTTCTTCTTTTTTGCCGCCGTTTATGCTAACAACAACAGCTTCGCTCTTTTTAAACAACATTTTTCCTCCCTTCGGTTTTATTTTTTATTGCCGTTATTTAATTTTTTATCTTTCTTTTTTCTGATTTTCTTCTTTGAGGAGGAAGAATCCCCAAAAACAGAATTAAGCATCATTTTCAGCTTAACCATATCGTAGCCACGCTTCAAAGTGCCTTTATTTGCAATTGACACAATACCTGTTTCATCGGAAACTACAATGACAAGAGCATCGCTTGCCTCGCTTATACCAAGTGCCGCACGGTGACGGGTACCAAGCTCCTTTGTAATATCGCTCTTTATTGCAAGGGGCAATAAACAGCCTGCGGAATGTATCTTCATATCGCGTATTACAACGGCACCGTCATGCAAGGGGGATTTATTAAAAAATATATTTCTTAAAAGCATTGAGGTCATCTGCGCATCGATAAGCGTTCCGGTGCTTATAACGTCGCCAAGCTTGGTTGTACGCTCAAGAACTATAAGTGCACCTGTTTTGGACATAGACATTTCGTTTACGGCTTCACTTAACTCATCAACGAAATGAGCAAGGGCCTTGTCATCCTTATCCTCAACTATGCTGCGAAGACCTTTAAGTGAGTCGCCGCCAACACGCTCAAGTATGGAACGAAGCTCCGGCTGGAATATTATAACCGCCGCAATAAGCCCTACCTGAAGAATATTGCGCAATAAATAGCCCAAAACCACAAAATCAAATACGCTGCTCATAAGCTGTATGACAAATAATATCATAACACCTATCGCAAGCTTTGCTGCTCTGCGTTCCCGCACAAAACGGAATATGTAATATATCAATACAGAAACAATGGCAATATCAATAAAATCAGTTATACCTATGGCGCTCATCTGATTTATGAAAAAATCCCATGCTTCCACTATCACGCTTTTCACCTATTCTTCTCCCCTTAAAATTCTATAATTATATACTCCATTAAATTATATCACACTTTATAATATATTTCAAATATATTATATTAATTTTTTATATTTTCTTCTACTGTACAAATCAAAAAAAATGTGCTATAATCGTTATATCTAAGCCTTTCGGAGGTGAAATGATGAAGATATTGCAAAAAATAGCACCATACATAGATTTAAAAAAGCACCGCTGTGCCGCAGTTATCGTAGCAGGCGGAAGCGGAAGCCGTATGAAAACGGCACAAACAAAGCAGATGACAACGCTTTGTTCAATGCCGGTGGTTGCCCGTTCTATAGCCGCATTTGAGTCTTGTAATGAAATAAAAGAAATTGTTATCGTAGCAAAAAAAGGCGAGGAAACCGAATACGCCGGTTTTATACGCGATTACGGCTTTAAAAAGATAAAGACCGTTGTGTGCGGCGGTGCCACAAGGCAGGAATCGGTAATGAACGGTTTTAATGCCATAAGCGAAAGGTGTGACTACGTGGCAATACACGACGGTTGCCGTTGCCTTATCACCACACAGGAAATAAAAAACGTTATAAAAAATGCCTACAAATACGGGGCCGCAACAGCCGCCGTTCCTGCAAAGGATACGGTAAAGCTTGCAGATGAAAAGGGCTTTATAGATAACACCCCCGAAAGAAGGCTTGTATGGCAGGCGCAAACGCCACAGGTTTTTAACAGTAAGCTGTACCGCGCGGCAGCCTATTACGCAAAGAAAAAGGGCTTTGAAGGAACAGACGATAATTCCCTTTGCGAATGGTTAGGAACAAAAGTAAAGCTTGTACAAACAAGCTATGAAAACATTAAAATAACAACTCCGGAGGATATGGAGCTTGCAAAAATAATAATCGAAAGACGGCAGGAGGCACGCAATGACTGATATACGAATAGGTCACGGATATGACGTTCACCGCTTTGACCCGGAAAGAAAGCTTATTTTGGCAGGTATTGAGATTCCCTCTGAACTAGGCTTGCTTGGTCATTCGGATGCAGACGTTTTGACCCACGCTCTTTCTGATGCCATCCTTGGTGCCCTTGCTCTCGGCGATATAGGAAAACATTTTCCCGATACAGACCCACGCTACAAGGGCGCATACAGTATAGAGCTTTTAGAGCACGTTTATCACCTTGCAAAGGATATGGGCTACTCTATTTCAAACGCCGATATAACAGTAATCGCACAAAAACCCAAGCTTGCCCCACATATAGAAGCAATGAGAGCCAAGCTTGCAGCTGCACTTTCTGTTGATATTTCCCGTATCAGCATAAAGGCTACCACTGAAGAAAAGCTGGGCTTTACAGGAAGGCTTGAGGGGATGTCCTGCCACGCCGTGGTACTGCTTACAAAATAAACGGGAAGAGCCGTGTGACCCTTCCCTATATGAACTGAAGGCAAGCAAAACAATAAGGCTTCACTTCCTTTGTTTTTTATTTTCCCTTTTTGCCGCCTTCGGGAAATTTATCATCCCCTTAGTATGATATGAACTTTTGATTTTGCTGCCACCTCATACACAGAGCAAAGAAAAAAGAAAAAACATAAAACACAAAATATTTTTAAAAGAAATAGATAAAACAACTTATTTCAGGAGGTTTTCTAAAAATGATAAAAATTTCACCCTCTATACTTGCATGCGATTTTTCCAACCTTGAAAAAGAGGTAAAAAAGGTTGAGGCTGCAGGAGCAGAGTATCTTCACATTGACGTAATGGACGGCATTTTTGTGCCTAATATAACTATGGGACCCGTAATAGTTTCTTCTATACGCCCTCATTCCAAAGCGGTTTTTGACGTACATCTTATGATAACAGACCCTGTACGCTACATACCCCAGTTTGCAAAGGCAGGTGCGGATATTATAACCATACACCTTGAAAGCACCTTTGACGTTGAGGGAGCTATTGCCGCTATCCGCAAGGAGGGAAAAAAGGTTGGTCTTTCCATAAAGCCCAACACCCGTCCCGAAGCGATAGAAAAGTATCTTGACCTTGTGGATATGATACTTGTTATGACAGTAGAGCCCGGCTTTGGCGGTCAGTCCTTTATTCCCCATACTCTTAACAGCATAAAGCGAGTTAAGGAAATAATAGATGCCGCAGGCAAGAATATAGATATTGAGGTAGACGGTGGTATTTCCCCCAAGAATATCAAGGAAGTTCTTGAAGCAGGCGCAAACATCATCGTTGCAGGCTCTGCGGTGTTTAATTCCGAAGATATCCCCGCAACAATAAGACAGTTAAAAGGCGAATAAGATAAAGAAAAAACACCCTTTCGGGTGTTTTTATTTATCTTATTCCGTAATTTTCAATAATATAATCCATATCCTTATCGCCCCTGCCGGAAAGGTTGATAAGTATTGAACCGTGGTCCATGGTCTTTGCAAGCTTCATACCGTAAGCTACGGCGTGGGAGCTTTCTATTGCAGGGATTATACCTTCAAGGCGAGCAAGCTTATAGAAGGCGTCTATAGTTTCCTCGTCGTCGATAACGTCATACTTAACTCTGCCTATATCCTGCAAGAATGCGTGCTCAGGTCCGGAGGAAGGATAGTCAAGACCGCTTGCAACAGAATATACGGGTGCAGGCTCTCCGTTTTCATCCTTGAGCATAATACTGTTAAAGCCGTGCATTATACCCTCTGTACCGTATTTAAGGCTGGCTGCGTGGTCACCAAGCTTGGGACCGCGGCCAAGAGGCTCTATACCGTAAATATCAACAGGGTCGTTAAGGAAGCCTGCAAAAAGTCCTGCAGCGTTTGAACCGCCGCCTACGCAAGCAACGATTGAAGTAGGCAGATGACCTGTCATATCAATGAACTGCTCTCTTGCCTCAATACCAACAACGCTTTGGAAATCACGCACCATCATAGGGAAAGGATGGGGGCCGAGAACCGAACCTATACAGTATATAGACTCCTTATATTCCTTACTATAAGCATCAAAAGCGGCATCTACTGCCTCTTTAAGCGTTTGCAAACCGTGGGTTACCTCAACTACGTTTGCGCCCAGTATCTTCATACGGGCAACGTTGGGAGCCTGCTTTTTAATATCCACGCTACCCATATATATATCACATTCAAGACCAAAATACGCTGCAGCTGTAGCAAGGGCAACACCGTGCTGACCTGCACCTGTTTCTGCAATTACCTTCTTTTTGCCCATATACTTTGCAAGCAAAGCCTCACCCATACAATGATTAAGCTTATGTGCGCCGGAGTGATTTAAGTCCTCGCGTTTTGCATAAAGCTGAACCTTTCCGCCTAAAGCGTCGGAAAGTCTTTCAAGATGGGATACGGGGGTAGGTCTGCCCTGAAATTCTTTTCTTATACGGCGAAGCTCTGCAATGAACTTTCTTGACTGCGCAATGGAAAAATACGCCTCGGTAATTTCAGCCATAGCCGCTTTAAGCTTATCTTCGATAAAAGCACCGCCGTATCTTCCAAAGTAACCCTCACGGTCAGGGTAATTATTAAAATAGGTTTCAAAATCTACGTTGTTAAGTTTCATTTTTTCCTCCGCAAAAAGGTAATTTCAATTAATTCTAATAAGATTATTCCTCAGTAAATAAAAAATCCTGACAGAACAATACTCCTGTCAAGGACGAATAAACATTATCCGCGGTGCCACCTTGCTTCACGGTCTACCGTGCACTTACGGGTACCAACATACCCATGGCAATTGACGTATGCCATACGTTGCAGAATACTTTGTAATAATACATTTGACTGCACCCTCCGCGGCCCATTTGACAGTTTGTTTCTCGCTCGGCTCTCAGCTACCCAAGCTCTCTGTAGAGGCATTTTCCGTCTTTATTTCCGCTTCAACGGTTTAGTATATTAAACTGTTATGATTATACCACCCTTACACCATCTTGTCAAGAAAAAAATTCACCGCAACAAAGGTCACGGTGAAAATATAATTATCTGAACCATAAAGCAAAGTTGTTATTTGCATTTTGGCAATCCGGTCAAGCTAACCGCTTCCAGGTTTTTTTCTATACGGTCAAGACACTCGTAAAACACGTTTAGCTTATCTTCAGGTATACCGCCACCCACAATTTCAACTGCAAGACTGGCACGCTTCATTGCCTCCTCGGCCACAGCAACACCCTTAGGGGTAAGCTTAACAAGCGCACGATAGAGATTATTATTAACAGCTTCTCTTTCTACAAGCCCTTTCTTTTCCATAGCCGCAATAACTCTGGAAACATCCGCTTTATCACGTCCAGAAAGCTCGGTCAAGGTTGCAGACGTAACACCCTCAGAATGGTGATAAAGGGTGGTAAGATAAACTACACTTGAACCCTTCAGGCCGTATTTTTCCATCTCTATGGTGGCAAGTTTATTCCAATATTTCGTAATTTCACACACAGTATGTGAAAAGCGTTCAAATCTATCGATCATTTTGTTCCTCTAAAATTTTGTTGAACCTACAACGTTTATATGCCAATTATACAATAGATTTGCTTAATTGTCAATATTACCCAATGACATTTTGTTAATATAGTGATCTTTTTACAAAAATTTCGCAAAGGAGTTTTTCTTTTTTGGTGACTCGTGGGGGAAGAATATTTGCTCCGCAAATCTTCACCTGCTTGTTTTGCTCCCGCAAAACTGCGCACCTTTTGTGTGCAAAACCTGCCATCGGGCAGCTTTTGCTGCGCCAAAAGCCCTCGCAGGGTTCGATTCCCCCATACGTAGTAATGAATACAAAAAAAGAAAAACCATCCGGATGGATGGTTTTCTTTTTGGTGACCCGTGGGGGAATCGAACCCCCGTTACCGCCGTGAAAGGGCGGTGTCTTGACCGCTTGACCAACGGGCCGTTGGTAGCGGGAGTTGGACTTGAACCCACGACCTATCGGGTATGAACCGATTGCTCTAGCCAACTGAGCTATCCCGCCATATGCCGTGAATTCCGCGGCAAGTGGTATTATAGCATAACACAAAGCAGTTGTCAACACTTTTTTTGCTTTTTTTTAATCTTTTTTTATCCTTTGGTAAAAAACACTATTTTTCATCCTAAACCCGTTTTCCTCTTGTTTTATCTTACAAATTATCATATAATATATTCAAAGCAAGAATTGAGAGGTGAAATGTTTGAAGTTTACCTTTAAAGGCGGTGTTCATATACCCCAATCTAAAAACACCGCTGATAAACCAATAAAAAAATTCCCTGCTCCTCAAAAGGTTACAATTTCACTTTCGCAGCATACGGGAAGGTATTGTACCCCCTGTGTAAGTGTTGGAGATATTGTTGACCGGGGACAGATAATAGGTAATATAACCAACGGTATAGGCTGCCCCGTGCACGCAAGTGTTTCGGGCAGGGTAACTGCTATTGGAGAAGTGCGTACCGCAACGGGAAAGAGTGTGCCAACCGTTGAAATAGAAAATGACGGCGAAATGAGGCTTTGCTCTGAAATTGCACCCTATAATAAGCCTTTTGATACCCTTACCGCAAAAAAAATAATAGAAACGGTTCGCACTGCGGGCATTGTTGACACGGGTGACACCCCCTTCCCTGCCTACGCAAAAATAAAATCGTGTGTGGGAAAGGTTGACCGCCTTATAATCAACTGTGTTGAAAGCGAACCATACCTTACCGCCAATCACAGGCTTGTTTTGGAGAACCCCCAAGCACTTATAAACGGTATAAAGATACTGCTGCGTGCTTTTGATCTGCCATATGCCGAGATTGCCGTAGAAGATAGCAGAAGTGATGTAATAAAGCTACTTGAAAATATTACCGCAACTACCCCGTTGATTTCGGTAAAGGTAGTAAAAACAAAGTACCCACAAGGAAACGAGCGCCTGATAGTCCAAGCTATCGCCCAGCGGGAAATACCCGAGCAAAAGTTACCTGTTGACGTTGGTTGTGTTGTTTTTAACGCGCAAACCTGTATCGAAATATTCAAAGCCTTTGCTTACGGTACTCCCCATATAGATAAAGTAGTTACCGTAGACGGCGACTGTATAAAGGAGCCTGCATCTATTTTGTGCCCTATAGGCACTTCCTACAAGGAGCTTATAGAATTTTGCAAAGCTAGCGATAACAACCCCGAGCTTACAATAAAGGGCGGTCCTATGACAGGTGAGGCGGTATGTGATCCCAATGCTTCTGTTACAAAGGATACATCTGCAATACTTGTATTTTCTAAAAACAAAAATCAATCTTTGGAGCAAGGCAGCTGCATACGTTGCGGAAAATGTGTTTCGGCTTGTCCTGCAAACCTAATGCCAAACTACATTGCGCAGTACTCACTTAACAAAAAATACGAGGAATGCGAAAAACATAACGTTATGAGTTGTATTGAATGTGGGGCGTGCTCCTACGTTTGCCCCGAAGGTATACCCATAGCATCCCTTAACCACACAGCCAAAACAGAGTTAAAGAGCAAGAAAAAGCCTAAAAACAAAAAGGCTAACATTACAGCGGCACCACCCCACATAAAGCACCCTGATACCACAAAGAGTTTTATGCTTGACGTGCTTATTGCCCTTATGCCTGCCCTTATATGGTCTATATATGCTTTTGGCCTGCGTCCATTAACACTCACCTTTTTAAGCATTGCATCCTGTGTAATATTTGAACACCTGTTCCAAAGATTCACACACCGCCCCATAACGATATTTGATTGGTCGGCGGCAGTTACAGGTATGCTTTTAGCTTTTACCCTTCCTGCAAGCGTTCCCCTGTGGACGCCCGTTATGGGTGCGTTTTTTGCAATAATTATTGCAAAACAGCTCTTTGGAGGCATTGGCAAAAATATAGTAAACCCTGCCATTGCGGCAAGACTGTTACTTTCAATTATTTGGCCTTCAAAGATGAGTGCTTTCACACAGCCCCTAACCCAAAAGCTTTCCGCAATCGGGATAAACGTTGGCAATATAACCGCAAGCACCACACCCCTTGCCTCGATAAAAGCAGGTATAACCCCTGAAGCCTCCTTGTTTGATATGTTTATAGGTAATGTACCCGGTACTATCGGTGAGGTTTCGGCACTATTGCTGATTTTAGGCGGTTTATATCTCTTGGCACGACGGGTTATTACCCCTCATATTCCTCTGGCGTATATAGGTACGGTAGCCCTGCTTACCTTTACTTCCCCGCAGCTACAAACGGTACAAAGCTATGAATTTATGCTAATGGAGCTCTTTTCGGGAGCGCTTATCCTTGGAGCATTCTTTATGGCAACCGACTATACCACCTCTCCCGTTACACCTAAAGGAAAAGTAATATACGGTATAGGATGCGCACTTATCACGGTGTTAATAAGATACTTTGGCAAAAACAGCGACGGAGTTTATTTTGCCATATTTATTATGAATTTGCTTGTATGGTGTATTGATAAATTTATCCGCCCCCGCATAATTGCTAAATACGCAAAAACCAAAAATGACAAACAGGCACAAAAACAGGAATAAATTTTAATAATTAACCCATAATATAGCTGAAGCGATTGCTTCAGCTATATTTATTAAGAGGTTTTTTATGTTATATTCATCGGATAATCGTAAGGTTGCAATAATAGGCTGTGGGGCTGTGGGAATGAGCTACGCCTATGCCCTTTTAAACCAAGGACTTTGTAACGAGCTTGTTTTAATAGACAAAAATGAAGCTTTGGCAAAAGGAGAGGCAATGGATTTAAACCACGGGCTGGCCTTTTCTTCACACAAAATGACTATATATCAGGGAACGTATAAGGATTGTTACGATGCAGACCTTGCAGTTATCTGCGCAGGCGCGCCCCAAAACAAAGGTGAACGGCGTATGGATCTTTTATTGCGCAATGCGGCTATCCTGCACGATATAGTTCCAAGGGTTGTTGCATCCGGCTTTAAGGGGATATTTATAATAGCCACCAATCCCGTGGACATTATGGCCAGACTTACTCAAAGGCTCTCAAACTTCCCCAGTGATAAGGTCATAGGCAGCGGAACCACCCTTGATACCGCTCGCCTACGTTATATTCTTGGCAATTATTTTACCGTTGACCCCCGAAACGTACACGCCTACGTTATTGGCGAACACGGTGACAGCGAATTTGTGCCCTGGAGCCAGGCGCTTATTGCAACAAAGCCTATTCTTAAAATTGTTGAAGAATACCCAGACAGATTTAATATTGATGATCTGAAAAACATAAACGAAGAGGTTAAGACTGCGGCCTATAAGATCATCGAAGCCAAAAGAACTACCTGTTACGGCATAGGAATGGCCCTTGCAAGAATTACAAGAGCAATTTTCGGTGATGAAAACAGCGTGCTTACCGTTTCTACCCTATTAAACGGCGAATATGATGAAAAGGACGTATATATAGGCAACCCAACCCTTATAAACCGCAACGGAGCCTCCACAAAGGTGCGCCTTGTCCTTACGGATGAGGAAACAAAAAGCTTCAAAAATTCCTGCGAATATTTAAAGGAAATGTAAAGTCGGATCGTAGCCATGTCGT
>JAZOTL010000127.1:0-15967 GCA_045657645.1 Eubacteriales bacterium
AACGGGGTCGTCTGTTCCCGATACCAGAAGCACGGGTAGATGGTTGGGGAAGGTTTTAAACCATTGCTTTGAGTTTGCCACCTTGTTAAGGGTTATAAGATCGTTCATTGCAGAAAGGGTAAACTTAAAGGTGCAAAGGGGATCCTGGGCATATTTTTTGCGTATCTGCGTGTCCTTTGTAAGCCAGCTGCGTGGATCATCCTCTTTAAAGCGCTTTGTGTACGAGCCAAAGGCAAGGGTGTCTATAAATTTTGAAATATGCCGATCACCCTTTAATTTTTTTATAATAGCAATGGCGCAAAGGCCTGCATTTGTAGCAGGGTTAGGGCCGCCCGTTCCCATTATAATAAGCTTGTCAGGGGCTTTGTTCATCATAAGAGCAACACGTACTATAAAAGAGCCCATACTGTGCCCCATAAGGTAATAGGGAAGGTCTTTATCTGCAAACTCCTCTTTTACCCCTTTATAATAGTTCTCCACGTCACGTACAAGGAGCTTCCAACCGTCCCTTGGAGCAATGTAACCAAGCTCGCTTTTGTCGTTTACCGTATGGCCGTGGCCTAAGTGGTCATAGCCAAAGCAGATATAGCCTGCCTCCGCCATAGCACGCATAAAGCCGTCATATCTTGCAATATGCTCTGTCATTCCGTGCACTATCTGGAAAAAGCCTTTAGGCTCACCTTCGGGAAGGTAGATGCGCCCTGCTAAATAATTTTTGCCGTTTACCGAAAGAACCTTTTTATCCTGTATTTTTATACTCATTTTTATACCTTGCAGGCATTTATTGCCTTGTTCCATCCGTTAAGATGTTGTTCGCGATCTGTTTCTGATATTTGAGGAATAAACTCTCTGCCTGTTTTCAGCTTTTGGCTTATTTCTTCTCTCGATTTGAAAAATCCTGTGGCAAGCCCTGCAAGGAATGCCGCACCCAAAGCCGTTGCTTCCATTGTCTGGGGTCTTGAAACGGGAATTGCCGATATATCTGACTGGAACTGCATAAGGAAGTTGTTTGCACTTGCACCCCCGTCTACACGCAGATGTGATATTTTGTGGCCAAAGTCAGCTTCCATAGCCTTTATAACGTCGTTTGTCTGGTAGGCTATCGCTTCAAGGGCTGCCCGTATTATATGGTTTGGAGTGGTGCCCTGTGTAATTCCCGTGATAACTCCCCTTGCGTGCATATCCCAATAGGGAGCTCCTAAGCCCGAAAAAGCGGGTACTATGTAAACTCCGTCGGTAGAAGAAACCTTTGTGGCAAAATACTCCGTATCCTTTGCATCGGAAACAAGGCGCATAGTATCTCTTAACCATTTTATTACCGCACCGCCTACAAACACGCTACCCTCAAGTGCGTATTCAAAGGGCTTGTCCTTTTCGGTAGCACAGGCGGTGGTGATAAGTCCGTTTGCGCTTGATATTCTCTTTGTTCCCGTGTTGGCAAGGAGGAAACAGCCTGTTCCGTAGGTGTTTTTCATATCTCCTGCGCTAAAACAGCATTGACCGAAAAGCGCCGCCTGCTGGTCGCCTGCTATGCCGCATATAGGCAGGCAAGCGCCCATAATATTCATTTCTCCGTATATCTCGCTTGAAGAGGCAACTTTGGGTAGCATTGCTTTAGGTATATCAAGTATGGAAAGCAGCTTTTCGTCCCAATCGCCCTTTTCAAGGTCATAAAGCATAGTGCGGGATGCGTTTGTGCGGTCGGTTACGTGAACTGCTCCGTCGGTAAGCTTCCATACAAGCCAGGTATCAACGGTGCCAAAGAGCAGCTCACCCTTTTCCGCCTTTTGCCTTGCACCTTCAACGTTATCAAGTATCCACTTTATCTTTGTGGCGCTGAAGTATGCATCGGGGCGCAGGCCTGTGGTTTTTTGTATATACTGCTCGTGTCCGTCGCAAATAAGCTTTTCGCAAATATCGGCACTTCTTCTGCATTGCCATACTATTGCGTTATAAACGGGTCTGCCCGTTGCTTTTTCCCACACTATTGTAGTTTCACGCTGGTTGGTTATACCTATACCTGCTATTTCCTCTATGCGTACAGCGCTTTTTGCAATACATTCGGTAAGGGCGGCATATTGGTTTGCATAGATATCCATAGGGTCCTGCTCTACCCAGCCGGGCTTTGGAAAATGCTGTGCAATCTCGTGCTGTGCCGTGTTTATTATATTACAATCCTTATCAAAAAGTATGGCTCTGGCGCTGGTAGTGCCTTCATCAAGAGCAATAATATATTTTTTCATAACATACCGCCGTCATATTACTTTAATTACATTTTATCACATATACAGCGGTATGTCAAAGTAATTAAAGACTATTCCTTTTCAAGGCCGTGAACAAAACCGTCGGCTTCGGCAGAGCATATATCCCCCGCAATCACCTTGCCTCTGTAAACAAGGATGTTTGCCAAAACCTTACCCTCGTGGCCGTCGTAATTTGTTACCTCATAGGTATAGCTTTGTACCTCTTTGCGCTTGTAGCTTGAAAGGTCAAGTCCCTGCTTTTTCTGCATTTCGTTGTATCCCGTAAATACCCTGTTAAATTCCTCGGGTATGGTAACGGTCTTTTCTTTGATAGGCTCCTCTGATGTTTCCCAGCCGAATTGGGATAAAAATGCCCTGCGGTCATCGTTTGTTTTAACGTTATCGTAGCTAATTTCGCTTCCCACAGTAAAAGCGGAAACGGTGTTATCCTCGGTTGGTATAAAAACGATAAGGGCGATAAGCGCGGCAAGGGATAACACTATCACCCCTACAAATTTTACTGTGGTTGCCCTTACGGAATATATAAACATAGCTTTTCCTCCTGTCTTTTTGTACATTATATTGTGTTGCTTGACCGGTTATGCGTGGGATTGTGTGAACTTTAATTTAGGGCAATAAAATGTGCGGTTAAAACTAAACATTATGCAAGGATTAAAGTTTTGGTTCCGCTTTTTCAAAAGCGGAAAAAACACTACTTGCAACATAGGGCGGATTATGATACAATATAAACGATAATCAAATTTGCCCTAAGGTGGTCAGTATGCTTGACAGATATTTTATACCCGATAAATTTGTAGACGATATATATAAGATAACACCGGAGGAGCTTTCTTCTAACGGTATTCGCGGCCTTGTGCTTGATATAGACAACACCCTTGTTACATATGACGACGAGGGGCCTACCCCCTCTGTGCTTGAATGGTTTCGCACAATGGAGGAGGCAGGGATAAAGATATCCTTTGTTTCTAACAATAATCATCAGCGTGTAGCGGGCTTTAACCGTGAGCTTGGATACTTTGCTCAAGGCAAGAGCGCAAAGCCCTTTGGCAAGCATATACGCCGTGCTATGGCTCATATGGGTACCGATAAAAGCACCACCGCCCTTATAGGCGACCAGGTGTTTACCGATATTATGGCAGGCAAATGCGCAGGTCTGCGCAGTTATCTTGTACTGCCAATAAAGGATAAGCTTACACCCTTTTTCAGATTTAAGCGTATGTGCGAAAAGCCCTTTTTACGTAAATACAAAAGATTACACAGTGAGGATAATAAATGATGGATAGAGCGTTGTTTGGCCCTGCGGGTAATTGTGAGCGCTTTTACGCCGAAGGTTACAAAAGAACCGAAGAAGCAATGAAATGGCTTTCCCGGATAGGACTTGACGCCTACGAATATCAATGCGGAAACGGTGTGCGCACAGGGGAAGCGGTGCTGCGCGCTATAGGAGAAGAAGCGAAAAAATACTCTATTGCTCTATCCCTGCACGCCCCATATTACATCTCCCTTTCAGGAGTAGAAGAGGAAAAAAGACTTAAAAGCATTGATTATATAACCCAGAGCGTGCGCGCGGCAGAAGCGCTGGGAGCCGATAAAATAGTTATCCATACGGGTAGCGCTTCCAAAATTTCAAGGCAGGAAGCGGTGGAGCTTGCCCGTGACACAATGCTGCGCGCCCTTGATGCGGTGGGAGATACCGATGTAAAGTTTGGCCTTGAAACCATGGGCAAGAAAAACCAGCTTGGTACGCTTGAAGAGGTTATAGACCTTTGCACCACCGACAGCCGCCTGTACCCCGTGGTGGACTTTGGCCATCTTAACGCAAGAGACGTGGGTGGGGTTTTTACCACCGCCGATGATTACAGACGTGTTTTTGACCTTATAGGAGAAAAGCTTTCACAGGAAAAGGCTAAGTATCTCCATTGTCATTTTTCAAAGATAGAATATACGGATAAGGGCGAAAAGAAGCACCTTACCTTTGAGGATGAGGTTTACGGCCCTCCCTTTGAGCCTCTTATGGAAGCTATTA
This sequence comes from Eubacteriales bacterium, assembly GCA_045657645.1. Classification (GTDB taxonomy): domain Bacteria; phylum Bacillota; class Clostridia; order Oscillospirales; family CAG-272; genus RGIG7300. The sequence continues at coordinate 4,291 of JAZOTL010000127.1, forward strand.
TAAAAGAGGGTATGTGCCCCCGTATAATATGCGAGTCTGCAGGAACACAGGCAGACGACGCCCTTGCAATGAAAAAATATTATAATAAGTGAGGATAATATGTACAACAGATTAGAGAGATTCCGCCGCAAGCTGGAGGGAACGGCAGATGCCGCAATTATAACCCATGAAAAGAATATAAGCTATCTTTGCGGCTTTGATTATACCGACGGTTGCCTTGTTATCTCGGCAGACAGAGCTATACTTTTCTGCGATTTCCGCTATATTGAGGCGGCAAAAAAGGAAGCAAAGAGCGATTTTGAGGTGGTAATGTTTGAGGGTCGCCGCAGTGTATGGCTTCCTGATGCCCTTGCGCAAATGAAGGTTTCTACCCTTGCTTTTGAGGATATGCATATGACGGTGGATGAGCACGCAAGGCTTTGTGAGGATATCCCCGAAACCGAGCTTGTAAAGCTGGGTAACGTTATAGAAAATCTCCGCGAGTACAAGGATGAGGGTGAGATTCAAAAGATGGTAGCCGCTCAAAGAATTGCGGAAAAGGCATTTGAGCATATTCTTGAATTTATCAATCCCGAGCGTACCGAGCAGGAGGTAGCTCTTGAGCTTGAATTTACTATGCGCCGCCTTGGTGCATCTGCCGCTTCCTTTGATACCATTGCGGTATCGGGCAGTGCATCCTCTATGCCCCACGGTGTTCCGCGCCCCGTAAAGCTGGAAAAAGGCTTTTTTACAATGGACTTCGGCTGTGTTTACGAGGGCTATTGCTCGGATATGACCCGTACGGTTTGTATAGGGCGTGCAGACGATGAAATGAAAAAGGTATATGATACAGTACTTACCGCACAGCAAAAGGCACTTGCGGCAGTAGAGTTTGGTATTTCCTGCAGCGAGCTTGACAGCGTTGCAAGAGACCATATCTATAACGCAGGCTATGAAGGCTGTTTTGGTCACGGCTTGGGTCACGGCGTTGGCCTTGATATCCACGAGGCACCTACCGTTTCCTTCAGGGGTGGAGATAAAAAGCTTGCTCCCGGTCACGTTATAACCTGTGAGCCCGGCATCTATCTTGAGGGTAAATACGGCGTTAGAATAGAGGATATGGTGGTGTTCCACGCTGACCGTATCGAGAATATTACTAATTGCCCCAAGCATTTGATAGAAATTTTATAAAAACCCTTGAAATATAGTAAAAAATATAGTAAAATTAAGAAAATAATGATTATAAACACTTTGGAGGTCATATAATATGGTAACAGCTGGTGATTTCAGAAACGGCTTAACATTTGAGTATGAGGGTAACGTACTGCAGGTAGTAGAATTCCAGCACGTAAAGCCCGGTAAGGGTGCGGCTTTCGTTCGTACCAAGTGTAAGAACGTTAAGACAGGCTCTGTTGTTGAGCGTACTTTCAGCCCTACCGAAAAGTTTGAAAACGCACAGGTAGACAGAAGAGAGATGCAGTATCTCTACAACGACGGTGAGCTCTACTACTTTATGGATATGGAAAGCTATGAGCAGCTTCCTATCGAGGAAAGCAAGCTTGACGATAACTTCAAGTTCGTTAAGGAAGAAATGATGTGTAAGATAGTTTCCTACAAGGGAGATATCTTCGCAGTAGAACCCCCCATGTTTGTTGAGCTTACAGTTACTGATACTGAGCCCGGCTACAAGGGTGATACAGCACAGGGTGCTACAAAGCCTGCTACAGTTGAAACAGGCGCAACCATTAAGGTGCCCCTCTTTATCGAGATCGATAACGTTATCCGTATCGATACCCGTACAGGTGAATATCTCGAAAGAGCATAATTAAAATAAAGGAGGTAATGTGAAATGAACATTACTGAAAAGGCTGCTTACCTTAAGGGTTTGGCAGAAGGAATGAATCTTGACGCTGATAAGCCCGAAACAAAGCTTATCAATGCAATGCTTGACACTATAAACGATCTTGCACTTACAGTTGCTGATCTTGAGGATGAAGTTGATACCCTTAACGCTTATATCGAAGAGATCGATGAAGACCTCGGCGATGTTGAGGAATATATCTACGGTCCCGATGATTGTGACTGCGGTTGCGATTGCGATGATGATTGGTCCTGGTGTGATGACGAGGACGAGGATTGCGATTGCGGATGCTGCGATTGCGAAGCAGAGGCAACAGAAGAATAAGTAATTAAAAAACTACCGCATTGCGGTAGTTTTTTTGTTACCCATTTTTTTGCATTTGTGAGTTGACAGATTTTTTTATAAGGAATATAATAAATACATAGAAATATTTTGGGCGAAAATGCCGAAAAAGGAGAAAAAATGAGCAAACAAACTACAACAAAGATAATAATTATTGCCGCAATAGTAATTGTAGCTATTGTGCTTGTAGTAAACTGCTTTTCCGTTGTAAAGGCAGGTCACACAGGCGTTGTGCTTACCTTCGGCGCAGTTGAAGAAAAGGTTCTTTCCGAGGGTATACACTTTAAGGTTCCCTTTGTACAAGAAGTAGTGCAGATGAACAACCGTACTCAAAAGACCGAAACCTCCGGTACCGCTTCCTCAAAGGACCTGCAGATAATATCCTATGTTGTTGCGGTAAACTATCACGTTAACAACACCTCATCCTCTACCTTGTATCAGAACGTAGGTATGGATTACGGTTCGGTAGTTATCGTTCCTGCAATACAGGAGAGTATTAAGGCTGTTACAGCACAGTACACCGCAGAGGAGCTTATTACAAAGCGCCAGTCAGTAGGCGACCAGATAAAGGATGCCCTTTCTGTTAAGATAGAGCAGTACGGTATAACCGTTGAAATATTCAACATTGTAAACTTTGATTTCTCTGAAGAATTCAATGCCGCAGTTGAAGCAAAGCAGACTGCACAGCAGAACGCACTTAAGGCTGAACAGGACCTTGCCCGTATTGAGGTAGAGGCACAGCAGACCATTACTCAGGCAGAGGCAGAGGCACAGAGCATTAAGCTTATACAGGACGCTCTTGCTCTTTCCCCCGATTACATAGAGTATATTAAGTGGAACAAGTGGAACGGTCAGCTCCCCAACGTGCTTGGAGAAAGCGACCTGCTCCTTAACGTGGATGGTGCTGCAGGCAATACTGCAAACTAAAATATAAAAAAGCTGACCTTTGGGTCAGCTTTATTTATTTAACATCCATACCATATAGTTCAGATATGCTGCAAAGGTTACCCAAACAAGATAGGGTATCTGCAGATAGGCTGCCGTTTTATCCACGTCGTAAAAGGTAATTATCATCAAAAGAATTAAAGTCCAGAGCGCGATGATCCACAAAAAGGAAAAACCGAAAGCCTGTAGATTAAAGAAGAGTATACTCCAGAAGAAGTTGAAGAATAGCTGCAATGCGTATAATTTTATACCCTGACTTCTGTCCTTTGAAGGTGGAGCAAGCCATATTCTTGCCGCGCTTATTCCCATTAGTGCGTAGAGTATAGTCCACACAATGGGAAATACAATAGCCGGCGGAGTAAGAGCAGGCTTTTCAAGCATATTATAGCTATCCATTCCCCCGGCAGTTAATAATCCTGCCAATATACCCACTATCTCCGGTATAAGTATTGAGATAAGGTATACCTTCCATTTGCTTTTTTTCATAATATATCACCCCGTATATACTATGAAAAAATATGGGATTTATTCGTTGTTTTTAGTAAGGGGGATAATTTCAAATTTATATTATGTTTTTCGTTTCTAATTAAATCAGTTGATTTTAGCGTGGGGGTGTGGTAAAATAAAACAAAAAGCAACAAGGAGTTATATCATGCTGAATTATAAAATAGAGGGCGGAAATATGCCTGTTGTTATATGCTACCCTGAGGCAGGGCAGACCCTTTGTTTAGAGGGCGGCTCGATGAGCTGGATGAGCCCCAATATGCATATGGAAACCAACTCCGGCGGCGGAATAAAGAAAGCTATTGGCAGACTGTTTTCGGGTGAATCCATATTCTTGAACGAATATACTCCTGAGGGTGGCAGCGGAATGATAGCCTTTGCTTCCAGTTTCCCTGGTTCAATTATTCCCTATGAGGTAAGGGAAGGGAACGGCATCATAGTTCAAAAGTCGGGCTTTCTTGCAATGGAAAAGGGCTTGGAGCTCTCTGTGTATTTCCAAAAGAAGCTTGGTGCAGGATTCTTTGGCGGTGAAGGCTTTATTATGCAGAGGGTAAGCGGAAACGGCTTGGTATTTATAGAAATAGACGGCTACTGTAAGGAATATGACCTTATGGCAGGCGAAAGTATAATCGTAGATACAGGTTATCTTGCGGCAATGAGCGAGAGCTGTACTATGGATATTCAAAGGGTAAAGGGTGTAAAAAATATGTTTTTTGGCGGAGAGGGATTATTTAACACAAGAATCACAGGCCCCGGTAAGGTCTATCTCCAGTCAATGCCCCTGTATAACACTGCACGTGTGCTTGCCCCCTATATGCCGAGTGCATCCTCCGGCGATGATAAGGGAATAAAGATAAACTTTGGGGATAATTAAAGACAAGATTTAATATTACGGATATCTACCAATAGTTGATATATCATTAATCAACCAAAAGTACGTGGATTTTTTATAGAAATTCATTTATACTAATAGTGAAGGGAGGCAGACTATGGATCAAGTGAAAATCGGAAGGTTTATTGCCCAGCGTAGAAAAATGGTGAATTTAACCCAACTGCAGTTGGCGCATAAATTGAATATTACCAACAGGGCAGTATCAAAATGGGAAACGGGAAAAGCCTTGCCCGACTCGTCAATTATGCTTGAACTGTGCGGTCTTCTTGAAATTACAGTTAATGATTTATTAACCGGGGAGGTAGTTACAATGGAAAATTACAACAAAGAATTAGAAAAAAATCTGCTTGAAATGGTAAAGCAGAAAGAAGAAGCTGACAAGAGATTGCTGTTTTTAGAAGTTTTGATAGGCGCGTTATGCATAACAATAATGCTTGTATTTGCGATCGTTGCTTCATATGTAGCTATGGCAGAGTGGCTTAGAATTTTACTTATTGTTATCGGATTAATTCCTTTTTTGATTGCCTTGCCCTTTATGTTAAAAATAGAGCAGGTAGCAGGATATTACCAATGTAAGGAGTGTGGTCACAAATATGTTCCCACATTTAAGGCAGTTAATTTAGCACCCCATATGGGCAGAACCAGATATATGAAGTGCCCTGAATGCCATAAAAAGTCCTGGCAGAAGAAAGTTATAAGCAAAGATTAATAAAAAATTACACCCTCAATGTTTTCCGTGACGGGGGAATTTTTATTAAGATAATATATCAATCTCAATGTTTCCTGTATCGGTATTTATCTCGCATTTGCCGACTGTTTTTAATTGTTTTTTGAAAAACAGAAACAATCCTTTGAATGTCCGTTTATTATCCCTATAGCTTGTAAATACGAATATATAATCGTAGATCCCACAAAGGTCATACCGCGTTTTTTCAGGTCTTTTGATATACTGTCGGATAATGGGGAAGTGGTTCTTTGGGTGAATTCCTCGTAAACAACAGAGTTGTTTGTAAAGGACCATATATAAGCATCAAAGGAGCCGAATTCCTTTTGTATTGCTTTAAATACAATGCTGTTGTTTATAGCTGCCTTTATCTTCAAACGGTTGCGAATTATTGAGGGGTCGCCTATCAGTCTTTGTATTTTTGCATCGTCATAAGCCGACACCTTATCAACATCAAAATTGTCAAAAGCAGCGCGGAAGTTTTGTCGTTTATTAAGTACACATTCCCAGGATAGCCCTGCCTGAAAGGCCTCTAATATGAGCAGCTCATAGAGCTTTTTATCATCGTGCAGAGGCTGTCCCCATTCATTATCGTGGTAATTTACGTAGGTATCATTATTTAAGTTGACCCAACTGCATCTTTTTTTGTTTTCCATAGATATCTGTTCTTTTCCCAGTCTTTTCTTGTGAGCAGAGTTACGTGGCCTGTGCGTTTTTCTCCCAGCAGGGGCACGTCAACGTTCTTTGTGGTGTGGTGATAGGTAAATCCGCACTTTTCCATAGCTCGTTTGGATTTTTCGTTTCCATCATAATATCCGCACCATACAGCGACCATAGAAAGCTCCTCAAAAGCGTGGCGGATAAGCTCGGTTGCGGCTTCGGGGATAATACCCCTGCCCCAATAGGGCTTTCCAAGCCAATAACCAAGTTCACATTCGTCCAAACGGTCGGTCAGGTCGGTTGCATCCCCTGTTTTTAAGCCGATACTGCCGATAGGCTTGTTATTCTCCTTTAAACATACGGCGTAGGTGTGGGGTGTTGAGAGAACATTTTTTATTATATCAAGGCTGTTTTCCACGCTTGTGTGTGCAGGCCAGCCTGCAGGATAGCCTATATCGGGATCGGATGCGTATTTGTACAGGTCTTCGGCATCATCCTCCCGCCAGGGGCGAAGGATAAGTCTTTGTGTTTCAAGTGTCATTTTTCTTTTAGTCCGCAATTATTGATTTTTTCTTACCGTTTTTCTTTCTGGGATATTCACGCAGTCTTACAACAAAATCAAGATTTACAGCTTCTGTTGTACCGTTTTTCTCTATAAGTGCAGCCGTATCTGTTACCTCTTTTATTATTCCTGTTATCTGGGTTCCGTTGAATGTATAGATGATACATTCCTTTTCTATAAATCTTTTTGCAAGCTCTGACATTTTTGTTTTGTCCTCCGTTTTTCTTGATTTGATATGCTGCTTCATCCACGCATTTTTGTTGTTTTGGCTTTGCAGCAAAAAAATAATTAATAAAATGAATATTAGATAATAGGCGGGGTTCACATTATCACCTCGGTAATCAATTTCATTGTTTATTATATCATTGTTCTGTTACTTTTTCTACCTTTTTGATGCAAAAATTGCGGCAAGGAGAATTGTTCTCCTTGCCGTCATTTTCAGTTAGTTGTTATTTTAATATCTCCCGTATCGGTATTTATCTCGCACTTGCCGCCTGTGGTTGTTTTAGGAAGTTCAACTCTGCCCGTATCGGTTTGGGTAATAAACACCTTATCGGTAAGCAAACTTCCGCTAACGTCTCCCGTATCGGTCTCAACAAAAATATCAGCGGCATCCGAGCCGTCAAAAATTACATCGCCCGTGCTTCTCTTGATCGAGAGTTTTTCTGCGGCAATAACATTTTTTAAGGATATATCTCCTGTGCTTCCACTGGTTATGAAGTTTTTGCATTCGATATTGGTTAATTTGGTTTTTCCGGTTGATACTTTGATGTTGGTATCACCTTCACAGATCACATTAGAAACGGTAACGTTGCCAGTTGAAACAGTAAGGTCAAGGTTATCTGCGGATATGTTTTCAATACTAATATCGCCTGTACTTAACGAGATATCAACACTTTTAAAGTTAAAATCTTTCGGTATTTCAACATCTGCGGTGCTTCCTTTTATAAAGAGTGAGGCGTATTCCGCTTTTGGAAGATAAACCGTAATCTTAGGTGAGCCGAAGTTTACTCCGATATAGTCATACCATTCTTTCTTGGCAACCACATCGATGGTAAGAGTGCCATCTTGAATAATTACAGAGTGCTTTGCGTTATCCGGTTCATAACAAATCACTTTACATATTTCGTTATCAGACGGTGCAAAGTGTATGTCTGCAGTATCCGTATTCACAAAAATACCGTCAAACGCTTCGCTGATTTCATAAGTGTTTGTTTCGTATTTAACCGTTGCCAGTTTAGTAAAATCCCATCCAAGCGTTGTCATTACACCTGCAAAGAGAATACAGCCAATCAGCACAAGAGAAGCTGCTATAATAAGCCATACTTTTGTTTTTGTTCTCATTACGCTACCTCCCCCCTAAAGCAATTCTTAATCCATATTGCTATTTTCTTTGTGAGTATCAAAGTACCCTTTGTTGCTGCCTTGCATCCGTAGAACATAAAGATAGAAAGTCCTGCGCAAACAACACCTGCGGCAAGCATAGCAACGCCTGAAGCGCAGTTACCGTCTACGGTAAAAATGACACACGTCAGCACACTTCCGACAGAACAAGCGGCAAGAGAAGCAAAGACTGCCCACAAGGAAATAATCACAGACCACAAGGAAATGTAAAGTGAGAGAATTACGGCAAATGCGGCAATACCTAATGAAAGCCATACAGGAGAACCAAGTGCTAAAAGTACAATTTCCCATCCTTTCAGCCGTCTTTTGGGTTTTATTCTTTCCTTTGCAATTTTGGTAAGAGGAGTGTCTGCAACTACCTGAGTAATGATCTCATCAACAGCTCCAACTGCCGAAACCGCTTCCTCCTCCGAAAGACCTTCTTCCATTCGGTCTTCGATCATTTCATTGTAAAAAGTCAAGCGTTCTTCAATATCATCCTGTGGCAAGCCTTTCAAGCCTTTGCGTAACTGCAAAAGAAACTCTTGTTTAGTCATCGCCCTTATCCTCCTTGGTTACAAATTGGTAAATAGAGAGCATCTCTTTCCACTCGTTTTTAAAATCCTCTATGCGTTTAAGTCCCTCATTGTTTATATGGTAATATTTACGGAGCCTGCCGCCGTGCTCTACAGTACGAACGGTCAACATATTTGCTGCTTCCAAACGTTTTAGAATGGTATATAAGGTGGATTCAGAAAGCTCAATATACGGCTTCATATCCTTAATAATCTTATAGCCGTATGAATCTTCGCTTTTAATCGCAGCCAACACGCATACGTCCAAAAGACCTCGTTTTAACTGAATGTCCATACAATACCTCCCTTTACATAATACATCGTAACACGAGGTATCGGTTTTGTCAATAGATTAATAAAAAAAGGCGACAGAATTTTCTGTCGCCTGAATTATTATTGCTTTTTCATCTGCCGCAAAAACAGTAATATCGCTAATATCAAAAGGACGGTGTCATACCCCAGCACCCAAAAGAGGTGAGGGAAAATATCTGCAAATTTTCCTGCAAGTACAGCGCGCTCCAGCTCTACGGCGTGCACAAAGGGAAGTGAGTATGCAATCCTCTTAAAAGCTCCTCCCACAAGGTCCAGGTCAAACCAAACGCCTGAAAGCCATGCTGAAAGGTTGGTAAGCAGAGCGCCGCATATACCGCCTACCTGCTTATCGTTGAACACGCTTCCGCAAAGAAGGCCCAGAGCAATGTAGAGAATGGATAGGGGAATGATAAATATGACAGCGTACAGGATATTAACCGTAATATCAAGACCTAAAATGATAGCGGCAATGTAACAGATAACGCATTGAGCCACGGTAATGGGGATAATGGGCAAGGTGTAACCAAGGATAAAATCCGTTGGGGTCAGCGGCGTGGTATATAGGCGTTGCAACAGGGAGCTGCCCCTGTCCTTTGCGATAATGGTGGCAGAAAACAACGTCATAAACGAAAGACCAAAGACCGTAATACCGGGAGCTAAGCTCTGTATTTTGAACAGCTCTACGGGGATATTTGCCTGTATAGCGCTCAACAGTAAGATCAGTACAAGGGGAAATCCCAGCCCGAAGATAAGATTCAACGGATCTCGTAATATTTCCTTTGTATTCCTGTTTGCAAAGGTAAGCATTCTCATTTTGTTACCCCCTTAATTATACGGATAAAGGCTTGCTCAAAATTATCTGTTCCTGCTGTTTCCTTTATCTTGTCAGCGGTATCACAGATAAGGAGCCTGCCCTCTTTCATAATAGCAATACGGTCAGAAAGTGCCTCGGCTTCCTCCATATAGTGTGTTGTCAAAATAATCGTAACCTTCCCTTTGAGAGAACGAATCAAATCCCATAAGTCACTACGGGCAAGCACGTCAAGCCCAAGGGTAGGTTCGTCAAGGAAAAGAATTTCAGGCTCGCTTATCAGCGCCATAGCTATACTCAATCTGCGTTGCCAACCGCCCGAAAGCTTACCTGCTTTTTTCATAATAACAGATTCAAGGCCCAGCAGTTTTGTCAGTTCTTCAATTTTTTTATTTTGCTTTTCCTTTGAAAATCCGTGAACACCGCACATCAGTTCAAGATTTTCACGTACAGAAAGGGCAGGAGCCACCGCAGTTTCCTGAGGAGATACGGCGATAAGTGATTTTACTGCGGCAGTATCGCCAACAATGCTTTTGCCGTTCAAAAAAGCGTCACCGCTTGTGGGCTGTGTAAGGCAGGAGAGCATCTTAATTGTGGTTGTTTTTCCTGCCCCGTTTACCCCAAGCAGGGAAAACAACTCGCCCTTTTTAACACAAAGGCTAAGGTTATCTACCGCAATTACGTCTTTATATTTTTTTGTTAAGCCTTCAATTCTGATAGCATCCATAATTTGTTACTCCATCCCATATTGCTTTTTTAGTCCCTGATAGGAATCTGTGAGCATACGGCTTACAAGCTCGGGGTCAAGGTCTTCAAAGCCTGTTGCAAACATAGTGGCAATTCCGTGAACGTACGCCCACATTTCAAGATGAAACAGCTTTGCATCTGCACCACTAAGTCCTGTATTATTATGGACAATAGACTCCATTTTGTCATTGATTTCCGACCCTTGAGAAATTGATTCTTCTGAACGGTCACGCATATATAAGAGCTTAAATAATTCTTTTTCCTCTTTTGCAAAGCGGATATAAGCCATACCGTTTGCCTTGTAAGCGGGGAATTCTCCACGCTCTACTTCTCGCTGCATATATTCTTGACATAATACATCCGCTTTTTCAACAACTGCAAGACGCAGTTCATCTATTGTTGCAAAATTTGAAAACACCGGCTGTGTAGAACAGTTTAATGCCGAAGCGATCGTTCTTGCGTTGATTGCCTGCGCGCCGCTGTTGCGTACAACGTTTACAGCGGCATTTATAATATCTTCTTTTGTTACTTTTACTTTAGGCGGCATAATATACCTCTATAATATAGTTATTGTTATATATCATATGTTATATTATCATAAAAGCTTTGCAAAGTCAATGGTAATAATATAAAAATCGGCAGAGAGATTTTTTCTCCCTGCCGATTTCAGATATTGTCTTATTTATTAATATATAGAAAAAATTTTATCTTCGGGAACTGCGTTTGCAGTTATATAAGACCCGATTTTGCCTGCGGGTGCTACCCGCTTATTCTACTTCAACAGTGCCGTCTGCCTTTACAGTTATCTTCATTCCGTCCTTAACGTAATCAAGAAATTCATCACCAAGGCAATCGATAACAGGCATAGTTACGCCGTCAACCCAAACGTCTGCAAGAACTGCACCTGCAGCCGCAAGGGAGTCGATATGATTAGCAAACAACATACAAGCGGGGTTTTTGCCCATAGAGCAAGCGCAGTAAAGCACAAGACCTCCTGTGGTTGAGCCGATAGTCTGGGGCAGACAAAGGGCTTTGCCCAGCAAAGACTTACCGTAAAGCTCCTTGTTGCTCTGGTCACCGCATTTTACTTTTTTATCGCCAAACTGTAATGCCATTTGAAGTGAAGCAAGGGTGTTAAAGCCTTCGGTGGTAACAACTGCTTCGGCAGTTACCCCCCCGGGGGTTACACCTCTACCTTTAAACTGTTTCATTAGTTTTTCCCTCCTGTGATGATCTCCAAAATTTCCCCGTCAGTATAATATCTTGCGCTGGTGTAAGTGCGGAGCTTATTAGAGGAAGTGATAACGGGCATTTTTTTGCAAAGGGGATTGTTCATATACATCAGAGGGAAGTCGGAGGCCAAGCGGTCTTAGGAAGACA